>CAYSVD010000076.1:0-6702 GCA_964434395.1 uncultured Pseudohongiella sp.
AATACGAGGCCGAATGGGTCGCTGACAGAGTCTCCGGACTGCTTGGAACCATGTACGTCGAGCGCGACGGGCGGAAAAGAGGGCTGACGCCGGGTGACTTCGCCATACTGATGCGCTCCACCAAGCAGAAGGAAAACGACGGCCGTCCACGTCATAAAAGCTACTCCGACGCGCTGAAGGCGAAGGGGATTCCCGTAATCCTGGAGGCGGGGGGCAGTCCCTTCGACGTGGAGCACGTCGGAGTCATAAGGGACGCTTTTTTGCTTTTGCGGAGCCAGTCCCCCGATCACGGCGGATTGACCGGATTCTTCAAAGATTCCGTGCTCGGCGCATACACCAAGGCGAGCCTTGATGAGTTCGTGGAAACGATGAGCCGATGGGGCCAAACGATCCATTCCCCCGCTGGAAGCCGGCGATCAAGAATATATCCCCAGAATATTCTTCACGATCTGCTGCATGCCTTCGGAACCCATAAAAGCGAACTTCCTGGACACGTCATGAGCGCCGTCGGCGTGTTCAGCCGGATCATCCAGGACGTTGAATCGGTGTATGTCAGCGTCGATTCCACATTCCGGTTTTCCCAGGTTCTCAACTTTCTGGAGAACATAGCGGATTCCGGGTACGACCTGTCAAGCGACGATTTGGTGCGGTCCCCGGATGCGGTCACCGTATCCACCGTGCACAAAATGAAAGGCTTGGAGTTTCCGGTCGTGTTCGTCGTGGACATGGAGCAGGGCAGGTTTCCGCGAAGAAAAAGCCCGTACAAAGGATGGATGCCCGACAAATTGATGCGGCCATTGCTGGGTCGTGGTTGTTACAACGCCAGCGATGAGGAGGAAGCCCGTCTGTTTTACACCTCGCTGACCCGGGCGGAGAGGTATCTCTATGTGACCTGCAGCCACCATTTGCCGGAAGGGAAAAGGAGATGGAAGGAGTCCGAGTTCATGACTCGATTGATGGACAGGGAAATTAAGAGATCCCGGCAAGGAATGCCGGAAGGCATTGCCTCCGCGCCCGGGAAACCCAGGATCGCCGAAGCCAACCTCCCGACCAGCTTCTCGGAAATCCGGTACTATCTGCGATGCCCCAAAGACTACGAGTTCCGACACAGGTTCAAGCTGTCTCCAGCGATCACTGAAATCTTCGGCTTCGGCAAGACGGTTCACGCCTCGGTGGCGAAACTCCACGAAAGCTTTTCAAGCCAACCCCCGTCGGAGGATGATGCGGAGCGGGTGGCCGGGGAGATGTTCCACCTGAAGCACATACCTCCAAGCAAAGACCCGGAAAACCGTCCAGGCGGATATGAGAGGGCGAAAGAGTCCGCTCAGTCGATTCTGCGGCAGTACGCGAGTTCTTACGGGGAGGACTTTCTGCTTAGGCGGGAGGTGGAGGCCCGGTTTGAGATCCCCATCAGGCAGGCGGTCATCTCCGGAGCGATCGACCTTCTGATCCGTGAAAACGAAGAGGGGGAGATTGTGGATGCGAGCGTCATCGATTTCAAATCGGCGGAGACAGATGGATCCGTCGCCTCCGAAGGGGACGGAAATCTGGAATGGACCGAACTCGCCATCCAGGTGCAGCTATACGCGAAGGTTGCCAAAGAGGTTTTTGACGAGAACGCCCGCACAGGCGCCATTCACCTGCTGAAGAACAACAAACGAGTGATGATTCCGGTCGGCGACGTCGCCGTGGATGCGGCGGTGGAGAATGTACTGTGGGCCGTGGACGGGATTCTCGCCGAGGAGTTCCCCATGAGACCGTCGAGGGAAAAGTGTCGGGGGTGCGATTTTCAGAAGCTGTGCTCGAAGAGGCCCGAGGGGTACAAAACGGAAAAGCGTCCCCCGGAGATTCACCTGCCTGGAGGAGGCAAGCGGTTTGTGCTTGCCGTCGGAAATCCGGCTTGAGCCGGCCGGCGCCGGCATCGTTCCTGTGCGCGAAGAAGGAAGATGCGTGATGTTCCGGTCCGCGGCTCGCCGCCGCCCTTGAGGGAGCTCCGGTTGCAGAGTCGGGCCTTATGGAAGGATGCGGTGGCGACGGGGCGGAACGCCGCATGGTGCCGCCCGGCCCGGCGCTTGCGCCATGCGGCCGGGCCGCCCGCCCGGTGCGGGAGGACGCCGTCCGGTCCCCGACGTTCGATGCGATGTCCGATTCGACTGCCAGTCAGACTGCCAGACAGTCTTGCATTGGATTTTGCATTTGTGTTAAGGAACCTCTGATCAAGTGCCGAAGTGTCAACTATGACGAGCGGAACCCCCCGTAAAACGGCATTCCACGAGGTGTTGAAGGGACTTGATCAGAGGTTCCTTAAGATCCATGGCTGAAGTTGACCGCCAAGGCTACTAGCGGCTAAGAGTCGGTGCTGAACTGCCTGCCTGTGCCGAATTTCGTTGCAGTGTGCCACCTGTTTCGCGCCAAGCATGCCACATGTTGCACACCAAGTGTGCCACCCCTCGGAACCGACGCTTAGAGACTGGACAGGCTCTTTGGGGGCCGACGGCTGGCCGGAATGTCTCCCCTGGTGGCCGGGGGACGGACGCGCCAGCATCGGGATCGCCTTGGCTTTTCAGGACGGTGGCTCGCCCGTGCCCAGTGGACGACCTGATACTGGTGAGCGAGGCGGGCCGCAGGGTGCCGGCGTCGCGCTACCGGGTCGGTCCAGGGGCGGAACGCCAAGGATGTGTGTCTCGGAAGCTGGCGGTGACAGGGAATCCTCTCCCTGACTGACGCGCCCGTGAGCGCATACGGGCCGGAACGCCCGTCGGCAGGGAACCCTCCCGGGCCGTCCCAACGCCCGCCGCGATGTCCCTGTCACTGGGCCGATCATCGCGTCGCGGACCCCCGCCGGACGCGGATCGACCCTGAACCGGCGGGGCGGGCGGAGGCGCAGGGGTGGTTGGCATCCCGTCGGTTTGAAGGGGGGCAGCCCTGATGGTTGGCGGACCCCGGCGAACCCTAAATCGCCCCTAAATCCCCATTGCTTTCGGCCGACAATGGTACTACGCTACGGGCCGCCGCCACCGACCCCAACAACGATGCCCCAACCTAAGGAGCCTTTGAACAAGTCCATTCGGCGTCTCTTGGACCGCCGTTTCACGGCGCTTTCCGGCGGTCGCCATCGACGTGTCGGGACTTGATCAGTGGTTCCCCAAGTGAGGCCGGATGTGTTCAGCGCACCGACAACAAAGTTGGCACGAAGTTTGCCTGTCGCCATGATGTGGTTGGCGCCTCTGTATTTTAGGGAACCTTTGATCGAGTCCCATTGGAGCCTCGTGGGTTGCCGTTTCACTGCGGTTTTCAGCCCTCACCATCGACGCATTGGCGCTTGATCAGAAGTTCCTTGGACGAGGCGGGGGTGAAAGTGCCTAAACTATCAGCGGTGGATTTGTTTTCGTCGCCTGCGAAGGCGCCCGCCGCCCGGGCAGGGGTGAAAGCGCCCAAACTATCAGCGGTGGATTTGTTTTGCGGTTCCGGCGGGTTAAGCGCTGGGTTCATTGATGCGGGGATCGCCGTGGAAGCCTCGTTTGATAACTGGGCCCCCGCCATCAAGACCTACCGACGGAATATCGCCGATCATGTCGCCATGCTTGATCTCTCAGAGATCAATGATGCGGTCGAGAAAGTAGCAAACATACGTCCGGACATAATCGCAGGCGGCCCCCCCTGCCAAGACTTTTCCACCGCCGGAAAACGGATCGAAGGTGGGCGGGCCGACCTCACAAGCGCATTCGGGAAGATTGTCTCTGAATGCAGACCGCGTTTCTTTCTAATGGAAAATGTTCCTCAGGCTCGTCTGAGCAACACATACAAAAAAACAAGGGAATTGTTGGAAAGGGATGGGTATGGAATAATCGAAATTGTTGTGGATGCCAGCCGTTGCGGCGTTCCTCAAGCGAGGAAAAGGTTTTTTGCGTTTGGTTCCCTTAAGAAGAAGTCGGCGGAGCGGTTCATGGAATCTATAGATAGCCGGCTTTCAGAAAAACGATTAACCGTGAAGGAGTACCTCAAACGTGAAATAGACGTGGAGTTCTACTACCGGCATCCGCGAAATTATTCTCGGCGGTCCGTATTCTCCGTACATGAGCCGTCACCGACAATACGCGGCGTCAATCGACCGGTGCCCCCGGGATATCAGGGAAACCGCCTTGATAGTGCGCCGCCATCTAAAGTAAGGCCGTTGACGTCTTATGAGCGGAGTAGAATCCAGACATTTCCCAAGTCGTGGGACTGGAATGCGGGAGACAGAAATTCGGATGCTGAATTGCAGATAGGAAACGCCGTTCCCGTCGAACTTGCTGCTTTTGTTGCTAGGGGGGTGATTGATGCCGCAAGCAGATGAACCCGGACCCAGCCTGTACGGCATCACCACGAATAACTGCAGTAGATCGGGGGATGACTTGTGGGGGAAGAATCAGTTCAACTCCGTATTCCCGCTGTCGCTTTGCCTATACATGCGCGACAACGGCATCAGCCCCGTGTCTGTGCGATTGGTGGACGGGAGGATAGCGACAGATGACGCCGCATGGGAAATGGATGCGATCATCCCCAAAGAGGATGCCGCTCCTTTTTTTCATCTTGAAGCGCAGTTTGAGCCATACCGGAAACTGTTTCGCAACGAGGAGAAGGACAAAATCGACTTGGTGATTTCCGTTGATGATGAGCAGGTCACGCCCATTGAAATCAAATTAACGGTGTCGCCTGACAGCACAACGCTGGACAAGCGTGAGACCGAATGGGCCCCCGAGATAGTAATACGGCCGGTCAGCTCAGCCTACGCCATGATGGGGATCGCTTCCAGACTAAACAAGTTCGCCGACGCGGGCGATGATTCTCTCAAGAAAGAAGTTCTCGGCATCATGAAGCCGACTTGGAACAAGATAACTGATTGGAATAATGAAACCGAGGTGAACAGCAACGCGATATCTATCCATAGCGCGTTGAGGCGTGTGCTAAAGACTGTGGAAGACCTGCAAAAGCCTTTTCTGATACAACCGATATGGCGAACCAAGTGGTGCGGCAAAAAGCGAGGCTTTGTGCTGTGCGAGCAGTGCTTCGATGTTTTCGCATGGTCAGACGTTGCGATGATGATGATACCCGTCGAAGAAAGTTCGGCAGTGCTTGAAGACGATGCGAGAAAAACGAGGGCTTTTAGGGAAGTGGCTCGTCATCTAAGGGGCATGCATGACATTCTACAAGGTGGAGATCTGGATTATTCGGGAATCTACAAGGGAATGGGATATAGAAAACAAACCGATAAGGCTTTTACTGTGAGCGGCACAAAGAGCATCAAATATTTGAAGCACGAGAGACTCAATGCTCCAATTCTGCCGAGATCCTTGCTCAACAACATCGTGCTCAATAGCGGCGAGTTGGAACTAAAACCGGAGCGCAGGTTTGATGCTGCGGTGCGAGCGCACATAATCGAAGAGAAAGATCGCGCACTTCACGGCACACCCTCGTAATCCGCTACACTGACCGCTGACCTTTTGGCGGCGGGCTTTGTGTTGCCAGAATATTCTCATGCCCTGATTTTCTTGGCTCCCGGAAAACCGCCCCGACGACCGTCGGCTGGGACGGCGGAGCCGCGGGAATATTGATGTAACCTTTTTCGGCAACGACCTGTCTGTCGGAAGGGTACGCTCCATTGCCGGTATGGCTGTAACGCCATCATCTCGCTTATTTGCAGTAGTAAGCAAAGGAGTCAAAGCCCCTCAGGCACGTAATGTGCTCTGGCCTATTGCGTGTCGCCTCCGTCGATTATAGTGATGCCGCCATTATTTCCATCATGTTGCCGCAATATCATCTAGCAGTGGAACGGTTCCGGCAACGGGTGTTCTCTTTCGCCTACTACAGTTTGCGAACCCGTGAGGACGCGGAAGATATAACGCAGGAAGTGTTCATCAAGCTATGGCGAAACTGGAAGAAGATAGACCACAGCAAAATGAGCGCTTGGCTGATGCGGGTTACGCGCAACGCAATTGGTGACCACATCCGCCGACAGAAAAGCAGGGGCGCAGGACAAATCAACCAACATGAAAACGTGGAGGATTACAGCGCCGGAGAAAACGTGGAAGCCAAGAATGATGCGGAAGTGTTCAGACGGCACATCTCTCAAGCCATTCGAGGGCTGAAGGATCCATTCCGGAGCATAGTAATGTTGCGTGACATCCATGGGCTCAGTTATTCGGATATCCAGAAAACGCTCGGCATGAGCGAGAGCCAGGTGAAGGTGTATTTGCACCGGGCGCGGCGCAGGCTACGAGAAAACCCCCGGTTGCGCGAGATTTTTGAGTCATTGACGGAGGATTGAGTGCATTGCTCACTATGCTATTTCCTTGTCGCCGCTCGTCCCTGCGCCGCCGGACGGCACGAGCGCTGGCGCGCTTTTTCATGATCGTTGCGCTTGCGCAGGATCCTGACCGACGGACCGCCGCGCGGCGGGAGCGGGCGCATCGGAGCACTTCCCGCAGAACGATCCTCGTTGGTCCGCCCGCCCGCTTCGCCGGCGTGAAAGGGCGGGGCGTTCCGGCGGCGGGGCGAGCCGAGAGGATGCGGGATGCCGCTCCCGTTGCCGTCGATCCCGGCGGACGCCTTGTCGCGCCGCGGCCGCGCGCCGGCGCGGCTTCCCATCCAACATGAAAGCCCCACGCGCCGGCATGGACCGGAGGTGGCTGGGACGGCCCCGCGGGGAGCCGGCCGCCGCCG
>CAYSVD010000077.1:0-5244 GCA_964434395.1 uncultured Pseudohongiella sp.
ATCGTCGCCGGCCTTGAGGACGGAAACGACGATGTCCCGGCCCGCCGCCAGCAGCTCGTCGCCGGCCCCCGGCAGCAACGTCCCCAGCCAGGCGTCCGCGAACTCCGCCGGACTCTGGGACGAGGGATACAGCCCGCTCCAACGCAGGCTCCCGGTCAGGGCCAAGGCCGCGTCGAGCAGGGTTCCTCCCGGCGCGTCGACGATCGCCTCCAGCTCCCGCATCAGGGCGATGTCCGGCGCGGCGTCGTACGCCGCCGCCACCAGCTGGACGATGTCCTCTCTGACTTCGCTGTCGGCCATGCGCAGGTCTCCTCGGGGAGCCTGTGAGCGAGTCCTTTCGGCTCCCGACCGGACGGCATTTTACAACGGGGGGCCGCGGACTCAGGGAGCCGCCGGGCGAGCAAGTCCCTTCGACGATCCCGCTGGAGGCCGTCGCGCGGCGCGTTCCGGCCGTCGGCATGCCGGCGCCCGGTCGGAGGTTCCATGACGGATGCCGCCCGCGGCCCGTTCCGTTCGCCGCTCAGGGGACGCGCGGCGGACCGCCCGGCGCCGTCTTCCCCCGCGGGCGGGCCCCGGGCGCCGCTACCGCCGCGCGCCTCCCCCGCCGCCCGTCCCGCGGCCGCTCCCCTCGAAGCCGAGCACGTCGAGCATGGAATACACGCCCGGCGGCATCCCGGCCACCCAGGCCGCCGCCCGCAGCGCCCCGCGCGCGAAGGCCTCCCGGCCGGCGGCCCGGTGGCTGATCTCCAGCCGCTCCCCCTCCCCGGCGAACAGGACCGTGTGGTCGCCGGCGATGTCGCCTGCCCGGATGACCGAAAACCCGACGGCCTCCCGGGCATCCCGGCCCAGCTCGCCGGCGATGACCTCGCCCATGGCCAGCGCGGTGCCCGACGGCGCGTCCTTCTTCTCCCGGTGGTGGGCCTCGATGATCTCGATGTCCGTCCGCCCGCCCAGCGCGCGGGCGGCCTGCCGCAGCAGCATCAGGCAGACGCCGACGCCGGCGCTCATGTTGGGCGCGAACACCAGGGGGACGTCCCGCGCGGCGCGGACCGCCGCCTCCGCCTCGGCGGAAAACCCGGTCGTGCCCAGCACCAGCGCCTTGCCGTGGCGGCGGCAGATGTCCAGATGGACCAGCCCGGCCTCCGGGACGCTGAAGTCGATCAGCACGTCGAAGTCCCCGGCGCAGCCCTCGAGGTCGCCGGTCAGCCGGGCCCCGGCGGGCAGGCCCGGCGGCGCGTCCCCCGCGAGCCGCGGGTCGCCCGGGCGCAGGGCCGCGACCGTCAGCGCCAGCGGACCGCCGTCCCGGCCGAAGGCCGCGAGCAGGCTGCGTCCCATGCGGCCCGCGGCGCCCGCGATGGCTGCTTTCTTCAACTCCGGCTCCGGCATCCGGCTCCCCGGCAGTATACAGGGGCGGAGCGGAAGGCGCGGTCCTCCGGCCCGGCGGGGCCCGCTCCCAAGGCCCGGAATCCCGGTTTGAAGCGGCCCGCCGTTTCAGGCACACTCCGGGCCATGAACGAAGGAGCGCCCAAGCCCGGACACCGACCGTCCCTGTCGCCGTCCGCCCCCCGGGGTTCGGGCCGCGCCGAACGGCGATGGACGACAGCGCGGTCTTGAACAGTGACGGCAGGCGGCGGCGCTACGAGTCCCTGGTGACGTCCCTGTACCAGGACGCCTACCGCTACGCGTTCTGGCTGTGCAAGAACCGGTCCCGGGCGGAGGACCTGGTGCAGGAGACCTTCCTGCGCGCCTGGCGCTCCCTGGACAGCCTGAAAAGCGACGGGGCGGCCAAGGCGTGGCTGTTCACCATCCTGCGGCGGGAGAACGCCCGGTACTACGAGCGGATCAGGCCGGAGACCGTGGACATCGAGGAGCAGGCCATCGCCGCCGACCCCGGCTTCGAGCCGGACAACTGGCTGGACCGGCAGCAGCTGCGTAGCGCCATCGGCCGGCTGGACAGCGACTACCGGGATCCGCTGTTGCTGCAGGTGATCGGCGGCTTCAGCGGCAAGGAGATCGGACGGATACTGAATCTCAACGACAACACCGTCATGACCAGGCTGTTCCGGGCGCGCAACAGGTTGCGCGAGGAGTTCAACCTGGACCTTGACGGCGGAGACCACAAGAAAGAGGATCAGGCGTCATGAAGGAAGCGGAATTTCTGCGGCGCGCGCTCGGCGCGCCGGACTCCCCGGGCGAGGATGTCCTCGAGGCGGCGCGGGATCCGCGCCGGGGCAGGGTGCTGGAGCGGGTCCGGGCGCTGGACCGCGGCATCGCGGCCGCGCTGGACGGCATCCCGGCGCCGGAAGGCCTGAGGGAGCGGTTGCTGGCCGTCCCCGACAGCCTGCGGGCCGCCGCGCCGGCGGCGGACGACGGCGGCGCGGCGCGCGCGCCGTGGCTGGGCTACGCCGCCGCCGCCGCGCTGGCGCTGGCGGTCGGGGTTCCGCTGGCCCTGAACCTCGCCCCGGCGCCCGCCGACGGCGCCGTGGCGCTGGGCGACGGAGTCCTGCGGCACCTGCACCGGGAGATGGCGGAGATCGCGGCCGCGGGCGGCGTCGCGGACGGCGCCGCGGCGGACCCCGACACCGTGCTCCGGGTCATGGCGCGGCTCGACCCGGACCTTAGGCTGGCCGACGGCTGGGCGCGGGCGTTGCCGGTGCACTTCGCCAGAAACTGCCCGATCCTGCCCGCCCACGGCAGCGCCCACCTGATGGTGGCGGGAAACCGGGGCGACGTCAGCGTACTCTTCATCGACGCCCCGCCGGTCCAGGCGGAGTACGGCATACGGGACGGGCGCTTCGAGGGGGTCGTGATCCCGGCGGAGCGGGGCAACGTCGTCATCGTCGGCGAGCATGCGGAGAATCTGGGGGCGATCCGGCGGCATGTCGTCCAGCACGCGAGCTGGACGATCCGCGGCGCCGCGGCGGCCGCCGCCGGTCAGAACTGATACTTGATCGAGCCGTAGGCGGTGCGGCCGTTGCGGTCCAGGATCCGCGCGGACGAGCTGAGGATCCGTGCGGTCTTCTCGTTGAAGATGTTGCGTACGCCGAAGGAGATGATGGCACGGTCGCCGGGGCCGGTCCGCATGCGGTAGCCGTACTGCAGGTCGACGGTGGCGATGTTGTCCACCAGGGTGTTGAGCGCCTCGGCGTCCAGCTTGTCCAGCTTGTCCAGTTCGTCGATGTCCTTGAACGAGTCGAAGTAGTTGGTGACCGCGCTGGCCGAGTGGTTGCCCAGGCTCCAGCTCAGCATCAGGCTGCTTCGCAGTTCGGGGCTGACCAGGCGCTCGCGCCGCGCCGCGTCGTCCATCAGCTCCGGCAGGAGGCCTTGGTTCTCGAACTCCCGCACGTAGGAGGCGCGGGTGCTCAGCGTGAACCGGCCGAGGCGTCCGGTGTCCCACGCGTAGGAGGCGTCGAGGTCGAGGCCGCTGGCGCTCAGCCGGTCGCCGACGAGCGGATCGTCCAGGCTGAACCCGCCGACGGCCGCGTCCCCCATGCGGAACTGCGGCCGGCCGGCCGGCGGGCCGTCCGCGCTCAGGGTGACCGCCGGCGCCGAGGCGATTTCCCGGCGCCAGGCGTCGGCGCGCAGGTCCAGCCCCTCGATCGGCGTGATCTTGATGCCGACGCTGGCGTTCAGGGCCTCCCGCGCCAGTACGCCCTCGAAATCCCTCGCCTCGACCTCCCGGGCGATGCTGAACAGCGGGGCGTCCCCGTCCGGCGCGTCGCCCGCCGGCGCCCGGAAGCCGTCGAGGTTCCGGTGGAGCGCGTCCTGGGCCGCGGCCGGGCCGGCGAGGGCCAGACAGGCGGCGAACGGCAAGGACAGGCGGCGGATCATCTCACTCCCGGCGGCGTTCCGGCGGGGCCAGCCTACCCGGCGCTCCGCGGACGCGATGCGAGAGTACCACATCCGGCCGGGCGATGCCTTCTTCTTCTTCACTCTTCGGGGGTCGACTCTTCGGGACGGGCTTCGGGAACGGAAGGCGCGCCGGCGGTCGCGGCGCCGTCCGGCGCTCCCGCGGGCGGCGGGGCGCATCGCGTCGCCCGCGGGACCGGCGGCAACCGGTCGAGCAGCGCCCGCACCGTCTCGCGCTGGCCGGGCAGCACCAATTCCGGGCGCAGCTCGGCCAGCGGCGCCAGCACGAAGCGGCGCCGGCAGGCGGCGGGATGGGGCAGGACGAGGCCGGGGCCCGCGCGCCGCGCCGCGCCGAAGCTGATCAGGTCTAGGTCCAGCGGCCGGACGGCGTCCCGGCGGCCGTTCCGGACCCGGCCGTACCGGGCCTCGATCGCCTGCAGCGCCTCCAGCAAGGCCTCCGGCGTCAGCGCCGACGGCACCAGCGCCACCGCGTTGATGAAGGGCGGCGTACCGGCGGGGCAGCCGACCGGCTCGGTCCGGTACAGGCCGGAGGCCCGGACCGGTCCGGCGGCCAAGGAGCGCAGTTCCGCCAGCGCGGCGCGCACGGTCCGGTCCGGGCCGCCGGCGGGGGAGCCGGCGTTGGCGCCCAGCCCCACCACGGCCTCGGCCGCCCCCGCGCGGGCGGCCGTCACCGGCACAGCCCGTCGCCGGCGGCCAGGGTGGCGGCCAGCGCCGCGCGGTCGATGCCGCCCCGCACCGCCGCCCGGCCGATGCCGCGCAGCAGGACGAGGCGGATGTCCCCGTCGCGCGCCTTCTTGTCCGAGCGCATCAGCTCGAGCCAGCGCTCGGCCGGGATGTCCGCGGGCGGCGCCGCCGGCAGGCCGAACCGCGTCTCGATGGTCTCGCGCACGTCCCGGGCCGCCTCCCGGTCGATCCAGCCCAGGCGGCGGGAGAGGTCCGCCGCCATCACCATGCCCGCGGCCACGGCCTCGCCGTGCAGCCAGGCGCCGTAGCCGGTCGCCGCCTCGATGGCGTGCCCGAAGGTGTGGCCGGGGTTGAGCAGGGCCCGGCTCCCCCGCTCCCGCTCGTCCCGCGCCACCACCGCCGCCTTGGTCTCGCAGCAGATCCGGATCAGCCGCGCCATGCGGCCGGGGTCCAACGCCAGGATGGCGGCGCTGTTCTCGCGCAGCCAGGCGTAAAATTCCGCGTCCTGGATCAGCCCGTACTTCACCGCCTCCGCCAGCCCCGCCCTCAGCTCCCGCGGCGGCAGGGTCGCCAGCGCCGCGGTGTCCGCCACCACGCAACGCGGCTGGTGGAAGGCGCCGATCATGTTCTTGCCCAGCGGATGGTTGATCCCGGTCTTGCCGCCCACCGAGGAGTCCACCTGGGCCAGCA
>CAYSVD010000078.1:0-10550 GCA_964434395.1 uncultured Pseudohongiella sp.
TTTTTTATGTTATGTTCACGCGGGGAGGGGAGAGGTTATTTAAAAAAAAAAAAAAGAGGGGGGGGGGGGGGGGGGGGGGGGGAAGAGTTCATTCCAAGCACCTCGCACACAAGTCATACCAAAAGAATATCGGACCTACGCCGTGATCAACGGAAAAGTCCGGCCTATTACCGCTCCTGTCGGTTGAGAACGCTAGCACTGGCCACATTGTCGCTGGAGATTGTACAGGATTTCGGAAAAAAGCGATAGAACCGTGTGGAACCGTGTGGAATTATTATGCAACAAAATGCAGCAATAGCAAAAGCGTGGCGTTGAAGTTGAAAAGGAACCTATCAAGTGGGACTTGTGTAGCAAAATACGCAAAACCATACGTTGCCATCAAATTTGATAAATATCCGGCACATGCGGCCGCCCGCATTTCCTGCATCTATCTACGGCACCGGATTACTCTATTGATTTTATTGGATATTTTGCGTTTTGCTTATTTTGCTACATAACCCCCGTTTCCTCCGCCGGGCAGGCCACCGCCAGCCCGTCCAGCACCAGTTCCGGCGCCACCTCGACCCGCTCCGCCGCCACCTCCCGCTCGAGCCGCGGGGCGTCGCCGCCGGTCAGCAGCAATCGGACCGGCCCGCCGCTTTCCCGTCCGAGGCGCGCCATCGTCCGCTCGACCAGCGCCGCCGCCGCCGCCAGCGCGCCGCCGCGCACCGCCGCTTCGGTGGAGCGCCCCGGCGCCGCCGCGTCCGGCGCCGCCGCCGCGTCCAGGCGGATCCCCGTATGCTCCTCCAGGGACCGCGCCATCAGCCGCAGTCCCGGCAGGATGTGCCCTCCCAGATGCCGGCCGTCCCCGTCCAGCGCGTCCACCGTCAGCGCGGTGCCGGCGTCGGCCACCACGCAGGCGCCGCCCGCGCGCCGCCGGGCCGCCAGCAGGGCCAGCCAGCGGTCCGCCCCCATTTGGCGCGGGTCGGCGTAGCCGTTGACGACCCCGTCGCGGGCGGCCTCGGCCCGCGCCACCAGCGGCTCGACCCCCCACAGCTCCCGGACCTGCCGCAGCAGGCGCGCGGTCCGCCCGGCGGAGCGGACGCTGCACAGCCGGACCATCGCCGGCGCGGGCCCGCCGGCGAGCTCGGCGAGCTCGTCCGCCGCGCCCCCGTCCGCACGGCGCCCACCGTCCAGCCGGCGCCACTTCATCCGCGAGTTGCCGATGTCCAGCTCCAGGATGATCACCCCGCCGCCTCCGCGCGCAGCGACGGCGACAGCTCCCCGCCCGTGACGCGCTCCGTCCCGTCCGCCGTCTCGAGCAGCAGCGCGCCGTCGGCGCCGACCCCGCCGTGCGTCCCGGCGAGGCGCCGCGCGCCCCGGCAAAGAACCACCTCCCGCCCCCGGTGCGCGTCCAGCTCGTTCCACCGGTCCCGGAACGCCGCGAAGCCCTCCCGCCCGTGGAGTTCGACCGCGTCCAGCAGCTCGCCCGCCACCGCCGCGGCCACCGTCTCCGCCGGCGGCGGCGGCCGGCCCAGCGCCGCCGCCAGGTCCGTCGCCGGCCGGCCCAGCCGCGCCCGCAACGCCAGCGGCAGCGCGAGGTTGACCCCCACGCCGAACACCGTGAAGCGCCCGGCCGCGACGGTCCGCGACTCCAGCAGGATGCCCGCCAGCTTGGCCTCCCCCGCCAGCACGTCGTTGGGCCATTTCACCGCCAGCCCCGGCGCCCCCAGCCCGGCCAGCGCCGAGCGCGCGGCCAGCGCCGCCGCCCCCCTCAGCCCCCCGGTGTTCCTCCCGCCCGTCCGGTGCCCCAGCGACAGGTACGCCCCGCCCCCGGGGCTCAGCCATTCGCCTCCGCGCGGGCCGGGGCCGGCGCGGACGCGAATGGCTGAGCCCCCGGGGCGGGGCGTACCTGTCGCTGCTGCACCGGACCGGCGGCCGGGACCCCGGGGGCTCAGCCATTCGCGTCCGCGCCGGCCCCGACCCGCGCGCTGCGCGCCGGCGGCGACCAGCAGGGGGGCGGCGCGCCCCGCGTCCAGCGCCCTTAGGGCCTCGGCGTTGGTGGAGTCGGTCTCGTCCAGCGCGGCGAGCGCGGCGAGCCGCGCCAGCGCACCGGGGGCGAGGGCCGCCCTTAGGGCCCGCTCGTTCATGGACCGATTGTGCGGGGCGCGGGGAACCGCCGCAAGGCCGCGGCTCCCGGCGGCGCGGCGCCCGGCGGAGTGGAACCGGGCGCGGAGGCTACTCCGAGGATGCGCCGGTCCCGTCGGCCGGCGCCGGGCCGGCGGCGGCCGCATCGTCAGCGGCCCCGCCCCGGCGCACCTTGGATATCACCGACAGCCCCTCCAGGATCACCAGCACGCTGACGGCCATCACCGCCAGGTTCAGCGCCATCAGCAGCCAGCGCTCGGTGCGGAAGTAGTCGATCAGGTACCAGGCGCTGGCCCAGAAGGCCATGGCGACGATGAACACCATCGGGACCATGGTGTAGACGGTCGGGCGGCCCAGTTTGAGCAGGTAGACCGACACCACCAGCAGGGTCAGGCTCGCCAGGATCTGGTTGGCGGCGCCGAACACCGGCCAGATCAGCATGCCGCCGTCGCCGGGATAGCCGCCGGCGGTGACGCCGAAGGCCAGCAGCAGGCAGGCGCCCACCCCCACCAGGGTGGCGACGTAGTTGTTGCGCAGCGGGGCGATGTCGTAGATGGAGCCCCACTCCTGCACGATGTAGCGCTGCAGGCGCAGGCCCGAGTCCATGGTGGTGGCGGCGAACAGCACCACCATCACCGCCAGCATGGTCTCGGCGAAGCCCTCCGGGAGCCCCCAGCCGGCGGCGATCAGCAAGGCGCCGCCGTCGATGAAGGCCGCCGCGCCGCCAGCGCCGAAGGCGCTGTAGAGGGCACCCCAGTCGGCGGCGGTGGCCGCGTACAGGGAGCCGGTGACCGCCACGATGGTGATCAGCGCCAGCGAGCCCTCGCCCATCGCCCCCAGGTAGCCCACGAAGCGGGCGTCCTTCTCGTTGTCCAGCTGCTTGGAGCTGGTGCCGGAGGAGACGATGCCGTGGAAGCCCGACAGGGCGCCGCAGGCGATGGTGACGAACAGGATCGGGAACAGGGGCGGAGTGCCCTCGGCCAGGTCCGGGTTGAAGGCCGGCGCGCTCGCGTCGGGCATGGTCAGCAGCACCGCCGTGTACAGCACCACCAGCCCGATCACCAGCTGGGCCCCGTTGATGTAGTCCCGGGGCTGCAGCAGCAGCCACACCGGCAGCATGGAGGCGGCGCCGGCGTAGACGAACAGCAGGATGATCCAGTTGCCGTTCGGCCCCAGCCCGAAGACGTCGCCCGGCAGGGCCAGCGGCGTCTCGCTGCCCACCCAGACGGTGAAGTACAGGATGGCGACCCCGACCACCGACACGGCCAGCAGGCTGACCTTGCGGCGGATCAGCACGCCCACGCCGATGGCCACCGGAATCGCGGTCCAGGCCGGGATCACGGAGCCGGGGGTGTTCACCATGGCGGCGGCGATGATGGTGCCGAACACCGCGATGACCAGCATCAGCAGCAGGAAGATCACCACCATGAACAGCGCCCGGGTGCGCTTGCCGACCACGGTCTCGGACAGGGCGCCGATGGACTGGCCGCCGTGGCGGCTGCTGGCCCACAGGGCCCCGAAGTCGTGCACGCCCGCGAAGAAGATCGAGCCCAGCACGACCCAGAGCAGGGCCGGCGCCCAGCCCCAGTACACGGCGATCGCCGGGCCCACGATGGGCGCGGCGCCCGCCACCGCCGTGAAGTGCGAGCCCCACAGCACGTAGCGGTTGGTGGGCACGAAGTCCACCCCGTCGTTGAAGCGGTGGGCGGGGGTCTGGTAGTTCGGGTCCAGCCGGTAGATCTTCTCGGCGATGAACCGCGAGTACACGAACCACCCGAAGCAGAATCCCGCCAGTCCGAACAGCACGATGAGGATCGAGGGCATGTCGCGCTCCCTTTGTTTGTTTGTCGGTCGATGGGCCGGCCCGCCGCGGCCGGGCGCTCAGGAGCCGTCCCGGTCCCGCCTCCGGTCGGGGTCGCGCGACTCCCGCTCCCGCACGCGGCGGCGGATGCGCGAGGCCAGCCAGATGGCCGCCAGCAGGGCCGCCCCGCCCACCAGGGTGTAGTGCAGGGCGGCCGGATCCTCCCAGAACATGGCGTCTCGCGTCTCCCTCGGCGGCCGCCGGATCATAGCAGGGACGCATCGAACGGCGCAATTTCCACCCGCCGGTTTCCGTCCCGCCGGTCTCGCCGGCCAGTCGGACCGGGGATGCCCGCCTGCCCCCGCCATTCACTCGGCTTGATCCGCCGCCCGCCGGCGCGGGGCAGCGCATACGCGCCTATCCGCGATAGGCCGCAAAAGCGGTGCGCCGCCGTTCTTGATCCGGTCCCCGGACGGGCGATGAAACCGCATTTCCGGGCGCGGACGGCGTGGCGCCTATTTGGCCCATTGGTATTTCACTCGGTGCGTGTGGCGGTTGAAGGAAATCAGCTTGTCGTGCTGGAGCCGGCCAACGACTATTCCGGGGGCGATCCCGACCTCGTCCGCGAACGACAAAATCCTTGTGCTGCTGAAATCGTCCGCGGCAACGAATTCAAGCCATCTGCCAGGTGGAATGAGATTGTCCCGGGCGAACTCGTCGGCTTCCTTCTCCTTGCCCTTCCATGCCGGATCGGGAGTCTCTTTCTCGAGGAAGGCGCGGTTCCTGCCGTGCAGCAGGATGTGCCCCAATTCGTGGAACAGGCTGAACCAGAAGATGTCCGCCCAGCCCCCCCGGATGGTCACCATCAAAACGGCCTTGTCCGGTCTGGCCCAGAATGTCGCGCCATTGACATGGGTTTTGGGGAAATGCGGAATCAGCACAAGCGCGATGCCCGCCTCCGCCAGACGCTTTTCAAGCGTCGGCTGGAAAGCTGTGGGCTTTTCCCGGGTCAGAAGACGCAGGATTTTCATCGAGGCGCGCGCGTTGACGGGATCATAGGGGCAGGTGGCGACCTTCGCGGCCTCCAGTTCGCCCACACGCAACCAAGACACGAGCGACTCCCATGACACGCCCGCGCCGCTCTTGACGGACCGCCGAAAGGCCGGGGCGTAGGCGCGCGCGTCGCGCAGAAGATTCAAAGAGGCTACGCCGAAAAAGCGGCGCAACTCAGTCACTTTTTCCTCCCGCTTCCGTGTCGGCTTCACCAAGCCGCGCTTCGCTATCTCCGAGTAGGGAAAGCGAACAACCAGGTCCGATTCCTCTTTGATCCGCACGGCCGCCTTGTTCCGCGCCTTGGTCAATTGGTATTTCGCCTCCATTCTGGTCCAGAAATAAGCGGGCACACCGAGCACCAAGTCCAACTGCAGCGCGATGTCCGCGGTGACGGCTTTGGCGCCGCTGGCGATGCCGCGTATCGTCCTGACGGGCTGGTCCATGCGTCGCGCCAGCTCGGCTTGGCTCATACCCATGTCTTCGATGATCTCGGACATGTACCGCCCCGGCGGCACGGGAAAGTCGGAATACACTTGCCGATCAGTCGCCATAATGATTGCTCACCTCCTCGATAACCACGGTTTCCGGCGATTCACCCTTCAAGGAGAAAATCAGCCTGTAGCGGCCAGCGATGCTGACAGAGTGTCGTCCCTCATATTTCCCTTTCAACGGGTGGCATCGCAACGCCGGCAGTCTCATAAGATCCTCCATGCTATCGACATGCTCAATTGCATCGACGCGCTCTATGTACCGCTCGCCGACATGTTTGCCGTATTTCTTCTCCGCCCGCTTGCGATCTTTATAGCATTTTTCCAATTGCTGTTTTTAAAATCAATGTTCAAGGCGGCGTCACGGCGGTGTATCGGGCTTGCTTGGGTGCGCGCATGGGCATCCGGCGCCGGCGCACCTTAATCCAAACGTCGCCGAGCGCGATACAGCAAAAGAGGCCGACGGGGAATCGTACATCAAAGCCTTTATGAAGCTCCTCCAAGACTTCGCCCGCCGGCGCGCGTCACCCGGCGCCGGGCGCGGCCCGGGCGTGCTCCCGCAACCAGGCCTCGAGCCGTTCGAAGGTCACGCCGTCGGTCTCATGGATGCCGAGGACGAAGCGCTCGGCCTCCTCGGGCGCCGCCGCCAGCTCGACCCCGTTGATGAGCAGGAAGGCGTACATGGAGCCGAAGGCCGTGCGCTTGTTCCCGTCCACGAAGGGGTGGTTCTGGGCGAGGCTCTCCCAGAGGGCGGCGGCCTCCGCGATCAGATCCTCGTAGTAGCCGCTGCGGGGCCGGTGCAGCGCGGCGTCGAGCAGCCCGGCGTCGCGCAGGCCGTCCGCCCCTCCGTACCACGCGATCTGGTCGTCGTGGATGGCCCGCACCTCGGCGGTCGTCAGGTGGTCGTTCATCAGGCCAGCTTCCTGTAGAGCGACGCGTAGCGCTCGCGGCTGCGCATGTAGGCCGCCATCACCTCGGGCCGCGGCCCGGCGTTCCGGCGCTTCTCCAGCAGGTCGGCCAAGGCCTCCCCGACCAAGGACTGGATCTGCCGCCCCTCCCGCCGGGCCAGCCGCCGCACGGACTCCAGCAGGGCCTGGTCGACCTGCGTCGCGAATTTCACGTTGACGCCGGACATGGCCGCATTCCCCTTTTTCGATCGAGTCGGGGCATGGTGGCATGAAAAATCATGACGCGTCAAGAAATTTCTTTCTGGCGTGTCTTCCCGGATTCTTCCCAGATGTTTCTTTCCAGAAAATTCCTCCCGGCCGTCCTTCCGGAATCTCTTCCCGATGCCGCGGGGCGGCGCCGCCGTCCGGTCCCGAGCGCGCGGAGCCGTCGCCGCCCCCCTCAGCGCTCCGCGCCGGCCGCCGCGCCCTCCGGCCGCCGCGCCGGAGGGCCGGCCAGCCCCAGCATCCGGAACGCCCCCTGCATCCCCCACGCCACCGCGCCGGCGAAGACCAGCAGCATCAGCCAGCGCATCAGGGCCGCGAAGAACGGCGCGTCGAGCGCCGGCGCGGCCAGCGGGTACAGGCCGAACTGGCCGCCCCGCTCCACCATCCAGTGCCAGGCGCTGTGGGCCAGCAGGGCCGACAGCAGGATCCCGCCGACGCGCTCGCTCACCGCGAACCGGAACAGCAGGTTCAGCGCCGGGACCGCCAGCGCCAGAATCGCCAGCTGGCCCAGCTCGACCCCCACGTTGAAGGCCAGCAACGAGGAGAGCAGGTGGCCCCCGGCGAACTGCAGGGTCTCGCTGAACAGGAAGGAGAAGCCGAAGCCGTGCACCAGCCCGAAGCCGAAGGTCACCAGCCACCGATGCTCCAGCCTCGCGCCCACGATGTTCTCGAAGGCCATGTACACGATCGACAGGGCGATCAGGGTCTCGATGAGCGGCGGGAACCACAGCGCCGACGGCGCCATGCCGAGGGCCGAGGCGATCAGGGTGATGGAGTGGGCCACCGTGAAGGAGGTGACGACCGGAATCAGGCCCCGGATGCTGCGCAGCGGGATCACCAGGCAGAACAGGAACAGCAGGTGGTCGATGCCCTCTAGGATGTGCTCGAAGCCCATGCCCACGAAGCGCAGGGCCGCCTGGTGCCAGCGCGGGTCCAGCTCCACCAGCCCGGGATCGCCGACGTAGTTGAAGGCCCGCTCGGCCCCGCCCGGCGTCAGGAAGCGCAACACCGTGGTGGTCTGGTCCGACAAGATCCCCAGCCGCGGGTCGACGGCGAAGTCCGAGTCCTCGGACCCGATGGCGTATTCCACCAGCACGTCCAGCAGGCCCTGGCGCCAGAACAGGTCCACCGAATCGTCGAGGGGCGGCGACAGCACATGCTCGAGGGCCGCGTCGAAGCCGGTGAAGGCCCGGCTGGACGGCAGGGCGATCCGCGCCGCCCGCAGCTCCCGCTCGGTCAGCGGCGCCCCGTTTTCGTAGAAGCGCAGCGACTCGCTCAGGTAGATCCGGGCCGCGTCCAGGGCGGCGGGGCCCGACTCGGAAAGGCGCAGGAAGCCCGGCCCCCGCAGGGGGAAGGCGATCTCCCCGAAGGCCTCCATGGGCACCCGCAACAGCACCGTCAGGCGCTCCCCCTCGGGCTTGACGAAGACGTGCACGGTCACCCGCGAGGGGATGTCGTGGGCGGCGGCGGGGGCGGCCCATGCGGCCAGACCCGCCAGCAGGGCCAAGGCGGGAACGGAAAGGCGGCTGTTTTTCGCGTTGTTCAAGGAGCGGCGGCGGGTCGCGGACGGATCGGGCGGGAACGGCCGCCCGCCGGCAGTATACCGCCCCCGGAGAATGGGGGTATACTCCGGGCCGTTTCCGGCGGGAGCGGCGGCGGCGGGCGTTCAGGCGCCCGCCCCCGAAAAGGCGCCCCGCAGCCGAAAGGAGCGCGACATGAAAAGAAAGAACCTGTTGACCGCCGCCGCGCTGGCCGCCGCCGTGGCGGCCCTGGGCGTCGGCCAGTCCTTGCTGCAGCGACCGGGCGAGGCCGCGAGCGCCGCGCCGATGGCGCCCCACTTCGAGGTGGATCCGCTGTGGCCCAAGCCGCTGCCCAACCACTGGGTGCAGGGCAACACCATCGGGGTGGACGTGGACGAGCGCGACCACATCTTCGCGGTGCACCGCAACACCGAGTCCCAGTTCATGCGCGTGCAGGAGATCGGCCTGTACGCGGGGGTGGCGGAGTGCTGCACCCCGGCGCCGCCCATCCTGGAGTTCGACATCGAGGGCAACCTGATCAACGCCTGGGGCGGCCCGGTGGAGGGCGCGCCCTACGTCTGGCCGGAATCGAACCACGGCCTCGAGGTGGCGCCCAACGGCGACATCTGGATCGGCGGCAACGGCGGCCCCGACTCCCACGTGCTGGTGTTCACCCGGGACGGCGAGTACGTGCGCACCATCGGCCTGCCGGGACAGGATCGGGACAGCAACAGCCGCTCGCACTTCGGGCGGGTGGCGGAGATCGCCATCGACGCCGCCGCGGGCGAGGCCTACTTCGCCGACGGCTACACCCACCGGCGGGTGGCGGTGGTGGACGTCGCCACCGGCGCCTTCAAGCGCTACTGGGGCGCCTACGGCAACCGGCCCGACGACGACGCGGACGTGACCTACAACCCCGGCGAGCCGGGGCCGCAGCAGTTCCGCGGCCCGGTGCACTGCGCCGAGCCCTCCAACGACGGGCTGGTCTACGTGTGCGACCGCGGCGCCGACCGCATCCAGGTCTTCCGCGCCGACGGAACCTACGTGTCGGAGCACATCTACTATCCGGCCACGCTGGCGCAGGGGTCCACCTGGGACATCGCCTTCTCGCCGGACGAGGACCAAGAGTTCATCTACCTGGCGGACGGCCAGAACTTCAAGGTCTCCATCATCGACCGCGAGTCCATGGAGGTGCTGTACACCTTCGGCGACGGCGGGCGCCAGCCCGGCCTGTTCTTCGCGCCCCACAGCATCGCCACCGACTCGCAGGGCAACATCTACACGACCGAGACCTACGAGGGCAAACGCATCCAGAAGTTCCTGTACCGGGGCATGCGTCCGGTCACGGTGCGCGACCGCGCGCCGACCTGGCCCGAGCACGAGCTGTAGGCCCGGGCTCCCGCCGGGGAGGGCTGGAAGGCGACGGCAACGAGGTTCCACGGGAGCGACGACGAAAAAATGGAAAAAACAGATGCCCCGTTCAGGTACCGTTCATGTTCGCCGTGCCATGCTACCCTCGAAAGGCCCGACGGCCCGCATTTTGGTTCCGCGGGCCCGCGCCGGTAGCCGGAGACACGGAAATGGGCGGTCCCATGAACAGCGGCCCCGTGAAGAAGAGGGAGCTGGCGGTCGCGGCGGCGCCCCCTGAGAAGATGCCGGCCGCTGCCGCCGAAGCGGCGAAAGCGGGCGGAAGCGCCCGGATGTCCTTCGGGAACATCCGCTTTCGGGAGGCCGATGTCGCTCGGAGCCGATGGCCCTCGCGGCCGGTCGGGTCCGTCGGCATATCGGTCTTCCTCTGGACGGATGCCGGTCGTAGAGTTCGCGTTCCGCCGAGCGGAACCGGCATTTTGTTTCGTTGCATGCCATGCTCGACCACAACCTGAATAACCTAAGGAGCGACAACCATGAACAAGACCAACCATTGCTTGATCACCCCCCCCCCCCCGACCGACAGGCCCTGAAAAGTCGTTCTTCCGGACCCTCGTCCTGAGGTGCGCGGCGTTGTTGGGCGCGGCGTTGCTCACGGCATGCGACGGGGAGAGACTGGACTGCCAATTCTGGGAAAGCGACAACTTCTGGGCGCAGGCTACGAAGAGGGATGTCGATTATTGCATTGGACAGGGTGTCGACTTCGACATGTCCATCCTCCGAGCGATGCAGGCTGGCAATGCCGAAGCCATGCGCGCCTTGCTAGATGCCGGCGCCGACCCCAACCAAGGTTCGCCCCTTGCGCGGGCGGCTGCGAATGGCCTCATGGACATCGCGCGCCTTCTAATCGATGCCGGCGCCGACACCAACTACCCCCGCGATAATTCGCCCCTTAGGTGGGCGGCTGGGAATGGCGACGTAGAGCTCACACGCCTTCTGCTGAATGCCGGCGCCGACCCCA
>CAYSVD010000079.1:0-5428 GCA_964434395.1 uncultured Pseudohongiella sp.
CCGGCGGCGGCGGCCGCGGCCGCATCGTCGGCCGGGCCGGTCTTCAGGCAGATCTCGCAGTCGAACTGGGGTTGGAGGGCCCCGTCGTGGCTGTGGGCCAGCCCCGCGCCCTGCGCCAGCAGCAGGCACAGCAGGCCCGCCAGCGGCAGGAGCCGCCGCCGGTCCGTGCGGATGTTTCGGCGAACGCCGTGACTCACTGCCGCGCTCCTGCGCCGCATCCGGGACGGTCCCGGATCGACGGAACCCCGATTATCGAAAAATCCTTCCGCCGGGGTCAAGACCGAGTCCGAGCGTCCGACCGTCAGCTTTCGGCCGGCCCGGCCCGAAGGCCGGCGGCCAGGCGCTCCAGCGCGGCCAGCCCCACGATGTCCCGGGCCGCCAGAGGGATCTCCTGACGGGGGATGCCGGGAAGCTCCCGGTCGAGCCGGGCCAGATGCCCCTCCTCCAGCCGGCACCGCTGCGCCAGGAAGGCGCCCTGGTCCGCGGGCGCCCGCCTGTTGACCACCAGGCCGTCCACGCCGATGCCCGCCCGCTCCAGTTGGCGGCGCAGCTCCACGGTCTCCAGCACCGGCAGCCGTTCGGCCGTCAGCACGATGACGAAGGACGAGCGCGCCGGGTCCGACAGCCGGTCCCGCAGTCCGGCGAAGCGGCGGCGGCGGCGGTCGAGGGTCCGGCGGATCCGGGCGTCGCGGTCCTCCTCCCCGCCGCCGGCGACCGTCCGGTCCTGCATGCTGGTGTCCCGCCCCAGCCCGCGCACGAATTCGGCGAAGCGGTCGGCCTTCTCGCGGCGCTCGATCAGCCCGTCGGTCCACGCCGACATCATTTCCGGCAGGGCCATCAGGCGGGCGGTGTGCCCCGACGGCGCCGTGTCGAACACCGTCAGGTCGTACCGCTCCGCCCCCGTCTCCGCGGCCTCCGCCACGCGCTCCAGCATGGCCGCCTCCTGCATGCCGGGGGCGTCCCGCGACAGGCGCATGTGGCGGTCGATCTCCCCGTGCATGCCGGGCGGCATCAGCCGCCGCAGCTCCGCCGCGACCTCCCGGATGTGCCCCGCCACGGTCCGCTCCGGATCCAGCTCCAGCGCGTCGAGTCCCGGGGCGACGCGGACCGGGGCGGGACCGACCGGGCGCTCGAACAGGTGCCCGAGGCTGTGGGCCGGGTCGGTGGAGACCAGCAGCACCCGGGCGCCGGCGCCGGCACGGGCCAGCGCGATGGCGGCGGAGACGGTGGTCTTGCCCACGCCGCCCTTGCCGCCGAAGAACAGCAGCTTGCGGGAGCGGGCCAGCGTCAGCAGCAACTTATGTGGTCCAGCGGCGAGCGTTCCATGCCCATGCGGACATGCCATTCGTGGAAGCGGTCGTAGACGACCGGCAGCAGCTCCAGCGTGTAGAAGGCGGCGGGGTTGGGAACGCCAAGGCTTTCGGCGAAGACCAACAGCATGAAGAGGTCGTCCTGGTCGCGCCGGGCGCGGGCGAAGGCCCGCCGGTAGGGCGTCACGTAGAGCTCGTGCAGGCCCCGCTCGATCCGCCGCAACAGGCCCGGCGGCCCGCGGCGCTTGTCCCGGTCCCCGCCCATGGCGCCCTCCGGTGACGGCGGCGCCATTATGCGCGAGCCGCCCGGCAATTGACAGGGCGATGAGCGGCGGTGAGCGGCGGTGTCGATGAGCGGCGGCGGCGCGCAACCGTCCGGCGATGCCGGACAGGACCGCCGCCTCGGCGGCCGCTGCGCCGGCCGGCGCGTCGAGGGAGACGATCGGCCGCTTTCCCGGAACTCTCTCTGACATCCACGCCTGCGCTCCCGCACTATGTTCCCACGCCTATTACGTACTTCACAGTACTAAGTCATGCTCCGCTGGAAGTGGGTTTTCCCGGAGGTCCAACCATGCGCCTTTCCATCGAGGTCACCGAAGAGCAACATGCGCAATTGAAGGCATGCGCCGCGTCGCGGGGGCAGTCTATTGAGGAATATGCGCTCAAGTCTTTGCTGGGCGATGCCGACGAAAGGACGAAAAGGCGCTTGATGATTTCCTGAGGCCGCGCGTTGATGCTGCTATGCGTGGCGAACGGTTCGAGCGGACGGTGGACGAGATATTCGACGGCGTTCCCGCGAAGCATGGCGCCGACCGATGCGTTTGTACGAAATCACGCCGGAGGCGGATCAAGATATTGAGGAGATGGCAAATGACACTCTTGCCCACTGGGGGATGGATGCTCTGGAGGAATACAGGCGCGGCCTGAAAAACACTCTCATGAGCATTGGCCGGGGCACAGCGAGCGAGCGGCGTTTTTTTCAAGGACGATTCCGGACCTGCCGGCAACAAGATACCGTCGTCACTTTGTATCCTTCGTAAAGAGGGGACGAGTCGCGCCCGCGATCATCGGCGTGATTCATGAGCGGCGAAAACGTCGCCGCCCATTTGGCTGAACGGTTGCGGCCCCACTGATGACCCTACGCCCGGCAAGATCTCGCTCTGCGGAGGCCTAAGGACCGGTCCGGCGCCGGCCCGCACTCTTCGCCCGGGCGCGACGCGCCTGCTTCGGGTCCGTCGCCAGCGGCCGGTAGATTTCCACCCGGTCCCCGGGCTTGAGCACGTACTCTCCCGGCAAGGGGAGGGTCTTGCCGTCCAGCCGGCGCGAGAACACGCCCATCGGGCCGCCGGCGACGTCGATGTCCTCGAACCGCTCGGCGATGCCGGACAGGGCCACCGCCTCGGCGGCCGTGGCGCCGGCCGGCACGTCCAGGGAGACGACGAGCTGCTTTTCCGGTGTCGCGCAGGCCACCTCCACGGCGATGCGTCCGCGCCGCGCGCCGCCGACCGGGCCGGCGGACCCGTCCCTAGCGGCCACGAGCCCGCGCCACCAGCGCGTCCACCTGCGCGCCGGCCATGCCGGCCAACAGGCCGCCGGCGGTCCGGTCCAGCAGGGCCGGCTTCAGCGCGAAGTCCATGGACAGCGACACCCTGCAGCCCGCCTCGCCCAGCGCCTCGAAACGCCAGCGCCCGCGAAAGCGGGCGAAGTTCCCCTCCACCAGCTCCATCTCGATCGATTCGGGACGCCTGAGACGGTTGCGGGTGGTGAAGCACTGCCTGACGCCGGCCCGGCCCAGGCACAGCCGCCCCACCAGCTCGCTGTCGGACCGGCTGAGCACCCGGGCGGAGAGGCAGCCCGGCATGAACTCGGGATAGCGTTCGATGTCGTTGACCAGATCGAACATCCGGCCGGGCGGGCGCGCGACCAGCGCGCTGCGCTCGATCGCCGGCACCGGCTCAGCCGAAATAGATCTGTCTGACCGTGCTGATGAAGACGAGCAGCAGCACCGCCGGAATCACCGTGCCCAGCGACAGGCTGACGTACCTGTCCAGCAACGAGCCCTTGTAGCGGTCGTCCCCGACCGCCAGCTCCTCCCTGAGCCCGCCGATCTTCCAGCGCCAGGCGGTGAAAACGCACACCGTGAACCCGACGAGGGGCAGGATGGTTTCGTAGAAGACGTCCGAGACCAGATCGAAGAAGGACTTGACCGCTCCGCCGTAGCGGACGAATTCGGTGAAGAAGTCCGAGATGCCGAGGGACATGGTGGCGGGGACGGCGAACAGGGCGAGCAGCGCCGCCTGCGCGAGCACCGCATGCCGCCGGGACAGGCGCAACTCGTCGATCCAGCAGGCGATGGGGATCTCGGTGATGGACACCAGCGAGGTGAGCGCCGCGAAAAACACCAGCGTGAAAAACGCCAGCGCCGCCGCGCTGGCCCCGGCGTAGCCCGCCACATCCTGCATGGACAGGAAGATCTGCGGCAGGAAGCTGAAGATCAGTCCCACGCTGCTGGTGGACAGCTCTTCGGTGTTGGTGTTCGGGTCGAACGCGAAGATCGCCGGCAGGATCAGCAGGCCGGCGAAGAACGCGATGCCGGTGTCGGCCATCACCACCATGCGGGTGGACTGGGCGATGTTGCTGCGCCGGCTGAAGTAGGAGCCGTAGGTGATCAGGATGCCCATGCCCAGGGACAGGGAGAAAAACGCCTGGGACAGGGCCCCGTTGACCACGCTCCAGTCCATCCGGCTGAAGTCGGGCACCAAGTAATAACGGATGCCGGCCGCGGCGTTGTCCAGGGTCAGCACGAACATCGTCAGCAGCACCAACATGGCCGCCAGCGTCGGCATCAGCACCCGCGCCAGCCGCTCGATGCCTCCCTTCACGCCGCCGAGCAGGATGAAGAACAGCAGGGCCAGCAGCCCGAGCAGGTAGCCGAACAGGGAAGGGCGGGACACCACTTCTCTGAAAGCGCCCTCGCCGGCCAGCATGGCCAGGTTGCCGCTGCCGATCTCCTTGATGTAGACCACCAGCCAGACGGTGATCACGGTGTAGAAGACCCCGATCATGAACGGGGTGAGGATCGCCAGCATCCCGGCCAGACGCCAACGCGCCAAAATGAGACGAACAAAGAAGCGGTCGCTCGGCGGGAGGGTCGCCAGCATCTCGGCCGAGCGCTGGTGCGCCGCGCCGCCGGACAGCGCCGAGAAGGCGCCCACCGGGTTGCGCGTGGTGCGCCGCCCCATCGCGATCTCGGCCATCATGACCGGGTAGCAGATGAACGCCACGAAAAACAGGTAGATCAGCAGGAAGGCGGCCCCGCCGTTTTTCGAGGCCATGACGGGGAAGGCGACCAGATTGCCCAACCCGACCGCCGAGCCGGCGGCCGCCAGGATGAACCCCAGCCTCGAGCTGAACTGCCCCCTGTCCTGAGCCATCCGAAAACCCCCGCCCGCCGGCAGGACGGCATGCGCCGCCGTTTCGCCGGATTCTATATGCGCCGCCGACGGGGCACAACACGACGGCGGCAACACTGTGGCGGCAACACACGACGGCGGCGGCGGTGCGGCGGCGGCGTTATAATCCGGGGCATGGCGAAATCCGGCAAGTCAAAGGCCCCCGACAACACCATCGCGCTCAACAAGAAGGCGCGGCACGACTACTTCATCGAGGACAGCATCGAGGCCGGGGTGGAGCTTAGGGGCTGGGAGGTGAAGAGCCTGCGCCAAAAGAAGGTGCAGCTGGTGGACAGCTACGTCCTGATCAAGGAGGGCGAGGCGTTTCTCCTCGGTTGCCGCATCACCCCGCTGGACAGCGCCGACGCCCACACCGCGGCCGAGCCGGACCGCACCCGCAAACTGCTGCTGCACAAGCAGGAGTTGGCCCGGCTGTTCGCCGCCACCCAACGCAAGGGCTACACCTGCGTGTGCACCGGCCTGCACTGGAAGGGCCACCTGGTGAAATGCCGGATCGCCCTGGCCAAGGGCAAGCGGAGCCACGACAAGCGCGCCGCCGCCAAGGACAGGGAGTGGTCGATCGACAAGCAGCGGGTTCTGCGCCGCGCCAACAGGTGAATCCGGCCCAGGCCCCGCCCGGCGGGCGGTTCCGGCCCGCCGCATCAC
>CAYSVD010000080.1:0-3543 GCA_964434395.1 uncultured Pseudohongiella sp.
GCCCCCGAGCCCGCTTCCGAGCCTGTCCGGGCGGTACCGGACCAACAGGCCGCCCTGCCCCCCGGCGGTCCCGGCAGGCTCGAGGCGCCGCCGCCGGAGAAGCCGGCCGTGCCGCGGATCGCGATCCTGCTGCCGCTGTCCGGTCCGAGCGCCAAGGTCGGGCAGGATCTGCTGAACGCGGCGCAACTGGCCCTGTTTCATTTCGCCGATCAGCGGTTCGAGCTCTTGCCCCGCGATACCAGGGGCACTCCGGAGGGGGCGGCGGACGCGGCGGCTCTCGCCATCGGCGACGGCGCCTCGCTGATCCTCGGGCCGCTGCTCTCCGGTTCGGTCGAGGCGGCGGCCCCGGCGGCCCGCGCGGCGGGGATCAACGTCATCGCCTTCACCACCGACCGGACGGTCGCCGGCGGCGGCGTGTTCACCATGGGCTTCCTCCCGGGCCAGGAGGTCGACCGGATCGTCGCGTTCGCCCGGCAGCGGGGCGTGCGGCGGCTGGCGGTATTGGCCCCCGACAGCACCTATGGCCTCCGGGTGGTCGAGCAGGTGCGGCAATCGGCCGAGGCGCCGGGCCTGGTCCTGACCCACATCGCCTACTATGACCCCTCGGCGGCCGATTTCGCGCCGGTGGTCCGCGACCTCGCGAATTACGATGCGCGCCGCCGGAACCTGCTCGATCAGGTCGAAGCCCTGAGGGCCCGCGACGACGAGGTCGCAGCGGCGGCGCTCAAGCGCCTGGAGAACCTTCAGACCCTGGGCGACGTGCCGTTCGACGCGC
This sequence comes from uncultured Pseudohongiella sp., assembly GCA_964434395.1. Lineage (GTDB taxonomy): Bacteria > Pseudomonadota > Gammaproteobacteria > Pseudomonadales > Pseudohongiellaceae > UBA9145. The sequence goes on from CAYSVD010000080.1 coordinate 776, forward strand.
TGCTGATCGCCGAGGGGGGCAAGCGCCTCCAGGCCATCGCGGCGCTGCTGCCCTACTACGATCTCGACCCGAAGAAGGTCCGCATGCTGGGAACCGGCCGGTGGGATGCGCCGGGGCTCGGCGCCGAACCGGCGCTGGTCGGCGGCTGGTTCGCGGCCCCGTCGCCGGCGGCGCGGGCCGATTTCGTCAAGCAGTACGAGGCGGCCTATGGGGCGCCGCCGCACCGGCTGGCGACCCTCGCCTACGACGCCACCGCGCTGGCGGCGGTCCTGGCCCGGGAAGACGGCGGGTTCCAGCCCGAGAAAATCACCGCGGCCCAGGGCTTCGCCGGGCGGGACGGAATCTTCCGGTTCCTGCCGACGGGGATCGCCCAGCGGGGGCTGAGCGTGCTGCAGGTCGGGGAGCGCGGGACGGCGGTGATCGCCGACGCGCCGTCGAATTTCGCCCAGCCGGCGGTTCCGCCCGCGCCGTCACCGGGCCCGGCACCGGACCCGTCACGACCGCCGCCCGCCCGGTAAATCAGTTCAGCAGGTAGTCGAGGACCGCGTTCAGGCGCATCAGGCCATCGGGCAGCGCCCGGAGCCGCGCGCCGTCGAAGGGCTCGATCAGCCGCTCTTCGGCCAGGACGTCCAGCCGGTCCCCGTCGAGCCAGTCTTCGAGGGACAGGCCGGTGGTCTCGGCGAAATCCGCCGCGCTCAGGCCGCCGGCCAGCCGCATTCCCAGCAGGACCGCCTCCCGGGCCCGCTCGTCGGGATCGATGGGGGTGCGCTTGTGGAGCCCGGCGCTCTCGGTTTCCACCGCCCTGAGCCAATCGTCCGGCATCCGTTTTTCGAGGGTCAGCGCCCAGGCGCCGCCGGTCCTGAGCCGCCCGTGGGCGCCGGGACCGATGCCGGCATAGGCGCCGCCCCGCCAATAGGTGAGATTGTGCCGGCAGGCATTGTCCGGGGCGGCGTGGTTGGAAATCTCATAGGCCGGAAGCCCGGCGGCCGCCAGGGCCCCTTGGGTGAACTCGTAGAGCTCGGCGGCGGTCTCGTCCCCCGCGCCCTCGACCCGCCGCTTGTGAAATTCGGTCCCGGGCTCGATGGCCAGTTGATAGACCGAGAGATGGCCACCGGCGAGGTCGACGGCTTCCGACAATTGCCGCCGCCAGTCATCCACCGTCTGGCCGGGGAGCGCATAGATGAGATCGAAGGAAAACCGGGGGACCGCTTCCCGCGCCGCCTCGATGGCGCGCCTCGCCTCGTCCGCCTCGTGGCGGCGGCCGAGGAACTTCAGCGCTTCGTCGTCGAAGGACTGGACGCCGATGGAGAGGCGGTTGACGCCGGCATCGGCGAAGGCGGCGAACAGGGCGGCTTCCGACGAGGACGGGTTGGCTTCCGCGGTGATCTCCACGTCGTCCGCCACCGGCCAGTTGGCGCGGATGCGCTCGATGATCGCGGCGGCGGTGTCCGGCTTCATCAGGGACGGCGTGCCGCCGCCGAAGAACACCGAGGTGACGGTCCGGTCCCTGGTTTCGCCGGCGGTGCGGTCGAGCTCCGAGAGATAGGCCGCCCGCCAGCGGCCGTGATCGACGGTGTCGGCGACGTGGCTGTTGAAGTCGCAGTACGGGCACTTGGATTCGCAATAGGGCCAGTGCACGTAGATGCCGAATCCGGCGGACATGGTTGAAAAATCCTCAGTCGCCGGCATCGAAACACCGCGCCACCAGTTTGCGGAACGCGTCCGCCCGGTGGCTCACCGAATGTTTCCAGTCCTGCTCGGCCTCGCCGAAGGTCTCGTCGCGGCCGTCGGGGACGAAGATGGGATCGTAGCCGAAGCCCTTGCCGCCCCGGGGCGGGAACACCAGGGTCCCGTACACCGCGCCCTCGACGGTTTCCCTATGCCCGTCGGGCCACGCGAGCGACAGGGCGCAGGCGAAATGGGCCGTGCGGTCGGGATTGCCGCTTAAGGCCTCTTCCACCTTCTTCATGGCGAGGCCGAAATCCTTGGCCGGCCCCGCCCAGCGCGCCGAATAGATGCCGGGATCGCCCCCGAGGCCGTGCACCGCGAGGCCGGAATCGTCGGCAAGCGCCGGCAGGTTCGCCCCCGCCGCCGAGGCCACGGCCTTCAGTTCCGCGTTTTCCATGAAGGTCCGGCCGGTCTCGTCGGGCTCGGGCAGGCCCAATTCGCCTGCCGAAACCAGATCGGCCCCGAAGGGCGCCAACAGCTCTTGGAATTCCGCCACCTTTCCCGGATTGTGGCTGGCGATGACCAGCCGGCCGCCCTCGAACCGCCGCGTCATCGGGCTAATGGGCCGCGTCCTCGATGGCCCGGCGCTGATGGGCGACCAGTTCGCCGATGCCCTTCTTGGCCAGTTCGAGCATCGCCGTCAGCTCGCTTTCCTTGAACGGGTCCTCCTCGGCCGTGCCCTGGATCTCGACGATGTCGCCGTCCCCGGTGAGAACGAAGTTGGCGTCGGCCTGGGCGGTGCTGTCCTCGTCATAGTCGAGATCGAGCACCGCCACGCCGTCATAGAGCCCGCACGACACGGCGGCCACCTCGCCGGTCAGCGGCACCGCCTGGATCAGGCCCAGGCGCCGGACCTTCTCGAACGCCAGATGGAGCGCCACATAGGCGCCGGTGATCGCCGCCGTCCGGGTGCCGCCGTCGGCCTGGATCACGTCGCAGTCGACGCGCACCTGCATCTCGCCCATGGCGGCGAGGTCGGTGACGGCGCGCAGGGACCGCCCGATCAGGCGCTGGATTTCCTGGGTCCGGCCGCCCTGCCT
>CAYSVD010000081.1:0-2351 GCA_964434395.1 uncultured Pseudohongiella sp.
TACTGGGTCTGTACCCGGCTGGCGCCCAGCCCTGATTGCCTCCACCCGACCAAGCGAAGCCCCACCGGGGATTGGGACAATTCACTGATCTCCCCCACGGCCGCGGTCTCCAGCCTGGATGCGTTGATGTTTTGGAACAGGGCGACACCCCCCCCCCGTCACCAGCGCCAACACGATGGCGTAGATGACCGTCTCGCCGATCGATATCCCGGCGGTCCGGCCCTGCCGGGCGTTGATTTCCCTGCCGGACGTTGATTTCGGACGCATCCCGCGCCCCCTGAATTGCAGTAACTGCTTCATGACATCGCTCCATGGCCGCCATCGCAGGGGCGCAGGCGGCGCGGTTGCGAAGCCCCGCGATTCATGCGGGGCGTGAATCCGCCGGCGGCGGCGCGAGGCCTCGCCGAGGGAGGGGGATGTTGGCGCGCCGAAAAAGGAAGTCAAATGCTCGGCGCCATTTTTCGCCGGGGCGGATCTGACGGCGGGCGCCGCAGGTTTTTTATCTCCAAACCCGGCGGCCGCCAGCCCGTCTTCCCGTGTGGGGCGGGATGCGGGCGGCGTCGCGACCCGCCCGGAAGCGCGGCTCCGGCGTCGCTCCGGTTCCGCCAAGGAGCGATGGGCCGGGGCGGCCGTCCCGCTGAAACCGGGGATGCGGCGCCAGCGGAACCGGCCTGTGGGCATGGCCGGTGCTGGCGTCCGCTGGCGAGATCGCCGCCCGGCGGGGATGGCGACGCTGGCGGTCCTGCGGATGGATACGGCAACGGGCGGCCAGCATGCCGGAAACGCCGGATCCAGCGAAACGACACCCGTAGACGGCCAAGGCGCGTCGTACGCGGCCGGCGGCGCGGCGGAATACCTGCGCGGGCCGGCAGGCGGTGTCCCGGAAATGCGGCCATCCCTGCCGATGCAGGAGCCGAATCCTCGTCGGAAACCGGCGACCCCGCCGCCCTGTGAGGCGCGCGCGGGGTGCCGCCCGACAGCCGCCGTGCTGCACTGGACGGGACCGGCATGCCCCGGACCAAGGAAACCGACGGAACGCGCCATGGGCGACACTGGGCGGCGAAACCGGCGAAACCAGCGAAGGCCCAGCGGCGGCGCATCACACCAACAGCGAGATCAAAGAGCAACGAGATCGGCGAGACCAGCCGCCGCCCCACCAGCGACCGCTCCACCACCACCGCCATCAAGGGAACCAGCGCACTACCTCCCAACAGCCCCCGCCGGTGGACCAGGATCAGTGATCGGACCCGGACGCGGCCGGAACGGCAACGCCCGCCCTGCCAGCGACCGCTGGCGGCCCACGGCGCCCGTGTCGGCGTTTTCCGCCGCGGCGGGTGTTGCCTCTGGCACTCGCCCTGGCGCCGCCGATCTCCTCGTCTGCCACCAGCTTGGGGCCGGCCGCCCGCTGGCGACGAGATGGCCAGGGGGCGGTCCGCATGCGGCGCAAAGCCGGAGATGCGGAACCGACGAACGGCAACCCGGAGATGCCCGCCTCGCCGGAGATGCGCCCCTCCGGCGAAAACCGCCTGCGGGCTTGTCGGCGGCGAGACACCGGCGCGGGACCGGCAGTGCGCACCCTGAGCGGCCCTGCGCCACCCCATGTGCCGCCATGTCGCGGCGGAGCGGATTGGCAGGCCCCGGGGCCGCGGACCCGGCGAAAAGCGGCCCTGTGCGGCCCAACGCCCGCACTGGGCGGCTCCGGCGTGGGAACGCACGGTACCGGAGATGCCTGGCCGCCAGCGGGCCCCTACCCCAGAAACGCCGGGAAACCGCCGAGCGGGCGCTGGACACGACGGGCGCATCCCCCGCCATCGGCGCCTGCGAGCGCGGGCGGGCCGCCGGCAAGGCCCCAGCCCGGAGATGCCGAAAAAACCGCCCCGGCGGGCCTGCGCCGCCCCGTCGTCGAACCTGGACCGGGCCGGCGGCCGGAACCGCGGGCGCGACAACACCGGCGGCCGGAACGCCAGGGCAACCGGCGTCGCCGGTCCAGCGACGGCGCACCGGCAAAGCCTCACGCCGGCGGCGCCTCCGCCGGCGGGATGCGCCGGTGCGGCAGCACCGGCCGGTACGGCCGGAGAAGCCGTCCCCCTCCCGGCGGCGGCCATCCGCCAGCGAAGAGCTCAGCCAGCGCAGACCGCCAGCGACGAGACCGGAGATCAGCGGCCGGCAGGCCAGCGCCTCCTGAGACGGCCCTGCACCGCCGTACACGCCCGATGGGGACCGGCATGCCTGGGAGACGCACGGAACCGGCGGAACGCGCCGAGCGGCCCCTGCGCGGCGGCCCCGGCAATCACCGGCTGGGGCCCCGCCGGCGCGGCCGGAGACGCTCGCCCAGCGATGCGACCGGAAAC
>CAYSVD010000082.1:0-3091 GCA_964434395.1 uncultured Pseudohongiella sp.
GTGGACCGCCCCTCCCGCCATGTCGTTCGCCCTGCCATGCCGCCCCTGCGCCGCCCGCGCAACCCTGTCGCCCCACCGGGCCGGCCGCCCCAAATGGCGCCTCCGGGCCGCCTGCGGCGTCCGCGCGCGTCGTTCTCCGCCGGGGGGCGTCCGGGGGCGGGGCTGGCCGGGACGGTCCCGTCCGACGCGATTCCGCCTGGCGCCGGGGATGACCCGAACGCCAAGCGGCATGGCCCGCTGGACGCGGGATCAATGGCGGCGGGTCCGCTTGGGCGGCGCGGTCGGACGCCGAACAGGCCCGGAACCGGCCGAAGGGAAAACAGCGGGACCGGGCGGGAAGGCGCGGCCCGGCGGGCGGCTCAGGGGACGTCGAACTCGAGGCCGCCCGTCTCCACCGTATCCGTCTCCACTCTGTCCGCGGCATCGACGCTGATGGCGAGGACGTCGCCTGCGTTATCCAGCCGCCGCTCCCCGAAGTCGATGGCCGGGCCGGGCGGTACGCCTGGCGGCGCGTTGAAATTCATCGCCGCATCCGGATCGAAGGTCATGGTCCCGGTCACGCGCGAGCCGACATCGAAGGCGACATCGGCTTCCGCCCCCACATTCAGCCGGGCCCGCCGGCCCGGCGCGCCATCCAGGTCCAGCGTCCCGCGCATCGCCAGCACCGCGTCCGGATCGAAAGTCATCTGGCCGGTGATCACGCACCGGGGATCGCCCGCCCGGCAGTTCCGAAGCAGGAACCGGCGGGTGGCGGCGGCGGCGCCCGGAACCGCCGCCGACAACAGCACCCGGGGCGGATTGTCCAGCACGACGGCGCCGCCGCCCAACAGGGCGCGGACGCGCTGGGCCTCGCCCATGTCGTCCATCGCCGCCCAGATGTTGAAGAAACCGGCCCGGCGCGCGGCCTCCGCGGCATCCAGCCCGAAGCCGCCCTGTTGGACCACGACTCCTGCAGGAGCGGGCGGAGGCGGGACGATGGTGTGCGGCGGGTCGGCCGCGGGATCGGTCAAATCGGACGCATCGGGCAAATTCACCACCGCGAGCATCAACGGGTTGCCGTTCCCCATCAACATGTCATCGAATTCCAGGCTCGGCACCAGCCGGTCCAACTGATCCCTCGTCTGCGGCCATTCCTCGCGCAACTCGGCATCAAGGCTCGTATCGACAGGGGCCGCGGCGCGGACGGCGGGGAGATTGGCGGTGCCGAGAGGGATCGGCTCCGAGAAAAACACATAGGCCGCGTCCACCGCCTGCTGGAACGTCCGTGCCGACGCCCGGTCCCGCTCGTTGCCCGCCTGCTGATTGAGCATGATCATGAAGCCGATGAAGATGCCGGCGGCGAGGAATGAGGCCAGGGTCACTTCGAACAGGGTGAAACCGGTCTGGCGCGCCGCCGCCCCGCCCGACGCCGACGCATCCAGATCGCGAGGGCGGAATGCATGCGCCGGACGGACTCGGGCATCGCGGACGCCCCGAACGGATCCATGGAGCGACGCCGGCCCGCCGGCGGCGATCTCCGCGTCAATGCGCTGTTCCTTCCTCATGGTCGCCTCCGTTGAACCCTCTCCCGCCGGCGCGGCCGCTCCGGACGCCATCCCGCCGGGGCGGGAGGATCCGCCTGCGGCGGCGCTCAGGGGATGTCGAACTGAACCTCCTCCGTATCCACGCCCCCCGCGACCACACCCTCGACGGAGACGGAGATGGCGGTGAGAACGTCGATGTTCGTTAGATCCCGATCTCCGAAGTCGATGGCCGGGGCGGATGAACCGCTCTCGAAAACCAGCTCCGCATCCGGCTCGAAGGTCATGGTCCCCTCCACGCGCGAAGCGGCATCGAAGGCGACGTCGGCATCCCCTCCCACATTCAGCCGGGCCCGCCGGCCCAGCGGGGCATTCAGGTCCAGCGTCCCCCGCATCGCCAGCACCGCATCCGGGCTGAACGTCATCTGGCCTCCGATCACGCACCGGGGGTCGTCAACGCCCCCCGGCGGCGTCACCGGACAGTCCCGCCACACGAACCTGTTGTCTGCGCCGACCGCGCCCGCCGCCGCGCCCGGCGGCGCGGCCGACAGCAACACCCGCGGCGGATTCTCCAGCACCAGCGCCCCGGCGCCCAGCAGGGCGCGGACGCGCCGGGCCTCGCCCAGATTCTCCATCTCGGCGATGACGTTGAAGAAACCGACGCGCAGGGCGAGCGGCGGCGTCGGCGCCGGCGGCCAATTCGGCACGGTCCAGGGGGAGGTCGCGTCCACCAGCTCCAGCCCCCGGCCGTTGCCGACCAACATCTCATCCCAATCCAAGGTGGGAAGGAGGGCATCCAGCTGTCCGCCGGCCTGAGGCCACACCCCGCGAGCCCGGGATGGCGCGCCGGCGGCGGCGAGAGGGGCCGTGACGGCATCGCGGGCGGGCGTGTCCTGATCTATCTGTTGCGTGTAAAACGAATGCGCCGCATCCACCGCGCGCTGGAACGCCCGCGCCGACGCCCGGTCCCGCTCGTTGTCGGCCTGCCGGTTCAACAAGACCATGAAACCGATGACGATACCTGCGCCGAGGAATGAGGCCAAGACCACCTCGATCATGGTGAAACCGGCCTGGCGGGATGCCGGGCCGGCCGGACGGCCTCCCGCCGCCGGGAACGACTGAACGGGCGCCGCCGCGGCGATGCCGGGACCCGCCCGGAGCCGGATTGGACCGCCGGCGGACGCCGCCCCCCCGGACAAGGAGCCGCCCGCCGCGGATGCGGCCCGGTCGGAACCGCTGGCGGCGAATCGCCCGACGACAGGCCTGCGAAGCGGCTGAAGCATCACGCGATACGCCATCAAAACCAGCAACGCACGCCCGGATCCAGCGGCGCATCCGGCAGCATCCATGCCCGGGTTTGCTGGTCGCGGACCGGGGGACGCATGATCTCGAACTCGAAACGGTCCGGCTCGTCGACAACCCGGCCGGCCGCCCGGGACCGCAACGCCGCCCGCACCGCCGGAGTGGGATTGTCCACCCTGATGGAAAACCCCGCGCTCCCCGTCGGCCGCGCGATCCGCCAGTCCCAATACATCCGGTCGAGGCGGAGCCTCATGCAGCGCGGGGAATAC
>CAYSVD010000083.1:0-1730 GCA_964434395.1 uncultured Pseudohongiella sp.
CCCAAGGCGACCGGGGTGTCGCCGCGCCAGGCGGCGACGCCGGCGACGGCGAGCAGGCCCATGGCGGTCAGGAAGGCGGCGACGATGCGCCGGCGCTCGCGCTCCAGCCCGGCGGCGAACCCGTCGTCGGGCGCGTCCTCCTCCGCGTCCAGCCGCTCTTTCGCGGCATCCTGCCTCCTCTTCCGGGCGTCCAAATCCCTTTCGGCGCGCTCCGCGCGGCGCCGCTGCTCCCGCTCGGCCCCGGCCAGGATCCGCTCCGCCGCGCCCGGCAGCGCCTTCTCGTAGAACGCGAGCTCCCCGAGCAGCTCGTCGAGGGGGTGCCGGCCGCCGGGCCCGGGCGGCCGCCGGGCGGGGCGGACGCCGTCCAGCTCGGGCATCGAGTCGATGGCCCGGTCGAAATAGGGGCGGATGTCCCAGGCGTCCCGGAGCGACGGATCCCCGCCGTCCGCGCGGGAGGCCGGGCCGGCCGCGTCGGGCGGGACGGCGTCGGGCGGACGGCGCAGCTCCAGCGCGGCCGGATGGGTGAACATGTCTCCCAGCAGCTCGAGGAACGAGAGCTCGCGCCAAGGGGGGTCGGCGTTCCGCCCGGAGCCTTTCGGCCTGGAGCCTTCGTCCATCGCGGGCGCCTCCCGGATCCGGCCTAAAACCGGACCTTCAGCCCCGCCGTCAGGCTCCAGTAGCCGATGTCGTCGAACTCCAGGGCGGTGCTGAACGGGGTGGAGCCGTCCGCCAGCACCGGCGCGTGGCTGCGGATCAGCCGCCAGACGCGCTCGCCCGCCAGCTCCTCGAACTCCGCCCGCCGCGCCTTGAAGCTCAGCGCCACCCGCTCGGACAGCTCGTAGTCGACGCCGAGCAGCAGCTGCCAGCCGAAGAGGTCGTCGTCCAGCTCGGCGGCGACGGCGCTGACGGTGCCCGCCGCCGCCCGCTTGGCCGCCTCCGGCCAGTCGGGGTCGAAGTCGATGGCGAGGTAGGCCGTCTCGGGCTTGCGCACGAAGTCCGCCTCGTAGTCCAGCCGGGCGCTCGCCCAGCCGGCGCCCAGCCCCGCGTAGGGCGTCCAGCGCGAGGCGGAGGGGAAGTCGTAGTAGACGTTGGCGAACAGCTGCCGGGCCCGGAAGCCGGACACCCGCTCCGTCGGCGCGACCGCCCACTCGGTGTCCTTGCCGGTCAGGGCGGCGTTGCCGCCGGCGGCCTGGAAGCCGCGCCGGTCGCCGCCCTGGTGGCGGGCCAGGTACTCCGCCTCGAGCCGCCAGCGGCCGAAGCCGCGGCCCAGGGCGACGGCGGCGGCGGCGCGGTCGTCGCCGTCGAAGGCGTTGGAGAACAGCGGGCGCCGCTGCATGTCCCGGCAGGCCGGCTCGTCGGCCGGGGCCGTCCCGGGCGGGTACAGCAGCACGTCGCAGCGGGTCGGGTGGTTGACGCCATGGACCGACAGCGCCAGCTCGTCGGCATCGGCGAAGCCGGTCTCGAGGCCGAGGTAGAGCCCCTCGGCCGCCCGCGCCGCGGCGGCCCCGGCCAGCAGGGAGAAGAGCAGGGCGAGGCGCGGGAGGGGGGTCGCGTTCGTCGGTCGGGCGTTCATCGGTCGGCGCTCCTTAATCGGCCGGGGAGTGCTACCATTCTACCCCAACGCCTTGCGGACAAAAAGCCCGGTGTGGGAGCCCCGCGCCTTCGCCACCCGCTCCGGCGGCCCCTCGGCGACGATGCGCCCGCCGCCGTCGCCGCCCTCGGGCCCCAGG
>CAYSVD010000084.1:0-2830 GCA_964434395.1 uncultured Pseudohongiella sp.
ACCCGGACTCGTTCATCTACGGCGCCCGCAACGCGGCCTACACCCGCGACGGGCTGGGAAGGATCGCGGAGGTCCGCTTCTTCGACGCCTGGGACGGCATCGGCGACCCCTCCCTGCTGAACCTGGCGCCGGACCGGGTGCACCGCTACGTCTACCGGGGCGACGGTACGCGCTGGGAGACCGCCCTGCAAAACAACAACGCGATGGAGGACGACAATTTCGAGATCAAGGTCGTCGTCGAAGGCCGTCACGGGAACGGCAGGCCCAGAAGGCTGGACACCTACTTCGACGACGGCCTGGGAACCGGCGCGAACGGGCAGACCGCCGAGGACGGCGTCTACGACAGGATCCAAAAGGACAGCGACGCGCTCGGCGGCGGCAGGATCACCGGCCTCGGCTACGACAACAATCTGGACGGGGTCAACAACGTCGCCATTTCCCTCAGCGGCTACGACGTCGGTCCGGATCCCAGTCAGCCGGCCCATCTGCTGCACACGACGTTCCCGCGCGACGAGAACGGGGTGTTCGGCTTTCCCATCCTGTTGGGAAGCAAGTCCAATCCCGTCGTCTACGGCACCGACGGGAACGACACGCTGACGGGGACCGTCGGCGAAGACGGCGAGATCATCGACTGGATCGACGGCGGGCCGGGCGACGACACCCTGACGGGCGGCGCCGGGGACGACCGGTTCATCTTCCGCTACGGCGACGGCACGGACATCATCACGGACTTCACCTTCCGCCAGGACCGGTTCTGGGTCCGGGAGCGGGGCTTCCATCCCGACCACGTCGAGGTGCGGTTCATCGAGCTCGCGAGCGGCGACCGGGGCGCCCACCCCTACGTTCCGGTCTCCCACTTCCCCGTCTTCGGCAGGGTCGACGCCGCGCTCGTCACCTACGGCGGCGGCCCGGAGGACCGGATCATCCTGATCGGCGTGGGCGGCGACGAGGAGTTCATCCGCGGCCACTTCCAGGCCCACGGCGGCGACGCCCTCGACCTCAGCGCCGCGGGCGGCTTCTTCCCCGGCATGTAGGCGCGGGCCGCCGAAGGGCCTTTCGGCGGGATGCCCGGGAGGCCCCGCCGCCGCGCCCCAGTGCCGGGATTGAAAAACCCTTCTTCAAGGCGCATATAGAGTAAGGCGCCGGGACGGTTTCCCGACGCCGGAGCGATGAAAATGGCGCGAATCGACAAATTCACAAGCAGGCTGCAGGAGGCGCTGGCGGACGCGCAGTCGCTGGCGCTGGGCAGGGACCACAACCTGATCCAGCCGGCGCATCTGCTGCTGGCGCTGCTCGACCAGAAGGACGGGCCGGCGCGCCCGCTGCTGTCCCAGGCCGGCTTCGACGTGCCCGCGCTGCGCGGGGCGCTGCGGCAGGCGCTGGACGGCCTGCCGCGGATGCCGGACCACGACGGCGGCATCGCGCCCTCGCCCGAGTTGCACAAGCTGCTCAATCAGGCCGACCGGCTGGCGCAGAAGAAGGGCGACAGCTTCATCTCCAGCGAGGCGGTGCTGCTGGCGGCGATGGCGGACAAGGGCGAAGCCGGCAAGATACTGAGCGGCCAGGGCGTGCCGGCCGGGGCGCTGGAGAGCGCCGTCGACAGGCTACGCGGCGGCGAGGCGGTCAGCGGCGCCGGGGACGAGGAGACCCGCCAGGCGCTGGGGCGGTACTGCGTCGACCTGACCGAGCGGGCGGAAAACGGCGAACTGGACCCGGTGATCGGCCGGGACGGGGAGATCCGGCGCGCCATCCAGGTGCTGCAACGCCGCACCAAGAACAACCCGGTGCTGATCGGCGAGCCGGGCGTCGGCAAGACGGCGATCGTCGAGGGGCTGGCCCAGCGCATCGTCAACGGGGAGGTGCCGGAGGGGCTGAAGCGCAAGCGGATCCTGGCGCTGGACTTGGGCGCGCTGATCGCCGGCGCCAAGTTCCGCGGCGAGTTCGAGGAGCGCCTGAAGGCGGTGCTGAACGAGCTGTCCAAGCAGGAAGGCTCGGTCATCCTCTTCATCGACGAGCTGCACACCATGGTCGGGGCCGGCAAGGCCGAGGGCGCCATGGACGCCGGCAACATGCTCAAGCCCGCCCTGTCCCGGGGCGAGCTGCATTGCGTCGGCGCCACCACGCTGAACGAGTACCGCCAGTACATCGAGAAGGACGCCGCGCTGGAGCGGCGCTTCCAGAAGGTGCTGGTGGACGAGCCCACCCAGGAGGACACCATCGCCATCCTGCGCGGCCTGAAGGAGCGCTACGAGGTGCACCACGGGGTCGACATCTCGGACTCGGCCATCATCGCGGCGGCCCGCCTGTCCCAGCGCTACATCACCGACCGCCAGTTGCCGGACAAGGCGATCGACCTGGTGGACGAGGCGGCCAGCATGATCCGCATGGAGATAGACTCCAAGCCCGAGGAGATGGACCGGCTCGAGCGGCGCCTGATCCAGCTGAAGATCGAGCGCGAGGCGCTGAAAAAGGACGAGGACGAGGCATCCCGCGGGCGCCTCGAGAAGCTGGAGGAGGACATCGCCGCCCTGGAGAAGGAATTCGCGGACCTCGAGGAGGTCTGGAAGGCGGAAAAGGCCTCGGTGCAGGACTCGCAGGCCATTAAAAGCGCCTTGGAGAAGGCTCGCGCCGACCAGGAGGCGGCCCGGCGGGCCGGCGAGTTGGAGCGCGCCTCGGAGCTGCAGTACGGCGTGATTCCCGGGCTGGAGCGGAAACTGGCGGCGGCGGCCGAGGCGGAGCGGACGGAAAAGAGGCTGCTGCGCACGGGCGTGGGCGAGGAGGAGATCGCCGACGTGGTGTCCCGCGCCACCGGCATCCCGGTGAGCAAGAT
>CAYSVD010000085.1:0-3256 GCA_964434395.1 uncultured Pseudohongiella sp.
GGGCGGGGCGTCCATCGGCGTCCAGCGGCCGTCCACCAGCATCTCCATGGGCTGGAAATCGCGCTTGTACCGCATTTTCGGGGAATCCTCCACCCAGTGGCCCAAAAACAGCCAGGGCAGTTTCAGCTCCCGGCATCGGTCGATCTGCCACAGGATCGCGAAGCTGCCGAGGGAGCGCTTGGCCCGGGCGGGATCGTAGTAGGTGTACACCGCCGACAGTCCGTGCCGGAGCCGGTCGATCACGCTGACCGCCACCAGCTCGTCCGCCTCGTGGAACAGCGCGAAGCGGGTGTCCGCCGTCCGGGTTCTGACGAAGGCCTCGAACTGCTCCGGGGTCGCCGGGTACATGCCGCCGTCCCGGTGGCGGGTGTCGATGTAGTTCCGGTACAGCCGCCAGGACGCATCGCAGTCCAGCTCGCTCCGGACCGTCGCCCGCAGGTCGCTGTTGGCGCGCCATGTCCGTCGATGCCGCCGCCGGGGGCTGAACCGCTGCACCGGCACCCGGCAGGGGATGCAGGCCCGGCAGGCGCCGCATTCCGGGCGGTAGAGGCGGGCGCCGCTGCGCCGGTAGCCCAGCTCGTTCGCCCGGCTGTTCAGGGACCGGCAGATGACCCGTTCCGGATCCACGAACACCGTCGCCGCCCGCCGGCCGGGCACGTAGCCGCACGGGTGGGGTCCGGTCCGGCGCAGCAACTCCGGGGCGGGGTCCCGGGGCTCAGGGCGCATCGCCGGCTTCCCGCGGCGGGCCCGGCCGCCAGGGGCCCTCGACCGGCGGCATCGCGGCGAAGCGCTCCAGCAGCGCGCGGAAGCGGGCGCGGGGGATCTCCCGCGCGCCCAGCGAGCGCAGGTGCGCGCTGCTGACCTGGCAGTCGATCAGTCCGAACCCCCAGTCGGCGAGCCGCCGGGCGAGGCCGGCCAGCGCCAGTTTGGAGGTGTTGGGCTTCGCGCTGAACATGGATTCTCCGAAAAACGCCCGGCCGATGGCGATCCCGTACAGCCCGCCCGCCAGGACGCCGTCCTCGCTGACCTCGACCGAATGGGCGAAGCCCATGGCGTGCAGCCGGACGTAGACGGCGCGCATGGCGGGGGTGATCCAGGTGCCCTTCGGCCGGCTGGCCGCGCAACGGTCCACGACCTCGTCGAAGCGCTCGTCCATGCTCAGCCGGTAGGGGTTGCGCCGGATCAGCCGCGCCAGGGAGCGGGATATCCGCATCTCGCCGGGAAACAGCACCATGCGCGGGTCCGGCGTCCACCACAGGATCGGTTGCCCCGGGTCGAACCAGGGGAAGATCCCCCGGCGGTAGGCGTGGATCAGCCACTCGGGGGTCAGCGCGCCGCCGACGGCCAGCAGGCCGTTGGGGCGCTCCAGCGCCTGTTCCGACGGCGGAAACCACACCGTGCCGCTGTCGAGCCGGGGCGGGGGGCGGGACATCAGGCGTCGAGGAACTTTTCGGCGTCCAGCGCCGCCATGCAGCCGAACCCCGCGCTGGTCACGGCCTGCCGGTAGACCTGGTCGGCGATGTCGCCGGCCGCGAACACGCCGGGCACGCTGGTGCCGGTGGCGTTGCCGTCGAGCCCGGCGTTGACCGTCACGTAGCCGTTCCGCATCGCCAGCTGCCCCTTGAACAGCTCCGAGTTCGGCGTGTGGCCGATGGCGATGAAGATCCCGTCCACCTCCAACTCGGCGGTCTCGCCGGTCCGGACGTGGCGGATCCGGGCGCCGGTCACGCCCGTCTCCCCTCCCAGCACCTCCTCGAGCGTGTGGTCCCAGCGCATGGCGACCCGGCCCGCCTCGACCCGCTCGAACAGTTTCCGTTGCAGGATCTTCTCGGCCCGCAGGGCGTCGCGGCGGTGCACCACGGTCACGCGGGAGCACAGGTTGGACAGGTACAGGGCCTCCTCCACGGCCGTGTTGCCGCCCCCGACGACCGCCACCGGCTTGTCCCGGTAGAAGAAGCCGTCGCAGGTGGCGCAGGCGCTGACCCCTTTGCCCATGTAGGCCCGCTCCGATTCCAGGCCCAGGTAGCGGGCCGAGGCGCCGGTGGCGACGATCAGGGCGTCGCAGCGGTAGCGGGCACCGTCGCCGTCCAGGGTGAACGGCCGCCGGCTGAGATCCGCCGCCTTGATGTGATCGAAAACCACTTCCACATCAAATCGCTCCACGTGGTTCTTCATCCTTTCCATAAGGTCTGGGCCTTGGAGGCCCTCCACGTCGCCCGGCCAGTTGTCCACGTCGGTGGTCGTGGTCAGCTGGCCGCCCTGGACCAGGCCGGTGATGAGGATCGGCTCCAGACCGGCCCGCGCCGCGTACAGGGCGGCGGTGTAGCCCGCCGGGCCGGAGCCTAGGACGACGAGGCGGTGACGGCGGACTTCGGGCACGTGAAGGCGTCTCCTGCGCGGGGCGGGCGGAAACAGGGTAGAATCCCGCCCGCGGCGGCCATTTTACCCGATTTCGCCGCCTGCGCGGACGCGGCGGCTGGTCGAGCGCGGGTTGCTTGAGCCCCGGCCGCTTTCGCCCGATAACCGCATGCGGGGCGGCGGTTCCGCCCGGGAGGGAAGACACTTGAGAAACGCGGCGGCCGACATGCCGGACTCCGGAGCCGGCGAACTCGCGCGGCGGGTGATGCGGGAGGGCTCGCTGATCGCGCACGGCCTGCTGGCGCTGTTCCTGCTGATCGCGCTCGTCAGCTATTCGCCGGACGACCCCGGCCGCTTCACCACCGGCGGCGAGGGCCCCGTGCGCAACGCGGTGGGCGTCACCGGCGCGTGGCTGGCCGACGTCCTGCTGACGCTTTTCGGCTACCTGGCCTACGCGCTGCCCGCGCTGCCGGCGCTGAAGATCCACGCCGTCCTGCGTCGGGGCGCGCCGGGGCCGGCCTTCTCCTGGCGCATGTTCGGCATGAGGGCCGGGGGGGCGCTGTTGCTGGGGCTGTCCGCCTGCGGCTTGGCCACCCTGCATTTCGCCGCGCCGCCGGGCGACCCCTACCACGCCGGCGGCGTCGCCGGGGCCTTCCTGGTCGACCTGCTCCAGCCGGTGCTGGCCGTCCTGGGCAGCACCCTGGTGTTCCTGGCCGCCTTCCTGTTCGGCCTGAGCGTCGGCGCGTCCGTCTCCTGGCTGGCCGCGGCGGACGCGACGGGAGCCTGGTGCCTGCGCCTCGCCGCGCTGGTCCGCAAGCGGGTGGAGGAGCGGCTGGAGGAGCGGCTGGAGCGGCGCAGGGAGAAGAGCGACACCCGCATGCGGGTGGAGAGCCGCAAG
>CAYSVD010000086.1:0-6884 GCA_964434395.1 uncultured Pseudohongiella sp.
GATAATCTTGATAGCAATGATTTTTCCGCCTGCGGGCTGATTGTGCCGCCTCCGTTTATTCGAACCGCCGAGAAATTGATGATTAACCTTTATGGTCCCCCATGGAATGTCGCTGTTGAAGGGTTCGGAAAGCATGCTCCGGGGAAAGGCCGAAAGTCTGGAAAACGAAGTTGGTGGGACACGATTCACCCTGGCCGAGACTATGGGGAGGTTTCGGACTCCACAAAGACCCTTGCCGAGGCGCGCCGTCGGGTAGAGAATGGGCTGAACGAGGCGCGCCGGCGCATGGTGTCCTGGTCGGAAGGCGAAAAAGGATACGAATAAGCGCGAAGACGATCATCCGAACACGTCGTTCGATGCGCCGCTCGCCATCACTCGCCGTCACCCGTGTCGTATCATTTGCCCAGCCGCCCGCCGATGCCGCAAATCAGAACCAGAATCGCCCCTTCGCCCACCGGCGACCCGCATGTCGGCACCGCCTACATCGCCTTGTTCAATCGTTGCCTGGCCCGCCGCCATGGCGGGCGCTTCGTGCTGCGCATTGAAGACACCGACCGGCGGCGGAGCAGCGCCGGGTCGGAGGCGAAAATACTGGACCTGTTGCGCTGGCTGGGCCTCGACTGGGACGAAGGGCCGGATCGAGGCGGCGGCTTCGGGCCCTACCGGCAAAGCGAGAGGCTGGAGGTCTACGCCCGGCACGTCGGCATGTTGTTGGAGAAGGGACATGCGTTCCGCTGCTTCTGCGGTCCCGAACGGCTGGAGGAGGTCCGCAAGCGGCGCCAGCGGGAAAAACTGCCCGCCGGCTACGACGGGCATTGCCTGGGGCTCGACGAGATGGCGGTGAAGGCGAAACTCGACGCCGGCGAGCCGCACACGGTGCGCATGAAGGTGCCGGCGGAGGGCGAGTGCGAATTCGAGGACCGGCTGCGGGGCAGGGTCTCCATCGCCTATTCGCAGGTCGACATGCAGGTCTTGCTCAAATCGGACGGCTTTCCGACCTATCACCTCGCCAATGTGGTGGACGACCACCTGATGGAGATCAGCCACGTTGTCAGGGGCGAGGAATGGATCAACTCGGTGCCCAAGCACGTGTTGCTGTACCGCTACTTCGGCTGGCCGGAGCCGGTGTTCTGCCACATGCCGCTGCTGCGCAACCCAGACAAAAGCAAGTTGAGCAAGCGCAAGAATCCGACCAGCATCGGCTATTACCGGGACATGGGCTACCTGCCTCAGGCCGTGGTCAACTACCTGGGCGCGATGGGCTGGTCCATGCCGGACGGCCGGGAGAAATTCTCGATGGACGAGATGACCGAGGTCTTCGAGCTCTCCAGGGTGTCGCTGGGCGGGCCGGTGTTCGACGTGGAGAAGCTGAACTGGCTGAACGGCAAATACCTGCGAGAGGATTTGAGCGACGAGGAATTCATCGGCCGCTACGCCGAGTGGGCCTTCGCCCCCGGGCGCATCGGAGAAATCGTCCCGTTGCTAAAACCGCGGGTCGAGTTGCTGAGCGACGTGGCGGAGCTGGCGTTGCCCTTCGTCTCCGGCATCATGGAGCTGGATGCGGCGCGCTTCGAACACAAGCGTCTCGACGGCGACGCGACGCTTCGCGTACTGCAGTTCTCGCTGTGGCGCCTGGAGCGGATCGAGCGGTGGGACCGGGACCGGGTCGAGGCCGCGCTGAAGGAGCTGGCCGCCGGGCTGGAGATGAAAATCAGGGACTTCCTGTTCCCGCTGTTCGTGGCCGTGACCGGCCGGGCGGTGTCGGTGTCGGTCATCGACGCCATCGCCGTGTTGGGCATCGACCTCACCCGGGCGCGCATCCGCCGCGCCGTGTCCGTGCTGGGCGGCCTGTCCAAAAAGCGGCTGGGGGAGCTCGAATCCCGCTTCGCCCGGCTGGACCGGGCGGGGACGGCGGCGGGGCGGACGGCAAGGCGGGCGACGGCAATTGACGCCTGCGGCCCGCGGCCGGTAGAATGGGCTCTGTCTGTCCCGCTTCCTTGGGGCCTTAGCTCAGCTGGGAGAGCGCAACGCTGGCAGCGTTGAGGTCACCGGTTCGATCCCGGTAGGCTCCACCAACCGACATCCGCCGCCCGGGCCGCCGCCCGGCGCGGCAGGTTCTGAAAGGTCCGCCGACGGGCCGTTCAGGCATGGGCGGCCATGTGCTGGATCATGCCCGGTTTGCGGCTTTCGATCTGCGATATGCCGTAGCGGTAGTTTCCAGCGCTGGGGTCGATCACCAGCGCCTCGCTGATGGCGGCGTCCATGTCCGCCCGCGCGGCCTGCTCGGTCAGGTAGGGGCCGGATATCCGCACCTGCAGGCTCGGCTCGTTGGGAGCCGTCGCCACGATGTAGAAGTTCCTTGTGTTCACTTGTACAGCACCGCCTGCAGGGTCCGGCGTCCGTGCGCGCCCGGGTTCGCCGCCAGCCTCCCTGCCTTCGGCTCGTATTATACGGCCATTGCCGGCCGTGTAACCAAATTTCACACCCCCTTCGGACTAGGACCGCCTTTCAGCCCTTTCCCTTCAGGTCCAGCGCCGATTCCAGGCGGATCAGCCCCTCGGCGGTCCGCCGGGCATCGACCTCGTACTCGCCGGCGGCGATCAGGTCGCGCAGACGGACGAGCCGGGCGGCGTCCACATCGGACCGCCGGTCGATCCGGGCCATGATCGCCGCGAGTTCGGCGGGCGACGGACGCGCCGGGCCGTCCGGCCCCGTCCGTCCGCGCCGGCGGAACGGGGCGACCACGCCGCTTTTCCGGCCTGTCTCTTTGTTCGCTGGCATGGCGCTTGCGCCGGTCTTCGCCGTCTCCGTATCTCTGGGTCGTCCCGCCGCCGTCCCGCAGGGCCGGGAGCGTCCGATGGACTTACGTAATAGCGACAGGCGCGGGCGGAACTTGAGGGGGCCGCTCCTCCCCGCCCCGCGCGGCGGCCTGCGACCGCGACGGCCCGCGACACGGCGGGCCCTCGGACACGGCGATCCTCGGCGGCCCTCGGCGGTCCTCGGCGGTCCTCGGACTGCCCGCGGCGGCCAAATCTGCTATAGTCGGCATCCATCGCAGGCGGCACCGGGCGGGACGCGCCAGCCGGAACGCCGCCGGAATCCTGATGGCCCCGCTCCATGGTGGACACGAACAGAATTCTGCTGATCGACGACAGCGAGGAGTCGCGCCGCGACATCAGGACCATTCTGGCCTTCATCGGCGAGGAGGCGACCGCCACCGGCTCCGCCGACTGGCGAACCGCCGCCGGCGACCCCGCCGATATCGGCGTGGCGATCATCGGCGGCCTGAAGGCGCAACCGCTGGACCGCCTGCTGGCCGGAATTCACCGCTGGGAGCCCGGCATCCCCTTCGTGTTGCTGGGAGAGCGGAAAGCCCCGGGGCCGGCCGGTTCGGAGTTGCGCGCCCGCATCACGTCGGTCCTGCCGTCCCGGCTCAGCTACCAGCCCTTGGTGGATGCCCTGCACAAGGCGAGGCTGTTCCGCGAGCACTTCAACCGCCTGCGCGACTTCGACGGCGTCAGGGACGGCGACATGTTCCGCAGCCTGATCGGCAACAGCGCGGCCATCCAGCAAGTGCGCCACATGATGGGGCAGGTCGCCGACACCGAGGTCAGCGTGCTGATCACCGGCGAGTCCGGCACCGGCAAGGAGGTGGTGGCGCGCAACCTGCATGACAACTCCGCCCGGGCCGGCAGGCCTTTCGTACCGATCAACTGCGGCGCGATCCCCCGGGAGCTGCTGGAGAGCGAACTGTTCGGCCACGAGAAGGGCGCGTTCACCGGAGCCGTGTCCGCCCGGGCGGGACGCTTCGAGCTGGCCGACGGCGGCACGCTGTTCCTCGACGAGATCGGCGACATGCCCCTGAGCATGCAGGTGAAGCTGTTGCGGGTGCTGCAGGAGCGCAGCTTCGAGCGGGTCGGCGGAATCAAGACCATAAGGACGGACGTGCGCATCCTGGCCGCGACCCACAGCGACCTGGAGAAAATGATCGACCAAGGCCGCTTCCGCCAGGATCTGTACTACCGGCTCAACGTGTTCCCGATCGAGATGCCCTCCCTGCGCGAACGGGCGGAGGACGTGCCGTTGCTGCTGAACGAGCTGATCACCGCCATGGAGGCCGAAAAGCGCGGCTCGGTGCGGTTCAACTCCGGCGCCATCGACTGCCTGCGCCGGCATCCCTGGCCGGGCAACGTCCGCGAGCTGGCCAACTTGGTCGAGCGCATGGCGATCCTGCGCCCCCACGGCATCGTCGGAGTCAACGACCTGCCGGAGAGCTTCCGCCGCGCCGGGGAGTCCGCTCCGGCGGACGACGGCGGCCCGGCGCCTGCGGACGCGTACGGACGCCCCCCCGACGGCCGCGCTCCGCCGGGCCCGATGCTGTCGCTCAACGGCTTGGATCTTAAGGAATACCTGGCCAATCTGGAGAAGGGGCTGATCGAGCAGGCGCTGGACGACAGCGGCGGGGTGGTGGCCCGGGCCGCCGACCGGCTACGCGTGGGGCGCACCACGCTGGTGGAGAAAATGCGCAAGTACAAGATGAAGCGCTATGCGGCCGAGAATTCCGGGGAGGGCGCCGCCGGTCCGCCGCCGGCCTAGGTCTCCGGCGCGGCGCCCGTCGGCGGCAACTTGGTCCCGTCCAGCACGGCGTGGTCTCCGTCCTGCCGCAACCTGCCGTCGGTGAACCAGGACACCGTCTTGGGGTAAATGACATGCTCCTCCCGCCGGACCCGTTCGGCCAAGGTTTCCGCCGAGTCCCCGTCGAGCACCGGCACCCGCGCCTGGGCGACGACGGGTCCCGCATCCAGCTCCTCGGTCACGAAATGCACCGTGGCTCCGTGCTCGCGCTCTCCGGCGTCGATGGCGCGACGATGGGTGTCGGCGCCGGGGAATCTCGGCAACAACGAGGGGTGCAGGTTGAGAAGCCGCCCGTGAAAGCGCCGCACGAACTCGGGCCCCAAGATGCGCATGAAGCCCGCCAGCGCCACGAGGTCCGGGCCGATGCCGTCGACGGCCGCGGCCAGCGCCCGGTCGAAGGCGGCCCTGTCTTCGAATCGCCGGTGGTTGATCGTCTGCGCCGGGACGCCGAGCCGGGCGGCCCGTTCGAGCCCGTAGGCGTCGGGGTTGCTGGAGACGACTCCGGCAACCTGGTAGCTGGACTCCGCGCCGGCCCTGACCAGGGCCTCGAGGTTCGAGCCGTTGCCTGAAATCAGGACCGCCACCGGACGGCGCGCCGGCGGGCTCATTCCAAGGCCACCGGTCCCGCGCCGGCCCGCACCTCGCCGACCGGAAAGGCCCGTTCCCCGTCCCGGTTCAGCGCGTCCAGCGCGTCCGCGGCCCGCGCCGCGGGCACGGCCGCGATCATGCCCAAGCCGCAGTTGAAGGTTCTGTGCATTTCCGCGTCGCTGATGCCGCCGCGCTCCTGGATCCACGCGAAAACGGGCGGGCACGGCCAGCTGTCAGCCTTCAGCACGGCCCGGCAGTTTTCCGGCAACGCCCGGGGCAGGTTCTCCACGATGCCGCCGCCGGTGATGTGGGCGACGGCGGTGGGCTCGGCCGCGGCGGCCAGCGCGCGCAACGCATCCACGTAGATCCGGGTCGGCTCCAGCAGCGTCCCGCCCAACGTGCCGTCCCCGAAGGGCGCGTCCAGGGCGGCGCCTTCGCGCTCGATGATCCGGCGGATGAGCGAGTAGCCGTTCGAGTGGGGGCCGGAGGAGGCCAGCCCGATCAACGCGTCGCCCGGGGCGGCCCGGGCGCGGTCGAGGATGCGCGACTTCTCCACCACGCCCACGGCGAAACCGGCGAGGTCGTAGTCCCCGTCCCGGTACACGCCGGGCATCTCGGCGGTCTCGCCGCCGACCAGGGCGCAGCCGGCCATTTCGCAGCCGGCGCCGATGCCGGCCACCACCTCCGCCGCGGCGTCGACGTCGAGCCGGCCCGCGGCGTAGTAGTCCAGGAAGAACAGGGGCTCGGCGCCGCAGACGATCAGGTCGTTGACGCACATGGCCACAAGATCGATGCCGACGGTGTCGTGCCGGTTCATGGCCGCCGCCAGCTTCAGCTTGGTGCCGACCCCGTCGGTGGCGGACGCCAGCACCGGCTCGCGGTAGCCGGCGGGAATCCCGCACAGGGCGCCGAAGCCGCCCAGCTCCGACAGCACTTCCGGCCGGCGCGTGCGCCGGCTCGTTTCGCGGATGCGCCGGACCAGGGCCTCGCCCGCGTCGATGTCCACGCCGGCGTCCCGGTAGCTCAAGGGGGGGCCGCCGCCCGGCGCGGTGTTCGGGGGTCCGTCGCCGGAGCTCATCGGGCGGTCTCCATCGGGGCGCGCCGCGGCGCGGGACGGCGCGGCAGTATAGCAGGAAGCCGCCGGGGGCCGAAACGACTACGCGCGGTCGGGATCTGTGTCGGAGCTGCCGGCGTACGTGGTCGGGGCGAGTGGGCGGGTGTTGCGGGTTGGGTCGGACGGGTCGGCGGGCATCGAGGATCACAACCGGAGCGGAGTATCGGATATGTCCCGGAAGATACTCAGTGCCTCGGCAGCATCTCGGATGAAGATGTCCGTCTCGTCGTCGTAATCCGCCCTGTTCCCCATCTCCCTCAGTCTCTGAAGCCGCAGCACGATGAATTCGCCCTCATGTCCTCCCTGACGCAGATAGAATTCCCGCACATCGCCGTGCACCCACCCACCTTTTCCGGAAATCCCGGATCTCTTGCGCAATTCCACAAACACCGCATAATAGGCTCTGCCCATGATCGTCCTGATCAGCGCTTCGTCCGGGTCGGCGGCATCCAATTCCGAATACAGCCATACCGCAAGATCATAAATATTCCAAGGCGTTATCATATCCGCTCAACCTCGAAGAAAACGAAACCACCAAGGGGTTGTA
>CAYSVD010000087.1:0-9147 GCA_964434395.1 uncultured Pseudohongiella sp.
ATCGGGCGGCGGCGCACCTTCGCCATCATCTCCCACCCCGACGCCGGCAAGACCACCATCACGGAAAAGCTGTTGCTGCTCGGCGGGCTGATCCAGGCGGCCGGCACCGTCAAGGCCAGGAAGTCCGGCCGCCACGCGGCCTCCGACTGGATGGCCATGGAGCGCGAGCGCGGCATCTCGGTCACCTCGTCCGTCATGCGCTTCCCCTACCGGGGACGGGTGGTGAACCTGCTGGACACGCCGGGCCACGAGGACTTCTCGGAGGACACCTACCGGGTGCTGACCGCGGTGGACTCCGCCCTGATGGTGGTGGACGGGGCGCGGGGCGTGGAGGAGCGCACCAGGAAGCTGATGGACGTGTGCCGCCTGCGCAGCACCCCCGTGTTCACCTTCGTCAACAAGCTCGACCGCGACATCCGCGACCCGCTGGAGATCCTCGACGAGATCGAAAGCGCGTTGCGGATCCGTTGCGCGCCCGTCAATTGGCCGCTGGGCATGGGCCGGGGGCTCAGGGGGGCGTGCGACCTCCGCTCCGGCGCCATCGACGCGTACCGCCCCGGAGCGGGACCGCCGCGCATCGACGGCCTGGACGCGGCGCGGGCGGCCGGCTGGCCGGAGGACGAGGTCGAGGCGTTCCGGGAGCAGCTCGAGCTGGTGCGGGGCGCCGGCCACCCGTTCAGCCTGGACGGGTACCTGGCGGGCGAACTCACCCCGGTGTACTTCGGCGCGGCGCTGGACGGCTTCGGGGTGCGCCGGATGCTGGACGATTTCGTGGAATGGGCGCCGCCGCCCCGGCCCCGCAGGACCAGCGCCCGGACCGTCTCGCCCGGCGAGGGGAAGCTCACCGGCTTCGTCTTCAAGATCCAGGCCAACATGGACCCCCGGCACCGCGACCGCATCGCCTTCGCGCGGCTGTGCTCCGGCGCCTACCGCAAGGGCATGACGGTGCGCCACTGCCGCGCCGGCCGGGACATGAAGATCGCGGACGCCATGACCTTCGCGGCGGGCGAGCGCAGGCGGGCGGACGAGGCGGTCGCCGGCGACATCATCGGCGTGCACAACCACGGCGCCATCCGGATCGGCGACACTCTCACCGAGGGCGAGGAGCTCAGGTTCCTGGACATCCCCCATTTCGCGCCGGAGCTGTTCCGGCGCGTGCGCCTGCGCGATCCGCTGCGCCTGAAGCAGCTGCGCCGCGGGCTGGCGCAGCTGTCGGAGGAGGGCTCGGCCCAGCTGTTCGAGCCGCTCGGCAACAACGACCTGATCGTCGGCGCCGTGGGCGCGCTGCAGTTCGAGGTGGTGGCCTACCGCCTGCGGCACGAGTACCAGGTGGACTGCGAGTACGAGCCGGCGGGCCTGCACGCCGCGCGCTGGGTGGACTGCGGGGACGAGGCCCGGCTGGCGGAGTTCCGCCGCCGGGCCCGCGACCACCTCGCCCTCGACGGCGGGGACCGCCTCGCCTACCTGGCGCCCACCCGGGTCAACCTGGCGCTGGTCCAGGAGCGCTGGCCCGAGATCGGCTTCCACGCGACCCGGGAGCTGTGAGGGGAGGGCCGTGAGCGCGGACGGTCCCCCCCTGCGCTTCGAGGTCCGGGCCCGGGACGGCCGGGCCCGCGCGGGGGTGGTCCGCCTCGCCCGGGGCGAGGTGGCGACGCCCGCCTTCATGCCGGTGGGCACCTACGGCACGGTCAAGGCCCTGAACCCCCGCCAGGTGGCGGACACCGGCGCGGACATCGTTCTCGGCAACACCTACCATCTGATGCTGCGGCCCGGCGCGGAGGTGATCGCCCGCCACGGCGGCCTGCATCGGTTCATGGGCTGGGACGGCCCGATCCTCACCGACTCCGGCGGCTTCCAGATCTTCAGCCTGGGCGCGACGCGGAAGATCAGCGAGGAGGGCGCTCGCTTCCGCTCCCCGGTGAACGGCGACGAGGTGTTCCTGGACCCGGAGACCGCCGTCGCCGTGCAGCGCCGCCTGGGCGCCGACATCGTCATGGCGCTGGACGAGTGCACGCCCTGGCCCGCCACCGAGCGGGAGGCCCGCCGCTCCATGGAGCTGTCCCTGCGCTGGGCCCGGCGCAGCCGCGACGCCCACGGCGGGAGCGCCGCGGCGCTGTTCGGCATCGTGCAGGGCGGCATGCACCCGCCGCTGCGCGAGGCCTCGCTGGCGGGGCTGGTGGAGATGGGCTTCGCCGGCTACGCCCTGGGCGGGCTGTCGGTGGGCGAGCCCAGGGAGGCGATGCGCGACATCGTGTCCCGCTGCGCCCCCCGCATGCCGGCCGCCGCGCCGCGCTACCTGATGGGCGTCGGCGCGCCGCTCGACATCGTGCACGCGGTGCGCCAGGGCATCGACATGTTCGACTGCGTGCTGCCGACCCGCAACGCCCGCAACGGGCACCTGTTCACCTCGAGCGGGACGCTGCGGCTGCGCAACGCCCGCTACCGGAACGACACCGGCCCGCCGGACGCCGACTGCGACTGCTACACCTGCCGCCGCTTCAGCCGGGCCTATCTGCACCACCTGGACCGCTGCCGGGAGATGCTGGGCGGCCAGCTCAACACCATCCACAACCTGCGCTTCTACCAGCGGCTGATGGCGGATTTGCGCGGAGCCGTGGAACAGGGTAGATTGGACGCTTTCGCGGCCGACGCCGAGGCGCGCCTGGGGGAGGCGGACGGACCTCCCGCCGGCGGCGCCTGAGGCCCCGCCCGCCGCGGGCGCCCCGGGCCGCGGCGCCGCCACAGAGGAACGACCGATGGAGTTGCTGTTTCCCGTTGTCCATGCCCAGGAGGCTGGCCAGTCCTCCGGCATGTACATCAACATCCTGCTGTTCGTCGGCATCTTGGTCTTCTTCTACTTCTTCCTCTGGCGTCCCCAGGCCAAGCAGGCCAAGGAGCACCGGGAACTGGTGGGCGGCCTCTCCGCGGGCGACGAGGTGATGACCTCCGGCGGCCTGCTGGGGAAGGTGACCGAGGTCGGCGAGGAGTACCTCACCATCGAGGTGGCCGCCGGCGTGCGGGTGAAGCTGCAGCGCTCCTCGGTCAAGGCCGCCCTGCCCAAGGGCACCATCGGCCGGGCCTGAGCGGCGGCGCCCTCGGCCGGGCCGCGGGCGGGCGCGACCATGCTGAACCGCTATCCCCTGTGGAAAAACCTGCTGGTCCTGCTGGTGGCGCTGCTGGGCTTCGTCTACTCCATCCCCAACCTGTATCCCGACGACGAGGCGATCCAGATCACCAACGAGAACCTCAGCATCGGCCGGGCCGACATCGATGCGGCGACCGCGGCGCTGGAGGCGGCGGGGATCGACTTCTTCGGCGGGGAGTTCAGCGACACCGCCATGCTGCTGCGCTTCGCCGGCGTCGAGGACCAGTTCCGGGCCAAGACCGTGGTCGAGGAGGCGCTGACCGACGACTTCATCGTCGCGCTGAACCTGGCGCCGACCATTCCCGGCTGGATGCGGATGATCGGCGCCGGCAAGATGAATCTCGGACTGGATCTGCAAGGCGGCGTGCACTTCCTGATGGAGGTGGACATGGAGGCCGCCCAGCGCCGGCGCATGGAGGACAACCTGAGCAACGTCCGCTCGATCCTGCGCGAGCGGCGCATCCGCACCCGGGGGCTGAGTCTCGCCGGCATCGACCATCTGGAGGCGCGCTTCGCCGGCGCCGGCGAGCGCTCCGCCGCCCGCTCGGAGCTGGCCGACGACTTCCCCGAGCTGCAGTTCCAGAACCGCGAGGCGGAAGGGCTGTTCATCCTGGACATGCGGCTGACCCCGGACACGATCCTGCAGATCCAGCGCGACACCCTGCAGGCCAACCGCACCACGCTGCTCAACCGCGTCGACGCGCTCGGCGTGTCCGAACCGACGGTGCAGCAGCAGGGGGCGGACCGCATCGTGGTCGAGCTGCCCGGCGTGCAGGATCCGGCCCAGGCGATCCGCATCCTGCAGCGCATCGCCACCTTGGAGTTCCATCTCGAGGCGGAGCCCGGCGCGCCGCGCAGCTCCTACGTGACCTACGTCACCCCGGACGGCCTGCCGGTCAACGTCGACAACGACGTCATCCTGCAGGGCGACCGCATCAGCAGCGTGCGCTCGACGCTGGACCAGAACGGCCTGCCCCAGGTGCAGATCAGCCTGGACGCCCAGGGGGGCAACCAGATCAACCGCGTCTCGCGCGACAACATCGGCCGCATGATGGACATCCTGCTGATCGAGACCCGCTCGCGCGCCGTGACCGCCATCGACGAGGACGGCCGGGAGGTGGAGGAGATCGAGTTCTACGAGGACAAGCGCCTGATCAGCCACGCCACCATCCGCACCGCCCTGCCGCGGACCTTCGTCATCACCGGCCTGACCGCCCGGGAGGCGAACGACCTCTCCCTGCTGATCTCCTCCGGCTCGCTGGCGGCGCCCATGACCATCGTCGAGCAGTCGGTGATCGGCCCCTCCATGGGGCGGGAGAACCTGGAGCAGGGCCTGCGCGCGGTGCAGATCGCCGCGGCGCTGGTGGTGGTGTTCATGCTCTTCTACTACCGCCTGTTCGGGCTGGTCGCCAACGCCGCGCTGATCATGAACATCCTGCTGATCTTCGCCGTGCTGTCCTCCATCCTGCCCGCCACCCTGACCCTGCCGGGCATCGTCGGCATCGTGCTCACCGTCGGCATGGCGGTGGACGCCAACGTGCTGATCTTCACCCGCATCCGCGAGGAGCTGGGCAACGGGGCGCCGCCCCAGCAGGCCATCGACGCCGGCTACAACCGAGCCTTCACCACCATCCTGGACGCCAACCTCACCACCTTCCTGGTGGCGGTGGTGCTGTTCACCATCGGCACCGGTCCGGTCAAGGGCTTCGCCGTGACCTTGATGATCGGCATCGCGACCTCCATGTTCACCGCGATCGTCGGCACCCGGGCGCTGGTGAACCTGATGTACGGCGGCCGCAGGGTCGAAAGGCTGTCGATCGGGCGCCTGCGCCCGGCGGCGCCGGCCGGAGCCTGAGCCGCGCCATGCTCTCGGGACGGCGGATCGACTTCATGGGGGTGCGCCGCCCGGCGGCGGTCCTGTCCGCCGCGCTGGTGCTGGCCTCGCTGGCCTCGCTGGCGGTCAACTCCCTCAACTTCGGCCTCGATTTCACCAGCGGCATCACGGTGCGGCTGAGCTATCCCGACACGGTGGCGCCGGCGGACGTGGGCCGGACCCTGGCGGCCGGCGGCCACGAGGACGCGGTGGTGGTCACCTTCGGCTCGGACCGGGACATCCGGGTGCTGCTGCCGGTCGACAGCGACGCGCCGGAGCGGGAGCAGGCCGCGCGGGCGGTCGAGACGGGCGAGGCCATCGCGGCGCTGCTGCGGGCCGACAGCGGCGCCGACATCGCGCTGCTGGAATCGAACTACGTAAGCGCCAAGGTGGGCGAGGAGCTGGCCGAGCGGGGCGGGCTGGGGATGCTGGTGGCGCTGCTCATCATCATGGCGTACATCGCGGCGCGCTTCCAGTTCAAGTTCTCGGTGGGGGCGGTGGTGGCCCTGGCCCACGACCTCATCCTCACGCTGGGCATTTTCTCGGCGACCGGGATGGAGTTCAACCTCAACACCCTGGCGGCGCTGCTGGCCATCATCGGCTACTCCCTCAACGACACCATCGTGGTCTCCGACCGCATCCGGGAGAACTTCCGCCGGATGCGCCGCGGCACGCCGACCGAAATGGTCAACTCCTCCCTGAACCAGACCCTGGGCCGCACCCTCATCACC
The DNA here is from genome assembly GCA_964434395.1 of uncultured Pseudohongiella sp. Classification (GTDB taxonomy): domain Bacteria; phylum Pseudomonadota; class Gammaproteobacteria; order Pseudomonadales; family Pseudohongiellaceae; genus UBA9145. Next base: position 5,750 of record CAYSVD010000087.1, read on the forward strand.
TCGTTCACCACCCTGCTGGTGCTGTTCTCCATCCTGCTGATCGGCGGAGAGACCACCCGGGGCTTCGCGGTGGCGCTCATCATCGGCGTCGTCATCGGCACCTACTCCTCCATCTACATCGCCTCGAACGTGATCCTGTTCATGAAGGTGACCCGGGAGGACCTGATGGTTCCGGTCAAGGAGGGCGCCGGGCAGGAAAGCGCGCCCTGAGGCCCCGACGGGCCCGCGGCTTGCGACCCGACCCGGCTTCGACTTGGCCCGGAACGCCCAAACCGCTATGCTCGCCGCCGCCCGGAGTCGGTCGGGAGGATCCGGACCCTTGCACGTCCCAGGCACGATGCGGACCCTCGCCCGCGCCGGCGCGCTGTGCGCCTGCCTGTTGCCGGCCGCGGTCCCGGCCCCCGCCCGCTCGGAGCTGTTTCCGCGCCCGCCGGAGCTGGAGCCGGCGGTCGCCTTCTGGATCCGGGTGTACACCGAGGTCGACACCCGCCACGGCTTCCTGCATGACGCCCGCGACCTGTCGGTGGTCTACGCGCGCCTGCCGAACGACCGGCGGCGGATCGATGACGAGCGCCGGCGCATCCGGGAGGACCTCAGGACGCTGGCCGGCGGAAAGCGCGAGGGCCTGAGCGCTGGCCAGCGGGCCGTCCTGGCCCTGTGGCCGGAGGACGTCGGCGACCAGACCCTGCGGGCCGCCGCCTCGAACGTGCGCTGGCAGCTGGGCCAGTCGGACCGGTTCCGGGCCGGCCTGCGCCGCTCCGGCGCCTACCGGGAGCACATCGCCCGGGTGATCGCGGAAAAGGGCCTGCCGCAGGAGCTGGCCGTGCTGCCCCACGTGGAGTCCTCGTTCAACCCCCGGGCCTACTCCAGCGCCTCGGCGGCCGGCATGTGGCAGTTCGGCCGGGCCACCGGCCGGCGCTTCATGGACATCGACCACGTCGTCGACGAGCGCATGGACCCCTACATCGCCACCTACGCCGCCATGGACCTGTTGCAGTTCAACTATTTGGCGCTCGGCACTTGGCCGCTGGCCCTGACCGCCTACAACCACGGCGCCGGCGGCATCGCCCGGGCGGTGGCGCAGACCGGCACCACCGACATCGAGGAGATCGTCGCCCGCTACCGCGGCAGGCTGTTCGGCTTCGCCTCGCGGAACTTCTACGCCCAGTTCCTGGCGGTGCTGGAGCTGGAGCGGAACCTTGAGAGCTACTTCGGCGACGTGGCCATGAACCCGGCGCCGCGCTTCCACGAGGTGAAGATCGACGCCTACATCGATGCGGAGGTGTTCGCCCGCCACGTCGGCATCGGCCTGGAGCAGATGCGGGCCGACAACCCGGCCCTGCTGCCGCCGGTGTGGGAGGGGGACAAGCGCATCCCGGCGGACTTCACCCTGAAGGTGCGCGCGGACGCGGCGGCCCCGGGCGACCTGCTGGCGCTGGTGCCGGAGGATTACAAGTTCCCCCGGCAGGTTCCCGACGTCAGCCACACGGTGCGCCGGGGCGACACCATGTCGGCCATCGCGGAGCGCTTCGGCGTCGACCTGCGGCGATTGGTGGCGCTGAACCGGAACCAGGCGCCGAACCCGCATCGGATCCGCATCGGCCAGCAGCTGCTGCTGCCGCGGGACGGCGCGGAGGCGCGGCCGCCGGCCGCCCAGGAATCCGGCGAGGGCATCTACACCGTCGCGCGCGACGACACCATCCCGCGCATCGCCGCCCGCCACGGCATCGACGAGGGGGAGTTGCTGAGCATCAACGGCATCGCGGACCCCCACCAGATCTATCCGGGCCAGCGGATCCGCCTGCGCGGGCCGGAGCGCCCCGACCCCCACGCCGCGCCGCCCGAGCCCGTGGTCGCGGCGCGCTCGGAGGAGTCCCTGCCGCCGGCGGCGGTGCTGCCCGACAACCAGCGGCTGGAGACTCCGGTCACGCCGGAGGAGGAGCGGGCGGCGGCGCTGGACCCGCGGGTGGACGTGGCCGAGCTGAACGAGGAGCTGCGGGACACACTGGCCGCCGACCCGTCCGACTACGGCGTCGCCGCCGACCGCACCATCGAGATCCAGGAGGAGGAGACGCTGGGCCATTACGCGGAATGGCTGGACATCCGCGCCTGGGATCTGCGCCGCCTCAACGGCATGGCCTACCGCGACCGGCTCTACGTCGGCGAGCGGCTGCGCCTCGACTTCTCCAGGGTGAACGCCGGAACCTTCGAGTTGCGGCGCCGCAGCCACCACGTCGCCCTGCAGGAGGAGTTTTTCGAGCGCTACCGCATCCGGGGCGTGACCCGCCACCGGATGCGGTCCGGGGACGTCATCGGCCGGATCGCCCAGGACCGCTACGGCGTCCCGCTGTGGCTGCTGCGGCAGTACAATCCGGAGCTGCAGTTCGGCAGCATCCAGATCGGCCAGGAGATCGTGCTGCCCGTCGTGCGCGAGGCGGACGAGTGAACGGGGAGGAAAGGAGCATGGCGATCACGTTGTACGGACCTCTTATCAGCAACTACTACAGCATCGTCAAGGCGGCGATGCTGGAGAAGGGCATGGAGTTCGAGGAGGTCGACGTCGCGCCCGGCGAGGGCGGCGACTTCCGGGACAAGAGCCCCATGGGCAAGGTGCCCGCCATGGGGACCGAGCGCGGCTTCCTGAGCGAGACGGCCGTGATGCTGGACTACATCGACGCGGTCGGCCCCGGCCCGTCCCTGTACCCGGCGGACCCGTTCGACCGGGCCAAGGCGCGCGAGCTGATGCGCGTGACGGAGCTGTACATCGAGTTGCCGGGCCGGCGGCTGTACGGCGACGTCTTCTTCAACCGGCCGGCGGACGAGCGGGAGAAGGCGGCGGTCCGTCCGTTGCTGGAGAAGGGATTCGAGGCCCTGATGCGGATCGCCGCCTTCGATCCGCACATCGCGGGCGGGGATCTCAGCTACGCGGACTTCTACTTCCTGTTCGCCGTCAGCCCGGTCACGCTGGTGTGCAGGAAGACATGGGACTGGGACGTGCGCAGGGAGATCCCCGAGATCGGCGCCCACGTCGAGCTGATGGGCCGGCGCGAGTCGGTCAGGAAGGTCCAAGCCGACCAGCGGCGGAACGCCTGACCGTTCCTTCGGGCGCTTCGCCGGGCCGGCCCGGCCGCCGAGGCCGTGGACCGCCGCCTTCGCGCCGCGGCGGGCGGGGAATCGCCCCTGCGAGCCGCCCATCAAAGAGGCGGGAAGTTATGCGCTTGCATTGACGAGAGCGCTTTCGGCCTGATCGTTCCCGCCGACCACCGCAACGCCCGCCCGGACGGGGGCTTGGTTTCTTATTGATTTCGCTGGCGTTTTTAGATTTGTCGGGTCGGTTGCGCAATTCTCAAAGAAGAACCCCGTCACAAGGAACCACCCCAAACCGCCCGAACCCCCGA
>CAYSVD010000088.1:0-2568 GCA_964434395.1 uncultured Pseudohongiella sp.
CAGCCAGGCGTCCGAGAACTCGGCCGCGGTCTGGGACGACGGATACAGCGCCTCCCAGCGCTCGCCGGAGGCCAGGGCCTCGGCCGCGTCGAGCAGGGAGCCGCCCCCGTCGACGATCGCCTCCAGCTCGCGCATCAGCGCGGCATCCGGCGCGGCGTCGTACGCCGCGACGGTCAGCTGGACGATGTCTTCTCTGGTTTCAGTACTGGCCATTCGCAAATCTCCTCAATTCTCCTCCAGACTTCCGGACCGGCCGCCGACTCCGAAGGAGACCGCGCCGGCGATGCTAGTCTACCCCCCCCCCCAGTCAATCAAGGCGACGTTTCGCCGGGCGCGGGACGGTCTCAGACGGCGGGTTCCGGCGATGCCTCCGGCTTGATCATGCCTTCGACGGCATCCAAAAGCCTGTCCGTCTCGCCCGAAAAGGTGTAGACCGAAGGGGGCACGGCGGCGAGGGCGGCCTGCCAGCGCGCCACGTCCCGCGCCGAAATCCGGGCGATGGCCGCCGCCGCCGCATCGGGATCGCGGGCGTCGAGAACCAGGCCGATGCCGAGACGGGCCACGCTGTCGCCGTCGAGCGTGCCCGCCCTGGCGATCTGCGGCCGCCGGTGCAGGCACGACTCGTAGAACCTGTTGGCCCGGGCCCAGCACGAGGGAACCTCGGGCGGGTAGGTGTTCATCGCGACGTCGACCTCGCCGTAAAGGCCGGACAGGTCGTCCGGGTAGTCGTATCCGCCCCTGCAGTCGAAGCGGGGGTTGCCGGCGACCCGGCGCTCGAAATCCCCAAGGTTCGGCATGGGCGTGCCGGCGATGACGATGACGGGGTTCTCCGGCCTGCGGCCCAAGGCCTCCAGCACCCTGACGGTCCACTCGTCCCGCAGCCTGCCGAACCAGCCCACGCGCAGGGGCCGGCCGGCCGGCGGCGCCGCCGGGGCGGCCGGCCGGCCGCCGGGATCCAGCTTGTTCTCGACGACCATGATCGGCGCGGCGCTGCCGAGCCGCTCCCGGTAGTAGGCGCGGTAGCCTTCGGACGTCAGCACCAGCAGGCCGCAACGCTTCAGCATCCATCTCTCCAGCCGCCTGCCGATCCTCCCCACCCAGCCCGGCGACACCTGGATCTTCACGATGTCCGCGATGTCCAGCACGACCCGCCGGCCCAGTCCGGCTCCCGCCAGGACGGCGAGCAGGCCCATTTCGGGGCTGTGGGCGTACACCAGGCGATTGCGCCGCACCGCCGCCCTGACCGGGCGAAGCGCCAGCATCACCCTGAGCAGCCTGGAGAAGTACCGTCCGGCGGGGATGCGCCCCAGCCGGGTGACCGGACAGTCCGGCAGGCATCCGAACCCCTGATTGTAGGCGCGCTCGAAGGCCGCCACCTCGACCTCGAACCCCCCGCGCCGGAACATGTCGACCCGCTTCGTCTGGTTGGTCGCGTCCACCGAGTTGTTGAGGAAAAGTATCTTGCGCTTCATTCCGGGGTGCGGCCGCATGCGGCGTCCGAGGCGCCGAGGCGGCGGCGCGTCCGGCCGCCCGGGAGGGTCCGGCCCCGGACGGCGGCGAAGGGCCGCCGTCCGGAAGTGTACCGTTCCGGGCGCCGCATGGCAAAAATCGGGCGCGGGGAGAGAGACGGAGGAAAAGCCCTGCGACACGCCCCGCTCACGCCTTCACCGGTTCATCCGGATTCGCCGCCGCTCGTCTTAGTTGTTGATTTGGCGGGGTTTTACGACTTCGCTTCTTTTGCCGTCCAAGCCCCTCTACAATCCGCCGACCGAAAGCGGCCCCTCCCCCGACGACCATGCCCATTCACCTCAAGACGCCGGAAGACATCGAGAAAATGCGCGTCGCCGGGCGGCTGGCGGCGGAGGTGCTGGAGATGATCGGCCCGCATGTGCGGCCCGGCGTCAGCACCGGCGAGCTCGACCGCATCTGCCACCGGCACATCGTGGAGGAGCAGGATGCGGTGCCCGCGCCGCTGAACTACAAGGGCTTCCCCAAGTCGATCTGCACCTCGGTCAACCACGTCGTCTGCCACGGCATACCGAGCGACGCGAAAATCCTCAAGTCCGGCGACATCGTCAACATCGACGTCACCGTCATCAAGGACGGGTTCCACGGCGACACCAGCAAGATGTTCCTGGTCGGCAAGGTGGCCGCGCACGCCGAGCGGCTGGTCCGGGTGACCCAGGAATGCCTGTACCGGGCCATCGAGGTGGTCCGCCCCGGCGCCTCCCTGGGCGACATCGGCCACGCCGTGGAGCGGCACAGCAAGGACAACCACTTCGCCGTGGTGCGCGACTACTGCGGGCACGGCATCGGCCGGGAGTTCCACGAGCCCCCGCAGGTCGTGCATTACGGACGCCCCGGGTCCGGCAGCGGCCTGCTCGAGGGCATGACCTTCACCATCGAGCCGATGCTGAACGCCGGCACCCATCACACCCGCCTGTCCAAGAAGGACGGCTGGACCGTCACCACCCGGGACCGCCGCCTGTCGGCGCAGTGGGAGCACACGCTGGCGGTCACCCGCGACGGCTGCGAGGTGCTGACCCGGCGGCCCGACGAGCCCCTGTG
>CAYSVD010000089.1:0-3412 GCA_964434395.1 uncultured Pseudohongiella sp.
GCACGTGGGACATCTGCGCGGCACCATCATCGGCGACTGCTTGGTCCGGGTACTGGAGCGGCAGGGACACCGCGTGATCCGGCAGAACCACGTCGGCGACTGGGGCACCCAGTTCGGCATGCTGCTCACCCACATGCGGGATGCGGCGAAGGACGCCGACCAGTTGCCGCGGCAGCTGATGGACCTGGAGGAGTTCTACAAGTCCGCCAAGGAGCGTTTCGACTCCGACGAGGCCTTCGCCGACGCCGCCCGGCGGAACGTGGTGAAGCTGCAGGGTGGCGATCCGGAGCTCCTACGCATGTGGGAACTGTTCATCGAAGAGTCTCTGCGCCACTGCGAGTCTCTTTACCGGCGCCTCAACGTCACCCTCCGGCGCGGCGACCTGGACGCCGAGAGCCGCTACAACGACGCGTTGCCGGGGATCATCGAGACGCTTCGGGGGAAGTCCCTGCTCACCGAGTCCGACGGCGCCCTGTGCGTCTTCCTGCCGGATTTCACCGGCAAGGACGGCGCTCCCCTGCCCCTCATCGTGCGGAAGTCCGACGGCGGCTACCTGTACTCCACCACCGACCTGGCGGCGGTGCGGCTACGCTCCTTCGAGATGGGCGCGGACCGCTCCCTGTACGTGGTCGACACCCGCCAGTCGCTGCACTTCCAGCAGGTCTTCGCCGTCGCCAGGGCGGCCGGACTGGCCTCCGAGCGCATCTCGCTGGAGCATGTCGCCTACGGCACCATCATGGGCTCCGACGGCCGGCCGTTCAAGACCCGCGCGGGCGACGCCGTCAAGCTGAGCGACCTGTTGGACGAGGCCGAGCGCCGCGCCCACGCGCTGGTGACGGAGAAGAGCCCGGATCTGACGGAGGAGCTGCGGCGGGACATCGGGCGGGCCGTGGGCATCGCGGCGATCAAGTACGCGGACCTGTCCAAGAACCGGACCGGCGACTACGCGTTCGACTGGGGCTCCATGCTGTCGCTGGACGGCAACACCGCGCCCTACCTGCTGTACGCATGCGCCCGGATCAACAGCATCCTGCGCAAGCATCCCGACGGCGACGGCGCCGGAACGGTCGGCGCGCTGCACTCGCCGGAGGAGCGGGCCCTGCTGCTCAAGGCGCTGCAACTGCCGGAGGCGGTCGAACTGGTGGCCCGGGAATGCTATCCCAGCCAGCTGTGCGGCTACCTGTACGAGCTGGCCGGGCAATTGATGCGCGTCTACGAGGCATGTCCCATCCTGAAGGCCGAAAAACCGGTCCGCGAGGCCCGGCTGGCCCTGTTGACGCTGACGGCCCACGCCCTGCGGCAGGGGCTGGACCTGCTGGGCATCGAGGCGCTGGAGCGGATGTGAAGGAAACAACCGCGCTTGTGTGGGTATGCGGTTCGGTGCAAAAAAACATGATCACGCGGCATGGACCGGATCGCGGCAGGGAGGAGATGCGTTGCGGGAACTCCCCAGCAAGGCGCTGAAAGCTGGATCGGCCCCAAGCGCAGAAGCATCAAACAGCCGCTTTCCCCGGACGGAGCGCCAGCCCGAACGCATCATGGAATATGCGGCCTGCGGACCAATGGATATCCAAGGGGTTCATTTGGGCGCCTCGCCAGACGCCGTGCCGCGAGACTTCAAAGCCACGGTCCGTTTCCGATTATGCCCCTGCCTTGCTAGAGAACCTCTGATCAAGTTCCGATCAGTTGATCATAAGCGCCGGCAACTGCCGTAGAATAACGATCCAAGAGACGTAGAATGGACCTGTTCAGAGGTTCCCGGGCGTTCCCCCGGTTGAATTTAGTATCTTCGTATACGATCATGCCGTCGCGTCTGGCCCAGGTCTCTGTAAAGCCGACGTGAAAAATGTCGCTTTCGCTTTTGTTCAGCTTTCGTTCCGTTTCCAACAAGAGAATCTTCGGCTCGATCTTGTATCCCCTTGCATTTCGCCTGGTTGTCGGCGTAAGGAACAGCGGAGTAAATAGCTGAATTTCGCGTGATTCTTCGCAAGGATGCTGATCGCTTCTCGGGAGACGCCTTGAACATCCTGTCCAATTGTCCGCTCCATCCTTCCCTGCAAGACAAGTATCCATACTTTCATTACCATCGTTTATTGAACATGCTTCGGCGTCTCGTTTGGAATAAATCAGCCGATGATTCAGAATATCGACGATGATCATTTCCTTGACCAATCCGGGTTGCAACAGATTATCCATACCTATCGCACGGCCCAAATCGGATGCCTTCAGCACCAATTCAATGATTCGGCGATAGATCCATTGGGCCACGTCACAAAAGATCTTCTTGAATTCCTCCATTGTTGCCAAGCCGCCCGTTTGCCGCCATGACAAGCGCCCCGTCTTGCTCGACCCCGATAAAGCGCCGGTCAAGCCGATGGCAAACCACCGGGCATGTCCCTACGCCGGAAAACGGGTCCAGAGCGATATCTCCTGGGTTGGAACTCGCCTTGATTGTCCGTTCCATCAATTTTTCCGGTTTCTGTATCGTGTTGAGGACATTTCTGCTCACCAGCTCCTTTGACTTGTATGTTAATTGCTTGATGTCTCCCCAGACGTTGCCGGGGTTTTTCCCTTTTTGGTTGAACCGGGTCTTGCCGTACTTCCCGCCTTTCACAAAATAGCATATGATGTCGTGGTTGTTCGTGTAGTTTTTCCTTCCCTGAGCCAGCCGGCTTGGCTGGTACGAGATAAGGCCTGCAATCAATAAAGTCGATGCTGGTGTCTTTCCCGAACAGGTAAAGCGCCCCTCCGGTTTTCATTTTACGTGAAAAGATCTTGATTAGATCAAGATTGAAATTCTGAATATCATCAATCCTGTCCCAGCGGTTGTCGGTGACCGCATAGGGTCCGTCGCATACCACAAGATCAATGGAGTCGTCCGCTATTCTGTCGTGCAAATCGAAAAAGTCGGCATGATGAATGACATCGATTTCCAAAAGGCGTTGTTTGACCGCATGCTGTTCTTTCAAGATGGCCGCCAAGGAGGCATCACATTGAATGGGACAGGGAAGTCGCCTGCGGCTCGCGAAGTCGCGACTCTGTCCGGATGCGATCTTCCCAGTCGATCAATTCCCCTACGCATGGTGCCCGGGGCCGGACTCGAACCGGCACGGCCAATACAACCGAGGGATTTTAAGTCCCTTGCGTCTACCCGTTTCGCCACCCGGGCATGGGCTGGGAATCTGGAGGCTAGGGTCGGAATTGAACCGGCGTAAACGGAGTTGCAGTCCGCTGCATAACCACTCTGCCACCTAGCCATCGCCGTCCTTCCGTCCGGGAACGAGAAACGCGCCGGCGGCCGGCCGCGGCCGCCTCCGCATTTCCCCGCCGCAGAAAAGCCGCGGCCGGATGAGATGGAGCGGGAAACGAGACTCGAACTCGCGACCCCGACCTTGGCAAGGTCGTGCTCTAC
>CAYSVD010000090.1:0-14392 GCA_964434395.1 uncultured Pseudohongiella sp.
CCGCTGGAGCCGCCGCCCGACCCGCCGCCGGGCGCCAAGTCGTCCAGCGCGTCGATCGCCGCCTGCACGGTGGCCTCGTCGCCGGTCACCGATGCCAGCGCCTCGCGCAGTTCGGACGCCGAGCCCTCCAGCTCCCGCGCCACCGAATGCTCCGCCGCCACATCGCCCTTGTTGAGGAAGGCGCGGGCGAAACCGGCGAACTCCGCCGGCACGTCCGCGCCGCTTAGGAACCCCTGGGCCGCCAGCAACAGGCCGGCGGCGCCGCCGCCGGCCTCGAAATGGGCGCTCACGATCCCCCGGCCGCCCTCCAGCAGCGACGGGTCGGCCCCGGGCAGGAGGGCTCCCAGCCAGACGTCCGCGAACTCGGCCGGGGTCTGGGCGTTCGGGTACAGCGCATCCCAGCGCTCGTCCTCGACCAAGCGCTCGGCGGCGTCCAGCAGGGTTTCCCCGCCGTCGACGGCCGCCTCCAACTCCTCCATCAGCTCCGCGCCCGGCGCGGCGTCGTACGCCGCGACGGCCAGCTGAACGATGTCCTCGACGGTCTCGCCGCGGACCAGCTCCGCCATCGCCGCGGCGCTCCGCTCAAGGAAGCCGGCGGCGAAGTCGGCGAAGTCCGCCAGCGCGGCGGGACCGCTTAGGAATTCCTGCGCCGCCAGCACCAGACCGGCGGGGCCGCCGCCGGCGTCGAGGTGGGCGGCCACGATGTCCCGGCCGAAAGCCAGCAGGTCCGCATCCGCCCCGGGCAAGAGGGCTCCCAGCCAAGCGTCGGAGAACTCGGCCGGGGTCCAGGACGGCGGATACAACTCCTCCCAGCGCTCGCCGGAGGCCAGGGCCTCGGCGACGTCGAGCAGGGAGCCTCCCCCGTCGACGATCGCCTCCAGGCGGCGCATCAAGGCGGCATCCGGCGCGGCGCCGAGCGCCGCGACGGTCAATTGGACGATGTCCTCTCTGGTTTCGCTGCCGGCCATCCGCACGGCTCCTCAAGGGCGCCCGGCCCCGCGCGCGCTCCGGCGTTTCCCCGCGGCCGGCCCGCGACGACCGGGGCCGCGACAGTGTACCCCCTGCGCCCCCCGCGTCAAATCTCCGCCAGCCGTCTCCGCCAGCCGTCGTTTCGCCGCGCCGGCCCCCGCGACATGCCCACGCGCGCCGACCCTTCGCAAGCGGGGCCGTCGGCTACAATGGAGCGCCTCCCAAGGAGCGATCCATGAACATCAAAAACGTCTGGTTGGCGCTGGCCGTCGTCGGCGCCGTGTTGCCCTACATGTTCTTCATCGGTTTCTGGTCCGCCGAAGGCCTCAGCCCGGTCCGGTTCGTCTCGGCGTGGTTCGTCAACGGCGCGGCGGGCGGCGCCGCCGCCGACCTGATCATCAGCTCGGTGGCGTTCTGGGCGTTGCTGTTCGCGCGCCGCCGCGACGGAGGGCCGTCGCCCTGGCCGTTCATCGCGGTCAATCTGGCGATCGGCCTGTCCTGCGCCCTGCCCGCCTGGTTGTGGGCGCTGGAGCGGCGGAAACCCTAAGCGAAGTCGGCCGGAAACACCTTGCGGCTTTTGATGGAAAGGCGCGCGAGCGCGATGACGGCGTCGGTGAACAGGCGCAGGGGCGCCGGCATGTTGGCGCGGTACACGTCCAGCAACAGCGCGACGCGCCACCGGTCCGTGTCGTTGCGCACGCTGTGCGGGTAGGTGTCGTCCCACAGCAACCACTCGCCGTTGCCCAGCCGGTGGGTCCGCCCGTCGATGGCGAGCGCCACGCCCGGCCGGCCCGCCTCGTCCGGCGGCACTTCGAGCCCCAGGTAGAAGCGGGTGATGCCGCGGAAGGGGCCGGTGTGGGTCGGCACATGCTTGCCGGGGGCCAGGAAGGACAGGGAGGCCGAGGTGACCGATGGATCCGCCCTGAGCAGCCGCGCCAGCGTCGGGCAACGGGCCATGTTCTCCTCGATGTCCAGCCCGTAGGCGCGCGCCACGAAGATGCGCCAGTCCTTCTCGCCGTGCTTCGAGAGCCGGTACTGCTCCGGCATCAGCTCGTGGAACCGGGGGATCCGGTCCAGCTCGCCGGTCAGCGCCAGCGCCTCCTCGCGCAGGGCCCGCCAGCCGCCAGCGAAAGCCGCCGCGCCGGGGAAGAAGGTTCCGGCGTCGAGCACCGGCGGGGTGTGGACGAAGGCGTTGTACACCATCGTCATGCCGCCTCGGGCCGCGCTGTAGGCCACGGACATGCCGCTCTCCCCCGGATCACTCCGGATAGGGTTTCCAGTGGCGGGCGCGGAAGGCCTCCGGGTCCGCCAGCGCCCTCGCGCGGGCGGCGGCCACCTCCGCCGCGCTCAGCCGTTCGAAGCCCTCCGGCAGGGTCTCGGCGTTGAACCGCTCCAGCACCCAGTTGATCACGCCGGCCAGCTGCGCGTCGGTCAGCGGCGTGTGGGCCGCGCCGGGCACCCGGGCCAGGTAGCCGCGCATGGCGGGCGCCGCCATCATCCTGCCGAGCTCGTCGTGCAGGCTCGGCACGTTGGGCGGGCTGCCCTCGCCGCCGACCCGGTGGCAGCCGCTGCAGTACAGGAGGTAGTGGGTGCGCGGGCCGGCCGCGGCGGCCGCGCCGGCGGCGAGCAGCAACGACAGCGCCAGGCAGATGCGGGCCGACCCTTTCATGGTCACTCGTCCGCCGCGCCCAGGACCACGGACAGGGTGCAGTGGTAGCTGGTGCTCTCGGTGCCGAAGCACCACAGCACCGAGTTGCTGTTGCTGTTGAAGTACACCGGCTTGTCGCCTTCGGTGTTGTGGCAGCCGCAGCGGGAGCAGACGGCCTTGCCGCAGCAGTCGTTGTAGGACATCAGGTAGTCGCGGCCGTCCACCGGGTTGCGGCAGGTGCCCACCCAGGTGATCGGGGAGGGCTCGGAGCCCGGGGGGCAGGTGGTGGACGAGCCGCCGCAGCAGGCGCACAGCGTCCCGCTCATCGCGCAGTAGCGCCAGTACTCGCAGCTTTGGGGGTCGCCGACCTCCCGGATGGAGTCCTGGGCGAAGGAGCGGGCCACCGGCAACAGCGGGAAGGAGGCGGCGCCCGCGACGAGCAGCCCGAGGCGGGACAGGAAATGCCGCCGGGACAGCCGCCGCGCCAACGCCAGGGCGCCGCGCCGGGCGCCGGTGTCGACCCAGTACCAAGCGCGGTCGACGATCCTGTCGACGCTCATGACGGGTGCTCCAGCGCCCCCTCGGGCGACAGGCGGCTTACGTATTCCTGCACCGTGGCGACGCCGGTGTCCATCGACTCGATCAGGCTCTCCATGTGCTCGCGGGTGTTGACCAGGCCCTTGGCGGCCAAGGCGCCGTCCGGGGCGATCAGCAGGGCGAAGGGCAGCCGGCCCACCTGGTAGCGCATGCCCAGCGCCTGGGAGAGCACGTAGGGATGCCGCCCGGCCTTCAGCTCCTTCGCGTAGGCGCGGTGGCGCTCGAGCTCCTCGTCCGTGTCGGCCCCGTCGCTGGCGAACACCAGCCGCATGCGCCAGGCCTCGGCGCCGGCCAGGGACACGGCGGTGGACGCCAGCGACCTGCAGACCGGGCAACTCGGCGAGACGAACAGGACGAAGACGGCCTCCCGGCCGGGGCCGCCGACCGTCACGGTCCGGCCGTCCAGGGCCTCCAGCTCCATGGCCGCGGTCATCTCCCCCGGCTTCGGCCCCTCCGTCGGCTGCAACGCCCCGGCCGGCGCCACCCGCTCGTGCAGGACGCCGACCTGCCGCGCCAGCGCGAACACCAGCAGCGCCAGCGCGAGCACCGCCGCCCACAGCAGCACGACGGAGACCGTCAGCGCCGCGCTCACGGGCGCGCCCCCCGGGCCGCGCGCAGGGCGGCGCGGTTGGCCAGCAACTGCCCGGCGGCGCCGTATAAGGCGGCCAGCGCCAGCGCGCAGGCGGCGACGGTGAAGTGGTCGAGGGCGACGGGCGCGCGCCCGGCCGCGCCGGCCAGCGGCAACAGCGCGCATACGGCCAGGGCGAGGTTCCGGGCCACCAGCCCGTAGGAAAGGGGCCGGCCGCCGCGCAGGCCGCAGCCGCAGTCGATGCGGGCGCGCCCGCGCGCCAAGTTGAGCGCCATCAGCGCCCCGTAGGCCGCCAGCAGCAGGGCGCTGGCGACCGCCACCGGCGCGCGCGCCAGGCCGAAGGCCCAGCCCAGGCCCAGCGCCAGCTCCAGCAGCGGCACCGCCCGCGCCGCCGCCGGCGCCAGCGCCGGCGGCAACACCCGCCACTCCTCCAGCACGCGGCGGAAGCGCCGGCGGTCGGCGATCTTGTGCGCCGCGGCGGCCAGGAACAGCGCGGCGAACAGCACGGCGGGCAGAGCGGCGAGCACCGGGTCCATCTAGAAGTCCTCGTAGTGGGCCGCGCCGGGCATGCGGATCGAGCGCTCATGGGCGAAGCTCAGGGCGTCGTAGACGTGGGCGCCCCCGTCCTCGGCGCCCACCACCAGCTTCGGCTCGGCCTCCTGGGTCACCATGATGCTGTCGGCCGGGACGTCCAGCTCGATGCGGTGGACGCGCCGGCGGGCGTCCAGGCTGTACACCCAGACCTCCTCGCCCGGCTCGTGGTGCGTGTCCTCCCCGCCCTGGTGCATCGCCACGTACAGCAGGCCGTACCGCTCGTGGACGGTGATGAACTCCCCGCCGCCGGGACGCCAGCCGCTCTCGTCGGGGGGGACCGCGCTCCAGCCCTCGGAGACCGTGATCCGGCCGCCGTCGGCGCCGGCCTCGAACACCGTGCCAGCGTGGGTGATCAGGATCCAGCCGCCGGCGCTGCGCGCCGCGCGGTCGAACACCGCGTCCTCGGCGACGCTGAAGAACGGCTCGCTGCGCGTCCGGTTCTGCTCGAAGCCGCTGATGTCGAGCTGGATCAGCTGCAGGGTGCCGTCGCCGCACAGCTGCAGGAAGTCGCTGCGCGCCACCGGCATGATCACCGCGCAGCCCGGGGTCGATATCTCGTAGATGAACACCCGGTCCTCGACGTCGACGATGCTCACCGAATGGCCGGGGTTCATGTTCAGCACCGCGAGGTGCCGGCCGTCGTTCATCAGGCCGAGGTGCCGGCGCAACGACAGCCGCGCCATGCGGTTGGGGATGGCGATCTCCGCGACCGGGCTCAGGTTCTCGAAGTCGTACACCGCCACCAGGTCCGTGCGCTCGCCGCGCACGTTCCGCGTCATGTAGGACTCGGCGGCGTAGAACTCCCGGCGCGGCGGCCAGGCGGCGACGGCCGGGGTGCTGCGGGACAGGGACAGCAGGCCCTGCATCTCCCCGCTCTCGGCGTCGAAGATGTAGCCGCCGTTGCCGGTTTTGGCGATGAACCAGTTCGGCCCGGGCTCGGGCAGGGTCGCCGTCGCCGGCTCCTCCGGCGCGATCTGGCCGGACAGGGACGGCGCGGCCAGCGCGAGGACGATGGCTACCGCGGGACGCATGGCGGTCTCCGGCAGGGGCGGGGCCCCGGGAGGTCCAGTTTAGTGAAAAGAGCCGCGGGTGTAAAAGACTAGACTAGACGGGAGGCCGTCGCTGTTGGGGGAAGCCGTCGCCCGCAGGATCGCCGAGTTGAACGACCGCTCCTGGATGCTGCCGGATGCCGAGACCAAGATGAGGCGGCGCGGCGCAAGAGCGCCGAGTACAGCGACCGCAGTTGGGACGACGAAGCCTCGTAGAAACCAGGGTTATCCGCCTCGAGCGAGCGCCTCGACGGCAGCTGGGGTCGAGCTGGGGTCGAGGCGTCAGGGCGGGGGCCTCGGCGGCCGACGCTCCAGTCGGCGGCCGCGAGGCGTTGCCGCGGCTGGCGGCGCCGAGGGGCGGGTGACGAAAACCCTACAAATTGGGGGGTATCCTGCTATTCGGGCACCCCGAAAAATCGCCTAGACGCGATTCCCGTCGCTCGAATTTTCGCCGCGGTCCGGAAATTCGGCCGCGGGAGCCAAATCGCTAGACATGCGGGCGGGGCGGCGGGGATGACGGCGGCGGTGTCCGCGGCGTGTCATCCGGGCTGGGCGGTTCCCCGCCATAACCGCGGAGGTGCCTGATTTCCGCAAGCAGCCTGCTATCGAGATTCCTGATTTCCGCGCGCGTCCTGCCTTCGGAGTGGCGGATCTCGTCCCGCAAGTTCTTGTCGAGGCTGTCAATCCGTCTCATCGCCAGGTGGTGGAGCCCGATGGTTGTGGCCCACATGACGAACACAACCCCGATGAGTATTTCGTTTGCTTCCATGTCGTTCTCTCGCTCTCGCAAGCCCCGCGGCCGCTACGGCCGAGATGATAGCACGGCGGCGCGGAGAGCGCCCTTCGCGGCCGTAGGCGGCCGTAGGCCCTGACAAACTCCAAACCGCCGGCCTCTCGCGCGCATTCAGGGCCACGGGCGGGGCGGAGGCGCCGCGCGGCGGCCCGCGGGTCCTTAGGGGATGGCCCGGTCCAGCGCGGCGGTCAGCCGGTCCACCTCCTCCAGGGTGTTGTAGTGCGCCATGGAGCAACGCACCACCCCGTCGTCCGGGTCGGCCACGCCCAGCCGCTCCAAAAGCCGGCGGGCGTAGAAATGGCCGGAGGCGACGGCGATGCGCTCCCGGGCCAGCGCCGCGGGCACCGCCGCCGAGGCCATGCCCTCGACCTGGAAGGAGAAGGTCGGCACCCGCACGGCGCGGTCGTGGGCGGCCGGGCCGATCAGCCGGAGCCGCCGCTTCGAGCGCGCGAAGTCCATGAAGCGGGCCGCCAGCCGCTCCTCGTGCTCGGCGAACAGCCCGAACAGCGCGGCGACGCGGGCGCGGAAGCCCGCTGGCGGCGGATCGAAGTGATGCGCGGCCAGCGCCTCGAGGTAGTCGGCGATCCCGGCCAGCGCGGCGACGGACTCGTGGCAGGGCCCGGCCGGGTTCAGCCCGTGGGCGGCGTCGTCCGGGGCGAAGAAGTAGTGGGACTGCCCGCGCGCATCGAGCAGCCGCTCGCGCCGGCCGTACATGCCGCCCAGGTGGGGGCCGAACACCTTGTAGAAGCTGAGCAGGTAGAAGTCCGCGCCCAGCGCCTGCGGGTCCGCCGCCCGGTGCGGCGCGGCCGCCACCCCGTCCACGCACGTCAGCGCGCCGGCCGCGCGGGCCCGGGCGGCGACGGCCGCCGCGTCGTTGAGCTCGCCGGTGATGTTGGAGACGTGGGGGAAGGCCACCAGCCGGGTGCGCCCGTTCAGCAGCCGCTCCAGCGCGTCCATGTCCGGCGCCGCCTCCGCCGTCACCGGCCAGTCCACGATCTTCAGCCCGCCCGCTACGAGCCGGCGCCAGGGTCCGGAGTTGGCCTCGTGGTTGAGCTCGCTCACCAGGATCTCGTCGCCCGGGGCCCACAGCGGCGCGAGGGCGCGGGCCAGCACGTAGACGTTGGCGGAGGTCGACGGGCCGATGACCAGCTCGTCCTCCCCGGCGCCGATCATCTCCGCCATCCGCCGGCCGGCCGCGTCGATCCGTTCGGCCGCCTCGCGGGACGGCGCGGCCGGGTAGCCCGGCTGCACCTGGTTCTCGCTCATGTAGGCGGTCATGCGGTCGATGACCGCCTGCGGCACGAAGGCGCCGCCGGCGTTCTCGAAGAAGGCCCACTCCCAGCGCCCGGCGGGGAACTGCCGGCGCGCGAAGTCCGTGTCCAGCTCCACGGCCGGCTCAGCCGGCGGCGTTGGAGGAGAGGAACAGCAGCAGCAGGCTCTCGAAAGCCGGCCCCGCGCCCGGCACGAACAGCGCCGCGCCCGCCGCGGCCAGCGCCACGCCGGCGCACAGCATGGCGTAGTTTCTCGCGCTCACGGCCCCTTCTCCCGCCGCGGGGCCAGCGCGAACACCCAGGTGGCGCCGGACTCCATCGACGCGCGCACGGCGGCGACCGACCGCGGGGTGGCCGGCGCGTCCATGTACTTCTCCAGCAGGCTCGCGGCCACGCCGTCCAGCTCGTCGCCCGAGCGGATGCGCTCCAGCCGGCGCGGGTAGCGGACGCCGTCGATGCGCAGCGTCGCCAGTCCGTCGCCCTCGTCCGCCTCCACCGCCCAGTGCTTCCACAGGCGGCCCAGCGCGGTGCTCATGTAGCCGGACACCACGTAGCCGCGGCCGTCGGCGTTGAGGATCCAGATCAGGCGGGAGACGCCGGACGCGTCCAACTGCAACTCGACGGTCCGGACGCCGGCGGTGAAGTCCCAGTCCGGCTCCGGCCCGGCGTGCAGCTCGCCCGACGCCAGCTCGCCGCCCGGGAACAGGATGGACGGGCCGTCGGCGCCGCGGTGCTTGAGATACAGGGCCGCCATGACCGCCGCCGGCGCCAGCGCCAGGACGCCGACGGCCTGCAGGACGATCTTCAGCGCTTTCACGATGCGGCCTCCCCGGTCCCCGGCGCCCCCGCGAGTGTGGACCGCCCCGCCGGCGGAAGCAAGCCCGGTTTTCCCGCCCGGTTTTTGCCAGGCGGCGGGACGGTTGCTAAGATGGAGCGCCCGGCGCGCCCGGCGGCCCGGGCCGCCGGGCGGCGCCCTGATGCGGTGCGACGATGACGGCGGAACCCCCCTTGCTGAGCGGCGCGTCCCTCGAGGACAAGTACGCGCTGGACGCCGCCCGGGCCTACATGACCGGGATCGAGGCGCTGGTGCGGTTGCCCATGCTGCAGCGCCAGCGCGACGCCGAGCGGGGGCTGGACACCGCCGGCTTCATCTCCGGCTACCGCGGCTCGCCGCTGGGAGGGCTGGACCAGGCCCTGTGGAAGGCCCAGCCCTGGCTGGACCGGCACCGCATCGTCTTCCGTCCCGCCGTGAACGAGGACCTCGCCGCCACCGCCGTGTGGGGCAGCCAGCAGGTCGGCCTGTTCGAGGGCGCCCGCCACGACGGCGTGTTCGCCATGTGGTACGGCAAGGGTCCCGGCGTCGACCGCAGCATGGACGTCATCCGCCACGCCAACGCCTTCGGCGTCGCCCGGCACGGCGGGGTGCTGGCGGTCGCCGGCGACGACCACGCCGCCAAGTCCTCGACCCTGCCCCACCAGTCCGAGCACCTGTTCATCGGCGCCTCCATCCCCGTGCTGAACCCCGCCGGCGTGCAGGAGGTGCTGGACCTCGGCGTCTGCGGCTGGGAGCTGTCCCGCTACTGCGGCACCTGGGTGGCGCTCAAGGCGATCACCGACAACATGGACTCGTCCATCTCGGCCGAGATCGACCCGGGGCGGGTGCACATCCGGCATCCGGAGGATTTCGAGCTGCCGGCCGACGGCGTCCACGCGCGCTGGCCGGACGCGCCGCTGGACCAGGAGCGGCGGCTGAACCGGTACAAGATCTACGCGGCCCGGGCCTTCGCCCGCGCCAACCGGCTCAACCGCGTGGTGCTCGACAGCGACCGGGCGCGGCTGGGCATCATCACCACCGGCAAGGCCTACCTCGACGTGATGCAGGCGCTGGAGGACCTAGGCATCGACCGCGACAAGGCGGGCCGGATCGGCCTGCGGGTGCTCAAGGTGGGCATGAGCTGGCCGCTGGAGCCGGTCGCCACCCACGAGTTCGCCGAGGGGCTGGAGGAGATCCTGGTGGTGGAGGAGAAGCGCTCCATCATCGAGGACCAGCTGACCGGGCAGCTCTACAACTGGCCGGTGGAGCGCCGGCCCCGGGTGGTGGGCGAGTTCGACGAGCGCGGCCGCGACCTGTTGACCAACCTGTCCGAGCTCACCCCGGCCATGGTGGCCCGGGCCGTCGCCGGGCGCCTCGGGCGCTTCTACAGCGACGAGGCCATCGCCGAGCGGCTGGCCTTCTACGAGCGCAAGGAGCGGGCCCTGGCGGCCGGGCCGGCCGCCCAGCGCATGCCCCACTACTGCTCCGGCTGCCCCCACAGCCGCTCCACCCGGATCCCGGACGGCTCCCTCGCGCTGGGCGGCATCGGCTGCCACTACATGGGCATCTGGGAGGAGGGCGACCGCCGGGCCGTCACCTTCACCCAGATGGGCGGCGAAGGCGCCGCCTGGGTCGGCCAGGCCCCCTTCACCGACACCCCCCACGCATTCCAGAACATGGGCGACGGCACCTGGTTCCACTCCGGCGTGCTGGCGGTCCGGCAGGCGGTGGCGGCGGACGTGAACATCACCTACAAGATCCTCTACAACGACGCGGTGGCCATGACCGGCGGCCAGCCGGTGGACGGGGAGCTGTCGGTGGAGCGGGTGGTCCGGCAGCTGCGCGCGGAGGGCGTGCGGCGCGTCGCGGTGGTGGCGGAGGAGCCCTCCCGGCACCGCCGCCTGGCGAAGGAGCCCGGCATCACCGTCGGCCCCCGGGACGACATGCCCGCCGTCCAGCGGGAGCTGCGGGAGCTGCCCGGCGTGACCGCCATCGTCTACGACCAGGTCTGCGCGGCGGAGAAGCGGCGCCGCCGCAAGCGGGGGCTGATGCCGCAGGGGCCGCAGACGGTGCTGATCAATCCGGAGGTGTGCGAGGGCTGCGGCGACTGCGGCGTGGAGTCGAACTGCCTGTCGGTGGCGCCGCTGGAGACCGAGCTGGGCCGCAAGCGGCGGATCGACCAGAACTCCTGCAACCGGGACTACAGTTGCCTGCGCGGCTTCTGTCCCAGTTTCGCGACCGTCTCCGGCGGCCGGCCGGCGCGGGCCCGGCCCCGGACCCCGCTGTCGGCGCTGCCGGAGCCGCCGCCGCCCGCCGTCGCTCCGGTCGGGGAGCGGCCCTGGAACATCGTGGTCACCGGCGTGGGCGGCACCGGCGTGCTGACCGTCGCCTCGGTGACGGCCATGGCCGCCCATCTGGAGGGCAAGGGCTGCGCCACCATGAACCAGACCGGCCTGGCCCAGAAGTTCGGGGCGGTGGTGAGCCACGTGCGGGTCGGCCGGGACCAGTCGGCCATCAACGCCGTGCGCATCCCCACCGGCGACGCCGACCTGCTGCTGGGCTGCGACCTGGCCGTCGCGGCCGGCGAGGAGGCGGTGGTCCGGCTCCACCCGGACCGCTCGCGCGCCGTGGTGAACGACGCCGCCGCCGTGTCCGCCGAGCTGATCGCCGACCCGGACGCGGCGCCGCCGGAGGAGGCGATGCGGGCGCTGATCGCGGCGGAGTCGAGCCGGGCGGCCTTCGTGCCGGCCGCCGGGCTGGCGGCGCGGCTGTCGGGCGACCCCATCGCCGCCAACATGTTCCTGCTGGGCTACGCGCAGCAGGCCGGGCTGCTCCCGGTGTCGGTCGCGGCGGTGCGCCGGGCCATCGAGCTCAACGGCGTGGCGGTAGACTTCAACCTCGAGGCCCACGCCTGGGGCCGCCAGGCGGCGGTGGACCTGGAGCGGGTGCGCCGGGCCGCCGGGATGCCGCCGCCGTTCCGGCGCCTCGAGCGCCTCGAGGACATCGTCGCGGACCGCGCCGCGCGCCTTGCGGACTACCAGTCGCGGGACTGGGCGGCGCGCTACCGCGCGCGCGTGGAGCGGCTCCGGCGGGCCGAGCGCGGCCTGGACCGGGACTTCGCCCTGAGCCGCGCCGCCGCCCGCTCGCTGTACGCGCTGATGGCCCTCAAGGACGAGTACGAGGTGGCCCGCCTGTACACCGACGGCCGCTTCGCCCGGCAGCTGCGGGAGAGCTTCGAGGGGAAGGTCAGGATCCGGCTCCATCTGGCCCCGCCCCTGCTGGCGCGCCGGGACGGCTCCGGGGCGCCGCGCAAGATGCGCTTCCCCGGCGCCGTCGCGCTGCCCCTGTTCCGGCTGCTGGCCGCCCTGCGCTTCCTGCGCGGGACCGCGTTCGACGTGTTCGGCTGGAGCGCCGAGCGGCGGAGCGAGCGCGCCGAGCTGACCGACTTCGAGCGGCTGCTCGGGCGGCTCGAGCGCGAGGTGAACGGGAGCAACTACCGGAGCGCCGTGGAGCTGGCCGAGCTGCCCCAGGCGGTGCGCGGCTTCGGCCACGTCCGGGCCGCCGCCCGGCGGCGCGCCGACGCGCGCCGCGGCGAGCTGCTGGCGCGCTTCGAGGCCGAGACCGGCGCCGTCGCGAGCGACGCCGGGGCGGCGGCGTGACGCGGGAGGGCGCGCCGTGACCCGGGACTCCGCCGCCGGCCATCCCGACTTCGACGGCCACGAGGCGGTCGAGGTCCGCGAGGGCCCGGAGCTGCGCGCCGTCATCGCCATCCACGACTCGACCCTGGGGCCCGCCGTGGGAGGCTGCCGGATGGCCCCCTACCCGTCCCTGGACGAGGCCCTGGGCGACGCGCTGCGCCTGTCCCGCAGCATGACCTACAAGTCCGCGCTGGCCGGCCTGCCGATGGGCGGCGGCAAGGCGGTCATCATGGGCGACCCGGCCCGGGACAAGACCCCGGGGCTGCTGCGCGCCATGGGCGGGTTCATCGACGCGCTGGGCGGCCGCTTCGTCGGCGCGGGGGACGCCGGGATCAGCGCGGCGGACGTGGAGGCGATGGCCGGGCGCACCGCCCACGTCTCCGGCTGGCGCTCCGGCGGCGACCCGTCCCCGGCGACCGCCGAGGGCGTGTTCCTGGGCATCGAGGTCTGCGCGCGGCGCCGCTACGGCGCCGGCCTGGAGGGGATGCGCGTCGCCGTCCAGGGGGTCGGCAAGGTGGGCTTCGAGCTGGCGCGGCGGCTGGCGCGGGCGGGGGCCCGGGTCACCGCCTCGGACACGGACCCCGGCCAGCTCGAGCGGGCGCGCCGCGAGCTGGGCGCCGCGGTCTGCGGGCCCGGCGAGATCCTCGGCCTCGAGGCCGAGGTGCTGGCGCCCTGCGCGCTCGGCGGCGCCGTCCGCGCCGACAACGTCGACGCCCTGCGCGTCGGGGTGGTGGCCGGCGCCGCCAACAACCAGCTGGCGGACCCCGCGCTGGACGCCGTCCTGATGGAGCGCGGCGTCCTGTACGCGCCGGACTACGTGATCAACGCCGGCGGCATCATCGACATCCACCACCAGCGGCGGGGCGGGCGCGACGCGGCGCGCGTCGCCGCCCACGTGGCGGAGATCCCGCGCACCCTGGAGGCCGTCTTCGCCGAGTCGGAGCGGCGGCGGCGCCCGACCGGCGAGGTGGCGGACCGGATGGCCGAGGCCCGCTTCGGGAGGACGGCCTGAGGCTGCGGCCGGCCCGGCGGCGGGGATCACATCCTGAAGATCCCGAAGCGGGTCTCCTCCGCCGGCCCGTTGCCGGCGATCTCCAGGCAGCGGCCGAGCACGGCGCGGGTCCGCAGGGGCGCGATGACCCCGTCGTCCCACAGCCGGGCCGAGGCGTAGTACGGGCCGCTGCGGGCGCGGTAGCTCTCCAGCACCGGCCCGACGAAGGCCCGCTCCTCCTCCGGGCCCCAGGGCTTGCCCTCCTTCCGCATCCGCTCGCCGCGGATGGCCGCCAGCACGCCGGCCGCCTGCTCCCCGCCCATCACCGCGATGCGGGCGTTCGGCCACATGAACAGGAAGCGCGGGTCGAAGGCGCGCCCGCACATGCCGTAGTTGCCGGCGCCGTAGGAGCCGCCGACGATGACGGTGATCTTCGGCACCCGCGCGCAGGCCACCGCCATCACCATCTTGGCCCCGTGGCGGGCGATGCCGCCGTGCTCCGCCGCCTTGCCGACCATGAAGCCGGTCACGTTCTGCAGGAACAGCAGCGGGACGCCGCGCGCGGCGCACAGCTCGACGAAGTGCGCGCCCTTGACGGCGGACTCGCTGAACAGGATGCCGTTGTTGGCGACGACGCCCACCGGATGCCCGTGGATGCGGGCGAAGCCGCACACCAGCGTCCTGCCGTACAGCGCCTTGAACTCGCCGAACTCGGAGCCGTCCACCAGGCGGGCGATCAGCTCGCGGGCGTCGAAGGGCCGGCTCGGGTCGACCGGCACCACGCCCATCAGCTCCTCCTCGGCGCAGGCCGGCGGCGGGCCCGGCGCCGGCGCCGGCGGGGGCCGGCGGTTGAGGCTGCCGACGATGTCCCGGGCGATGCGCAGCGCGTCGGCGTCGTCCTCGGCGCAGTGGTCCGACACCCCGGAGCGGCGGCAGTGCGCGTCGGCCCCGCCCAGCTCCTCGGCGTCGACCCGCTCGCCGGTGGCGGCCTTCACCAGCGGCGGCCCAGCCAGGAACACGGTGGCTTGGCCGCGCACCATGACGCACTCGTCCGACATGGCCGGCACGTAGGCGCCGCCGGCGGTGCACGAGCCCATCACCACGGCGATCTGGGGGATGCCCCGGGCGGACATCGCCGCCTGGTTGCGGAAGATGCGCCCGAAGTGCTCGCGGTCCGGGAACACCTCGTCCTGCATCGGCAGGTAGGCGCCGCCGGAGTCCACCAGGTAGATGCACGGCAGGCGGTTCTCCGCGGCGACCTGCTGGGCGCGCAGGTGCTTCTTCACCGTCAGCGGGTAGTAGGTCCCGCCCTTGACCGTGGCGTCGTTGGCGACGATCACGCAGTCGAGCCCCCGCACCCGCCCGACGCCGGTCAGGAT
>CAYSVD010000091.1:0-15256 GCA_964434395.1 uncultured Pseudohongiella sp.
TGGTGGATCCGCCAGGCGATCACCCGGTCCATCGCCGATCAGGCCCGCACCATCCGCATCCCAGTGCACATGATCGAGACCATCAACAAGTTGAACCGGATTTCGCGCCAGATGGTGCACGAAAAAGGCCGCGAGCCCACAGCGGAGGAGCTGAGCGAGCGTCTGGACATGCCGGAGGACAAGGTCCGGCGCGTGATGAAGATCGCCAAGGAGCCGATTTCGATGGAGACGCCGATCGGCGACGACGAGGATTCGCATCTGGGCGACTTCATCGAGGACGCGAACGTGGATTCTCCGTCCGATTCGTCGGTCGGGGAAGGGCTGAAAGAGCGCCTCAAGGGCGTACTGGGAAGCCTGACGTCCCGCGAGGCCAAGGTGCTGTGCATGCGTTTCGGCATCGGCATGAACACCGACCACACCCTCGAGGAGGTCGGCAAGCAGTTCGACGTGACCCGGGAGCGCATACGGCAGATCGAGGCCAAGGCGCTGCGCAAGATGCGGCACCCATCCCGGTCGGACGCCCTGCGCAGCTTTCTGGAAGAGTAGATGGCATGGCGTTCTTCGTATGCCGCGGGCCTATAGCTCAGCTGGTTAGAGCGCCGGACTCATAATCCGTCGGTCCCAGGTTCGAGTCCTGGTGGGCCCACCACTTTCCCGGCGCATATCGAACGTTCATTGAAGGAACGATCGCCGAACTCTCGGGGGCATACAGACAAGTACTCACGGGGAAAACAGAGCAACGCATGAAAAAACGGTGGACGATGACATGTCGTATGCGCCGGTTCGTCAAGCATTCGTCAAGCGCTCGGCGTGACACGCGGCGAAGGGCGTGATATCGGCATTTCTCGAAGCAAGTATTGGCTTCTTTGCAATTACGTCAACTCATCCTTGGAAGAAGCGGCAAAGATCCGCTTCATTGGATGCTTCCCAAAATCTGGAAGCGTTCGGGTTCCGAACGCTGAAGAAAGTCGACCTTTTTGGTCAAAATCGAAAACGGGGCGGCGGATGCGAATCCGGATTTTCCCGAGTTGCTCGCGCCTGCCGATCCGACGCGCTCCGGATATGCGATCGCATCTCGAAGCTCGCTGGCTAGAGAGAGACCGCCAGCTTCCTGATCAGGCCCATTCGCGGCCGGACGCTGCTGCGGCGAGACGAGCCGAATGCGGCTATAATCGCCGGCGGGGACGGGCGGCATGACACCCGGCCGCCGACCTCATAAAAACAAGGAAGCGGAAAACGCCATGGCCTCCGTAGAACAGTTGCTTGAGGATGCCAGAAAACGCCTTGTCCAGACGGGCGGGCGTAACCGCCTGATCCACGTCAACCGCTCCGCGAAAAGGGGCAACGTGCTGAACATCGTCAACGAGCGCTCGGACGATGTTTTCGCGTTGCTCCGGTCCGGCGGACGGAAAATGCGCTTCGCGGCGACGGGCGAGGAGGACGACGGGGACGCCGATGACGGCGTCGTTCTTGAACTGCCGGAAGAGGAATTCGACCCGGCCCGGTTCACCGACTCGATGCTGGAAACCCGGCTGACGGCGGACGCCCTGCAAAAGCGGCTGCTTCACCTTGCCCGCGACGCGAAAACGGCGGAGGATGAGCAGGGAGTCAACATCCTGTTCCTCGCGCTGGGGTTTCTCCGATGGTACGAACATGCCTCGTCCGGCGCGCCGAGGGAGTCGCCCCTGATCCTGCTGCCGGTGGAGCTGGTCCGCAACAGCCGGACGTCCACCTTCGACATCCGTTGCCGGGACGACGACATCGTCGCCAATCTGCCGCTTCAGGAGCGGATGAAGCAGGACTTCGGCCTGTCCATCCCGGACATCGGCGATGCGGATGATTGGACGCCGTCCGGGTATTTTTCCGCCGTCGCCGACGCCGTGTCCGGCAAGCAACGCTGGGACATCGACCGGGACGGCATGCAGCTCGGTTTCTTCTCCTTCGCCAAGCTGGTCATGATGCGCGACCTGGAGCTCGCGCGATGGGGGGATGATTCGCCGCTGACCGGCGAACTGGTCGGCGGCCTGCTCCAGAACGGGTTCGCGCCGGAGCCGCCGCTGTTCGGCGAGGACGCCAATCTGGACGATGCGCTCCCGCCGGAGGGGATGTTCCACGTCGTCGATGCGGACCCGAGCCAGACGAAAGTCATCGGGGAGGCGCGCTCGGGCAGAAACCTGGTGGTGCAGGGACCGCCCGGCACCGGCAAGTCGCAGACCATCACCAACATCCTGGCCGCCGCCGCCCACGACGGGAAGAAGGTGCTGTTCATGGCGGAGAAAATGGCGGCGCTGGAGGTGGTGCACAAACGGATGCGCAAGGCCGGGCTCGCGGACCTTTGCCTGGAGCTGCATTCCCGCTCCGCCAACAAGAAGCGTTTCTTCCAGGTCCTCGGCGAGACCCTCTCCCGCGGTACGAACTCCGCCGCCCCCGCGCTCGACATCCGAGGTTTGAAGGACGCCCGGGACGAGCTGAACCGGATCACGCTGGCGCTGCACAGCGACCTTCCCGACAGGGGCTACAGCCCCTACGCGGCGATCGCCGTTTTGGTGAAACTGGCCGGCGACGATGCCGCGCCGCCGAGAATCGGTCTCGCCGCCGCCGAGGAATCCATCACCCCGGCGAAGGAACAGGTTCTGTTCGAGCGGTTGCGAAAGTACCTCGCCATCATCCGCGAGCATGGCGATGCGGGCGACAACCCGTTCCACGGCGCGGACAGGCTGGATCTCGACCCGACCGACCGGCGCCGGTTGCGGGACGAGACCGAGCGCGCGGACGGGTTGCTGACGGAATGGACCGGATACCTGTCGTCTTGGGAGTCGCTCCTCGGCATGGAGCCGACGCCGACGCTGGCGGACGCGGGCCGGCTGAAGCGTCTGCTGGAGCATCTGAAGACGCCGCCGGTCGGCGCGGCCGAGCACCTTCGGACGCTGTACGCGAACGCGGCCGGCGCCCGCTTTTCCGAGGCGCTGGCGCTGGCGGACGACTGGGCTGGCAGCCGGGAGCGGCTGTCGGGACGGGTGCGCGACGCGGTCTGGCGGCAGGAGTTGGACCATCTGCGCCCGGCGCTGGCGGGCGGCGCGGATTCCTGGCTGTCGCGGCTTTTCGGCGGGTACCGCCCGGCCTGCCGCGAGTTGGCGGGCTGGCTGAGCGCCCCCCTCCCGAAGTCCCCGCGGGACAGGCTGCGGTTGCTGGACGACATCATGGACGGGCAGGGGAAAAAGCGGGAGTTCGACGAGGAGTCCGACTTTCTAAAGGACAGGCTGGGCGATCTCTGGCGGGGGGAGCGGACGCCTTTCGACCGGCTGCTCAAGACGGCCGCTTGGCTGGGACACATGGACGGCGCGCCGCTGGCGTGCCCCCTCGACAAGCTCATAGCCGCCGTCGCCGGCGATGCCCTGGCATCGTTCGATGCCGCGGATTTCGACAGCCGGCGCGCGGAGCTCGCGCGGGCGCTGGCGGCCGTGCGGGACAGATTGGGGCTCGCGGCGCCGGATGGCGGCCACCTTGATGCGGCGCCGTTGGCCGATCTCTCCCGGCGCCTGCGCGGCATGCTGGAAAATCCCGACATGTACGATGTCTGGACACGGTACCGATTCGCACGGGAGCGGCTCCTTGAATTCCCGATGCTGGAACTGCTGGAGCTGACCGACGCCGGGACCATCAACCTGGACGATGCGGAGACCGAGCTGCGCTACGCGCTGTACGAGGCGCGCTGGAAACACGCCCTGCGGGTCCGGCCCGAGCTGGAGGCCATACGGCACCGGGACCGCCACGAGTTGGTCAAGGATTTCATGGAGCGCGAGAAGCGGCACATCTCGTCCGTCGGCAAGCTGATCCGCGAAACGCACCTGAGCCGGATTCCCAAAGGATCGGCCGGTGAAATGGGCCTGATCCGCGGCGAAATCGCGAAGAAGGTCCGACACCGCCCCATCCGCTGGACGATGGAGCATGCCGGCGGGATGGTCCAGCGCATCAAGCCGGTGTTTCTGATGAGCCCGGTTTCGGTCGCGCAGTTCCTGCCGCCGGGCAAGGTGGAGTTCGACCTGCTGGTGATCGACGAGGCGAGCCAGATCAGGCCGGAAGACGCGCTCGGCTCGATCGCCCGGGCGAAACAGATCGTGGTGGTTGGCGATCAGCATCAGCTGCCGCCAACCATGTTTTTCGAGAAGCTGACCGCCAATGTGGAGGATGACGACGAGGACGGCGGTGAGGCGACGGGTGCCCGGGCGACCGAGATGGAAAGCCTTCTGACCCTGTGCGAGGCCCGGAGCGTCGGCCAACGCATGCTCGAGTGGCACTACCGCTCGCGGGACCCTTCCCTGATCACGGTGTCGAACGAGGAATTTTACGAAAACCGGCTCATCCTTCCCCCCTGCCCGACCCAGGACGACGACGCCTACGGGCTGAAGCTGAGGCGGGTTCCCGGCATCTACGGCGCCGGCCGACGCGCCGACAACCGGATCGAGGCGGAGCGCGTCGCCGAGCGGTTGAGCGAAATCGCGCGGCGGCTGCCGGACCGCTCGGTAGGCATCGTGACCTTCTCCATGGCGCAGGCGGACATGATGACGGACGTGCTGGAGATGGCGCGGCGGAAGGACCCGTTGCTGGACGCCCTCCTCGCCGAGGACAAGCCGGAGAACGTCTTCGTCAAGAACATCGAAAACGTGCAGGGCGACGAGCGGGACATCATCCTGATCAGCGTCGGCTACGGCCCCCGGGAGCCCGGCGGACGGCTCGCCCGCATGACGTTCGGCCCGGTCAACAACGATGGCGGCGAGCGTCGGCTCAACGTGCTGTTCACCCGCTCCCGCCTCGCCTGCGAGGTGTTCGCCTCCTTCGACCCTGCTGATATCGACCTGCGCCGGGCCCGGGGAGACGGGCCGCGGGTGCTCAAGAAGTTCCTCCAGTACGCCGAATCGGGCGAGCTGGAGCGGGAGTACGTCTCGCAGGGCGGCGCCGACTCGCCGTTCGAGGAGGATGTCGCCGCCGCCGTGCGGCGGCTGGGCTACGAGGCGACGCATCAGGTCGGCGCCGCCGGCTTCAGGATCGACATCGGCGTGAAGGATCCGGACGACCCGGTCCGCTATATGCTGGCGGTCGAATGCGACGGGGCGAGCTACCACCGCAGCCTGAGCGCCCGCCAGCGGGACCGCCAGCGGCAGGAAGTGCTGGAAGGGTTCGGGTGGCGTTTCCACCGCATTTGGAGCACGGACTGGTTCTACCGCCGCGAACAAGAGATCAAGCGACTCCGCGATGCGCTGGAGCAGGCAAGGGACCGGAAAGCGTCGGCCGCAATCAAAGGGGCGAACGCCGATGCCGGGAATGCCGTGGAGGCGGCGGACGTCTCATTCGACGATACCGCTCCCGTTCCGCTTGACGACAGCGTCGGAATCGAAGTTCCGAAGTACCAAAGCGCGGACATTCGGCTTTCCTCGACGCTCCACGAACCCCACGAGCTTCCCGTCAGCCAGGCCGCCGAGGTCGTATGCGCGGTCGTTCAGGTGGAGGGCCCCGTGCATGCCGATGTCGTGACGCGCCGCTACGCCGCCGCGCACGGCAAGAGCCGGGCCGGCTCGCGCATCCGGCGACGCGTGGACGAGGGCCTGGCCCGGGCCAAGAAGAGGGGGCGGTTGCTGAACCGGGGAGATTTCTGGGGAACCGCCGAGCAGTTCGCCAACATCCCGGTCCGCGACCGCGACGAGGCGTTGGCGCCCGCCGACGAAGCGCGGTGCATTCCGCCCGACGAGATCATCGCCTGCGCCCGGCTAATTGAAAAGGAGTGCGGCAACGTCGGGAACGAAGAACTGATCCGGGTGATCGCCCGAACCCTGGGCTTCGGGCGCGTCGGGGCGGATCTTGAAAGCATTGTCCGCAAAGCGCTTGATCGGCTATGACGGAGCGGCTTCTGAACCGGCAAAGATCCGACAGCGGACAGATTGCAGGCCTTCCGCCCGTGTGCGAACCACGTCCACATGGTTGAGGATCCTCGCAGGGGGGGGGCAGTTTTCGGGCAAAAAACAGTTCCTATCGTAAAATTTCAAGCGTCGGCGGAAGGCTGAAAGTCGCCTCAGGCATGTCGCACGACTGCCAGTCTTGCTTTGCCCATCAGAAAATAGATCCCAGATTACACCACCCTATTGTTTTTTCTATGTCAGGCATCCGTTATCATTTAAAAATAAACAAACAAAATCAATGGGTTGACCGCAACGCCCTGTCGTCCACAAAATTGCATATCGAATCATCGTTTTACAGAATCATCGTTTTGCAGCTTGATAACTTATCACCCATGGCTTATTATATTTCGCGGTATTCTGCTGGAGGCGGGCAAGTGGAAACGAGTCCATTGGGCCCTAGACACTCAGTAGATTATTGCCAATTGTTATCCAAACGAGGTATTCGTGCAATGAGCGAGATGGATAATCAGGCTGACAACGACAGCCGGGCGGAAACCTTGAAGAAGGTGATTTCTTTATTTGGTGAATTGCCAAGCGATGATGATCGCTCACTTTTTATTCGAACGGTTTCGACATTTTTTAATTTGCCGGAGTCCAAAGGAGTTTTAAGATCCGCCATTGAGCCACCCCAACGCCCTAGCTTTACCGAAGACCGCTCTATGAGCCCCAAAGAATTTCTTCTGGACAAGAAGCCGACCACCGATATTGATCGAGTGGCTTGTCTAGCGTACTACCTTACTCATTATCGAGACATAGTCCAATTTAAAACCATCGATATCAGCAAGTTGAATACCGAGGCCGCGCAGCGTAGGTTTTCGAATGCGGCTCACGCGGTCGAAAACGCTACCAAAAAAGAATACTTGGTGACTTCGACCAAAGGAGCAAAACAATTGGGCGTTGTCGGAGAGGTTTTTGTGGAAGCCTTGCCCGACAAGAAAGCGGCTCAACAAGCAATCGCGAGAATTCGCCCTCGACAGCCTCGAGCGAAGGCAAACAGAAAGAAGTCTTCCGCCGTCTCTATCGATCCATCTAACAAGGGTCTATGACACATGGATAGCCGCGGCAAGGCTAGAAGGATTGCTTTTTTTAACCATAAGGGGGGCGTTGGCAAAACAACCCTTTCGGCGAATGTTGCTTTCTCAATTGCAGCGATAGGAAAGAAAGTGCTTGTTGTTGATGCTGACCCCCAATCCAACCTCACCTCATACCTATTGCCGCCCGAAGTCGTCGATGATCTACTGGAACACTCGGATGGCGAAGACGGACGTACTATCTGGTCTGCTCTAAAACCGCTAGTAGACGCGGACGGTGACATAAAGGCAGTTGATCCTTATGAAATCGACGGTGTGGATGATGGAGCAGTATTTCTTATTCCGGGCGATGTTCGACTGTCAGACTTTGAAACTGAGCTTAATGATTTTTGGGGCCAATGCTCCTTGCTAAAAAGAAAAGGATTCAGAGGAATGAGTGCTATCAGTAGGCTTGTTAACCGGACAGCTGATGATGTCGACGCAGATTTTGTTTTTTTTGACACCGGACCCAATATTGGCCCGCTGAACAGGGCCATTCTGCTGGACTGTGATTATTTCATTGTACCGGTTGCATGTGATTTATTTTCTTTAAGGGCATTGAAGACGCTGGGAGCCTCGCTAGCGGTCTGGATAAAACATTGGAATACTCTCTCGAAACTTGCGCCGGATGACACTTGTCTGTTGCCTGGCAAACCATTGTTTCTTGGATATATTCCTCAACGATTCAAGCTCCGTGCCGGTAAGGTCATGAGAGCCCAAGCATTTTTTGTCAACAGAATTCAAAAAGGTGTTCAGGAAAATATTGTTTCTATTATGAAAAGTATAGACCCTTGTCTGGCTTCGGGCCCGGTGGCAGATTTCAAATTAGGGGAAGTTAAAGATTACGGCGTACTGGTTACGGATTCTCAAGCCGAAGGCCGATCCATAGTAAACACCACATCTGGGTCTAAAAGCCATCGGGATAATGCATCAAAGACGTTTTCTGGCATTGCCGAAGCTATCATCAAGAAGACCGCGTAACATTTTTTGCTTTGAGTGACCAGCAATGACCAAGCCAACCCTTACACAACAGGAGGAAAGATTGATTTCCTCCTTGGTCTCCGAATTCAAAAAAGATATGCCTGACATGGGCATGTTTTTAACTGCTGTCAAAAACATGCTGGAAAAATCTCACGACTTAGCGCCTTTAATTCATTCACTTAGATCTCGAATCAAGGAGCCTGACAGTCTAGCGCACAAGCTTCAAAGAAATCTCCTGAAGTGCAAGTCCGAGAAGACCCCTTTCAATATCAGCGCGGAAAATCTATTCGAAAAAATCAACAACCTTGCGGGCATAAGAATATTGCATCTTCACACAGAACAAATAATTGAGATCGACTCGCATCTGAAGGACCTTTTTAAAAGCGATGGGTATGACTTGAGGGAAGGACCAATTGCAAAGGTATGGGACATGGAATCAAAGGAATTCTTTAATGCCCATGGCATCGAAACCGAGGATCGAACCAAAGACCTATACACGAGCGTTCATTACGTGGTCGGTAAAGGAAGAACCTGCGAGGTTCAAGTAAGAACACTGAGTGAAGAAGTTTGGGGAGCGGTGAGTCATCGGGTCAATTATCCCATTGAAGCTGACAGTTTGGCCTGCAGGGAGCAAATGAAAGTGTTAGCGAAAATCACGTCATGCACGACCCGTCAAGTCGACGCCATTTTCCGCATATACGAGGAGCACGAACATTCCAAGGGGTCGGCAACCGGGCACGGACATCCTCCATGAAACACCGCATCGAAAAAGACACGCTGGGCGAGGTGAGGGTGCCTGCGGACCGGTACTGGGGCGCGCAGACCGAGCGCAGCCGTCACAACTTCCGCATCGGCGAGCCGGGCAGCATGCCCGTGGAGATCATCCACGCCTTCGGTTGCCTGAAAAAGGCCGCAGCCATCGTCAACCACCGGCTCGGCGCGCTGGAAAAGGACAAGATGGAGCTGATCGTCCGGGTGTGCGACGAGATCATGGCCGGCGAACTGGACGGGGAGTTCCCGCTGGTCGTCTGGCAGACCGGCAGCGGCACCCAGACCAACATGAACGTCAACGAGGTCATCGCCTGGCGGGCGCAGGAGCTGGCCGGGGGCGCCCTGGGAGACGCCGAGAAGATCCTGAACCCCAACGACGACGTCAACAAAAGCCAGAGCAGCAACGACACCTTCCCGACCGCCATGCACATCGCCGCGTACCGGCTCGCGGCCGAACTGACCCTGCCGGCCCTGGGCGGGTTGCGGGACACGCTGGCCGCGAAGGCCGAGGCCTTCCGCGACGTGGTCAAGACGGGGCGCACCCACTGCATGGACGCCACCCCGCTGACCCTGGGACAGGAACTCGGCGGCCATGTCCAGCAACTGGACAACGGGGTCCGGGCCATCGGCGGCGCCCTGCCCCTGGTGGCGCAGCTGGCGCTGGGCGGCACCGCCGTGGGCACCGGACTGAACGCGCCGGAGGGCTACGCCGAGGAGGTCGCCGCCGTCATCGCCGAGCTGAGCGGCTTGCCCTTCGTCACGGCGCCCAACAAGTTCGAGGCGCTGGCGGCCCACGACGCCATGGTGGAGCTGAGCGGCGCCTTCCGCCGCGTCGCGGTGAGCCTGATGAAGATCGGCAACGACATCCGCCTGCTCGCCAGCGGCCCGCGCTGCGGCATCGGCGAACTGATCATCCCGTCCAACGAGCCGGGCTCCAGCATCATGCCCGGCAAGGTCAACCCGACCCAGCCGGAGGCCCTGACCATGGTGGCGGCCCAGGTGATGGGGAACGACGTGGCGGTGGGCATCGGCGGCGGCAACGGCCATCTCCAGCTCAACGTGTTCAAGCCGCTGATCGCCGCCAACGTGCTGGGCAGCGCGCGGCTCATCGGCGACGCCTGCGCGAGCTTCGACAGGCGCTGCGCCGCCGGCATCGAGCCGAATCTGCCGGTCATCGAGCGCCACCTCGAGAACTCGCTGATGCTGGCGACCAGCCTCAACCCCCATATCGGCTACTACAAGGCCGCCGAGATCGCCTCCCTCGCCCACCGGGAGGGCCTGACTCTCAGGGAGGCGGCGCTTCGCTCGGGACATGTGAGCGCCGAGGATTTCGACCGCTGGGTCGACCCGAAGAAGATGCTCGGCGGGACGCCGGCGCGGCGGCCGCCGGCCGCTTCGCCGTGACCGGAGGCCGCCCGGACCGCATTCCCCATGCCGCTGCACGCGCTTGAGAACGAACCCGAGTTCCTCGACCTCCAGATCGAGATGGTGCGCCTTCAGGATTACATCAAGGCGTCCAGGCGCCGGTTGCTGGTCATCTTCGAGGGCCGCGACGCCGCCGGCAAGGGAAGCACGATCATGCGCTTCGTGCGCTTCCTCAATCCGCGCCACTACCGCATCGTGGCGCTGCCCAAGCCCTCGAAGCAACAGAAGGGGCAGTGGTACTTCCAGCGCTACCTGAAGGAACTGCCCAACCCCGGCGAGATCGTCTTCTTCGACCGCAGCTGGTACAACCGCGCCGTGGTGGAGCCGGTCATGGGCTTTTGCACCAAGAAGGAGTACCGGATGTTTCTGGAGCAGGTGGCGTTGCTGGAGCGCATGCTGACGGACGGCGGCCTGTACATGATCAAGTTCTGGTTCTCCATCGACGAGAAGGAACAGGCCCACCGGATGAAAGAGCGCAAGAAAAACCCGCTGAAGCGGTGGAAGCTCAGCACCGTGGACGCGCAGGCGCAGGCCAAGTGGGGCGAGTACACCGATTACAAGGAGTTCATGTTCAAACTGACCTCGACCACCGACAATCCCTGGCTGGTCGTCGAGGGCAACAACCGCGACAAGGCGTGTCTGGAGTCCATGCGCCACGTGCTGAACATAATGAAGTACGCCAAGAAGGGAAAGACCGGTCAGCGGCTGGAGCCCGATCCGGAAATCGTCAAGGAGCTGCCCGCCTTCGAACTGCCCCGCTTCAGCGTCCGGGATCTGGAGCGGCTGGCGGAGCAGGCGGAGCAGGGAGAACTGGGGAAACGTAAACCGGGAGAGCCGCGGTGACGGTGGACCTCGACGCCGTCCGGGCGGCCGCCGAGCGGATCGGCCCGGCGGTGGTCCACACCCGTTTCGAGCATTCCCTCACTCTGTCCGAGATGCTCGGCCCCAAGGTGTGGCTGAAGTTCGAGAACCTGCAGTTCACCTCCTCCTTCAAGGACCGCGGCGCCCTGAACAAGCTGCTGACGCTGTCCGCAAAGGAGCGCGCCGGGGGCGTCGTCGCCATGTCGGCCGGCAACCACGCCAAGGCCGTGGCCTGCCACGCGCAGCGGCTCGGCGTGCCGGCGACCATCGTGATGCCGGAGGCCACCCCCAACGTGAAGGTCGAGGACACGGAGAACTTCGGCGCGAGGGTCATCCTCAAGGGCCGGTCCCTGGACGAGTCGGAGGTCCACGCCCGGGAGCTGGCCGAGCGGGAGGGGCTGGTCTTCGTCCACCCCTACGACGACGAGCACATCGTGGCGGGCCAGGGCACCATCGCGCTGGAGATGCTGGCCGTGAAGCCGGACTTGGACGCCATCATCGTCCCCGTCGGCGGCGGCGGCCTGATCGCGGGCGTCGCGACCGCCGCCAAGGCCATCCGGCCGGAGATCCGGATCGTCGGCGTGGAGGCGGCGGGCCACGCCAGCGCCAGCCGGATCCTGTACGGACGGGAGGAGGAGCCGGGCGGCTCCACCATCGCCGAGGGCATCGCGGTCAAGCGCCCCGGCGAGCGGAACCTGGAGGTCGTCC
Source organism: uncultured Pseudohongiella sp. (assembly GCA_964434395.1). GTDB lineage: Bacteria > Pseudomonadota > Gammaproteobacteria > Pseudomonadales > Pseudohongiellaceae > UBA9145. The sequence goes on from CAYSVD010000091.1 coordinate 11,771, forward strand.
GGCGGCTGGCCGAGGGCATCCTGGTGGTGCGCGAGGAGCTCATCGAGGAGGCGATCGACCTGTTGCTGTCCATCGAGAAGACGGTCGTCGAAGGATCCGGCGCGGCGGGTCTGGCCGCCCTCATGGACAACCCCGACAAGTTCAAGGAGCAGCACGTCGGCATCGTGCTGTGCGGCGCCAACATCGACTCGCGCATCCTGGCGGCGGTGCTGATGCGGCGGCTGGTGCGCAGGGGGCGCATCGTGCGCTACCGGATCCGCATCCAGGACCTGCCCGGCACCCTGTCCGACATCGCCGCGACGATCGGGAAGCTCGGCGGCAACATCCTGGAGGTCTCGCACCAGCGCATGTTCGCCCACGCCGCGGTCAGGGAGGCGGAGCTGTACGTCACCGTGGAGACCCGGGACGCAAAGCAAAGCCGGCAGATCCTGAAGCGGCTCGAGGCCCTGGGCTACCGGATCGAGCGGCTTGGGGACTGAGATCCCGCCGGGACGGAGCCGGGGGCGCGCCGAATGGTCCGGACCCGCGTTTACGACCCCACCGCCTGCATCGTCTTCCAGGGAACGAGGGAGCGGTTCGGCGGCCTGTCGAACATGGCGCCGGGTTTTCCCCTGCTCGTGAACGGCGTCGCGGTCCTCACCGCCGAGGCCCTCTACCAGGCGTGCCGTTTTCCGCACCTGCCGGACGCGCAGCGCCGCATCATCGACGCGCGCAGCCCCATGACGGCGAAGCGGCTCGCCCAAGCGCTGCGGGAGGACGCCCGACCGGACTGGGATGCCGCGCGCGTGGACGTCATGCGCTGGTGCCTGCGCGTGAAGCTCGCGCAACACCGGCGGGATTTCGGCGGGCTGCTGCGGGAGACCGGCGGCCGCCCCATCGTCGAGCGCTCGCGCCGGGACGGTTTCTGGGGCGCGAAAGCCGACGCGGGCGGAAAGCTGGCTGGCCGGAACGTCCTCGGGCGCCTGCTCATGGAACTGCGCGACGCGCTCGAGGCGGATGCCGACGACGGTCTGAGGACCGCGCCCCCTCCTTCGATTCCCGACTTCCTGCTGCTGGGAGATCCGATCGCGGCGGTTTCCAGCGGCGGAGCTTCCGCCGGCGCCGAAGCGGGCGGTTCCCGCCAGCCGTCCCTCCTCTGACCGCCAATTGCGCTAAACTGTCGGCGCGCGGCGCGGCCGCGCCCCCGCCGGCGGACCCCGGAGGCCCCATGACGGCCGTCGACATCCAGCCTTCCGCGTCCCGGCGGACGGCGCCGGACGGGCTCCCGATCCGGGTGCTCACCGCCGCCAGCCTGTTCGACGGCCACGACGCGGCCATCAACATCATGCGCCGCATGCTGCAGGCCGCCGGCGCGGAGGTCGTCCACCTCGCCCACAACCGCTCCGTGGCGGAAGTCGCCGACGCCGCGCTGCAGGAGGACGTGGACGCCGTCGCGGTCAGCTCCTACCAAGGCGGGCATGTCGAGTATTTCCGGTATCTCGTCGAGCGGCTGCGGGAGCTCGGCTGCTCCCGCGCGCGGGTCTTCGGCGGCGGCGGCGGGGTCATCGTCCCCGAGGAGATCGAGACCCTGCACGGTTGCGGCGTGACCCGCATCTACTCGCCCGCCGACGGCCAGCGGCTGGGGCTCGAGGGCATCATCGACGACCTGCTCGAGCGCACCCGCGCCGCCGGCGCCCGGCCGCCCCCGCCCGCCCCGGAGGAGCTGGCCGGCGGCGGACACGGCGCCCTGGCCCGGGCCATCACCGGCATCGAGAGCGGCGCGTACGGCCCGGACGCCCTGGCCGCGCTGGACGCCGCCGCCGGCGCGCCGGTGCTGGGCGTCACCGGCACCGGCGGGGCCGGAAAGTCCTCCTGCGTCGACGAGCTCGTGCGCCGCCTGCGCTTGGACAGCGGCGAGTCCCTGCGCATCGCCGTGCTGGCGGTCGATCCGACCCGCCGCCGGACCGGCGGCGCCCTGCTCGGCGACCGGGTGCGGATGAACGCGATCGATCATCCGAACGTCTTCATGCGCTCTCTGGCCACCCGGGGCGCGGGGGAGGCGCCCCGCGGCATCCGGCAGGCCATCGGCGCGGCCAGGCGCTCCGGCTTCGACCTGATCATCGTCGAGACCCCCGGCATCGGCCAGGGCGACGCCGGCGTCGTGCCGCTGGCGGACGTCTCGCTGTACGTGATGACGCCGGAGTTCGGGGCCGCCACCCAGCTCGAGAAGATCGACATGCTCGACCTGGCCGACGCCTTCGCCATCAACAAGTTCGACCGCAGGGGCGCCGACGACGCGCTGCGGGACGTCTCGCTGCAGGTGCGGCGCAACCGGGAGGCCTTCGACCGGGAGCCGGAGGAGATGCCGGTGTACGGCACCATCGCCTCGAAGTTCAACGACGACGGCGTCACCGCCCTGTACCAGGCGCTGCTGGCCGCGCTCCGGCGGCGCGGCCTCAAGGAGTTCGCCCCGCGCATCCCGAAGGCCGGCGTGCGCGCCTCGAGCGACCGCTCCCTGGTCGTGCCGGAGCGCCGGCGGCGCTACCTGGCGGAGATCGCCGAGACGGTCCGCGGCTGGCGCGCCCGGGTCGCGGAGCAGGCCGCGCTGGCCCGGCAGCGGCAGCAGCTCGAAGCCAGCCGGGCCATGCTGGATGCGGCCGGCGGGGACGGCGCGGCGCTGGACGGCCTGATCGCGGAGAAGGAGCGCGCGCTGGACGGCCGGCTCAAGCGGCTGCTGGCGGACTGGCCGCGGCGGCGCCGGGACTACGCCGGGGACGAGTACGCGGAAAGCGTCCAGGGCGGGGAGCGGCGCACCGCGCTGTTCCGGACCAGCCTGTCCGGCACCCGCATCCCGCGGGTGGCGCTGCCGGCCTTCGAGGACCACGGGGAGCTGGCCCGGTGGCTGTTGCTGGAGAACGTGCCGGGGGAGTTCCCCTACACCGCCGGGGTGTTCCGGTTCCGGCGCGATGGCGAAGCGCCGACCCGCATGTTCGCCGGCGAGGGCGACGCCTTCCGCACCAACCGGCGTTTCCGGCAGTTGTCCGCGCACTCCCCGGCCAAGCGCCTGTCCACCGCCTTCGATTCGGTGACCCTGTACGGCTTCGACCCGGCGCCGCGGCCGGACGTCTACGGCAAGATCGGAAACTCGGGCGTGTCCGTCGCCACCCTCGACGACATGAAGGCCCTGTACGAGGGCTTCGACCTGTGCGACCCGTCGACCTCGGTGTCCATGACCATCAACGGCCCGGCGCCGGCCATCCTGGCCATGTACCTCAACGCCGCCATCGACCAGCGGCTCGAGGCCTTCGCGGCCGAGCATGGGCGGGCGCCGGAGCCGGACGAGCGCGAGGCGGTCCGGGCCCGGGCGCTCGCGAGCGTGCGGGGGACGGTGCAGGCGGACATCCTCAAGGAGGACCAGGGGCAGAACACCTGCATCTTCTCCACCGAGTTCTCGCTCAAGGTGATGGGCGACATCCAGGAGTGGTTCATCGCCAACCGGGTGCGGAA
>CAYSVD010000092.1:0-14751 GCA_964434395.1 uncultured Pseudohongiella sp.
CTGTGGGGCATCATCAACGCCATCATCCTGCGCGCCAACAACAGCATGGCGGAAAGCGTGAACAGCCGGATCAAGATGGTGAAGGTCAAGGCGAGGGGGTTCAGGAACAAGGACAACTTCCTCGACGCCATTCTCTTCCACTATGGCGGGCTAGACGTGCTTCCGGACGGCGTCCAGCTCTGATAGCCTCCACCCAACCAAGCGAAGCCCCCTCACAAATTTCAAGAAGATCGCGCAGGAAAATCGCACTTTATCATCATTCCTATTGTCACATCAGAAAACCGCAAGTATTTGCCTGTCGGCGTACTAGATAAAAAATGTATTATAAATAACGCTGCTGCCGCTCTTTACGATGCCCCTCTGTGGAACATGGCGATCATAGCCTCTCGATTGCATTTAATATGGATTGCAACGGTGTGCGGAAGGATAGGAACGGGATTTCGTTACTCCAACCTTATGGGTTGGAACACATTTCCAGTTCCGCCCATGACTAAGAAAAACAAACAGGATCTAACGTATTCGGCTGAAAAGATTCTTGTTGCCCGAGAAGAGCATTTCCCAAAAACCATGGCAGACTTGTACGATCCTAAGAAGATGCCGCAAAATCTGCAGGATGCGCATGATTGGAATGATGAGGTATTGGAACGGATCTACATTGGCCGCTTGTTCAACAATGATACCGAGCGCTTGGAAAAGCTGTTTAACTTGTACGTAAAAATGACGGGCGACGACGCGCCGTCCACAAAGAACTAAGAGAGGGTTCCGGTCATGGCAGATAGTGATTCCATACCTTCGATTTCCGTGAACTACGCCTGTGACGGCAGCTCGAAAAGATCCAACGAATTGGGAATGAGAGTGATGCAGGAGCGGGCTTATGAAAAACGAGGCGAGAAATATCTTTTGATCAAGTCTCCGCCGGCATCGGGAAAAAGCCGGGCCCTGATGTTCATTGCGCTGGACAAGTTGCACCAACAGAGAGTCAGGAAGGCGCTCGTGATCGTCCCGGAAAAACAAATCGGCGCGAGCTTTGCTGACACGCCATTGAGCAGATACGGCTACTACTGGGATTGGAAGGTCACTCCTAAATGGAACCTGTGCAACGCCCCAGGCGAAGACGGCGGCAAGGTGAAATCCGTCAAGTCATTTATGGATGGTGAAGACCGTGCGCTTGTCTGCACCCACGCGACATTCCGGTTTGCGGTTGATAAGTACGGCGTGGAACTCTTCGACGGCTGTCTGCTCGCGGTGGATGAAATTCATCATGTCAGCACCAACCGTGAAAATGTATTGGGCGGGATGCTGGCGCAGTTAATCGCTCGCGGGAAAACTCATATCGTGGCGATGACAGGGTCGTATTTCAGAGGCGATGCGGAGCCTGTGTTGTCGCCGGAAGACGAGGCGAAGTTTGAAACGGTGACTTACACATACTACGAGCAGCTTAACGGATACGAGTACCTTAAAGCATTGAACATTGGATACTACTTTTATTCCAGCGGCGATTACACGAACGAAATACAGGATGTGCTTGACCTCAGCGAGAAGACGATTATTCACATTCCACATCCCACATCGCGTGAAAGCCAGAAAGATAAATACAGTGAAACAGAGAGCATCTATGATGCTATCGGCCAGTGGATTGAAACTGATCCCGACACGGGGTTTCAGTTGATTCGGACCAACGACGGGAAGTTGCTGAAAGTGGCCGACTTGGTGGATGACGACGGAGCCAGACGAGGGAAGGTGTCGGCATCCCTTAAAATGCCGGAAACCAACAGTGATCGGGATCACGTAGACATTATCATCGCCTTGGGCATGGCGAAGGAAGGTTTTGACTGGATATGGTGCGAGCATGCGCTGACCGTAGGCTATCGGTCCAGCTTGACCGAGGTCGTCCAAATTATTGGCCGCGCCACCCGCGATGCGAAAGGAAAAACGCGCGCGCGGTTCACCAACCTGATCGCCGAGCCTGACGCATCCGAGGATGCGGTTACGAATGCCGTTAACGACACCTTGAAAGCAATAGCGGCCAGTCTGCTTATGGAGCAGGTTCTTGTCCCCAAGTTCAGTTTTTCGCCGAAGGATCCTGACAAGCCGTCCAACGGCGATGTTGAGGTCGATCCTGACACGGGTGAAATTCAGATTGAAATAAAGGGGCTGGCGGAACCGAAAAGCGATGCCGCCAAACAGATTTGCCGGGAAGATCTGAGCGAGCTGGTTGCGGCATTTCTTCAGGATGATACGCTTCTCGAGCAGGGCTTGTTCAATAAAGAAATAATACCGCAGGAGTTGACTCAGGTCCGCATGGGAAAAATCGTCAAGGACAGGTGTCCGGAACTGGACGAGGATGATCAGGAGGCTGTCCGGCAACATGCGGTGGCTGCGTTGGCTATAACCCAACAAGTCGAGACGCAAGCTGATGGATCCGGAAACTCCGCGAACACGGCTTTTGTCGACGGGGTCAAGAAATTTGTCTTGGATGTAAGAGAATTGAGCATTGATCTCATCGATAGCATCAATCCATTCGGGGGAGTGTATTCGGTCCTTTCAAAATCCATAGATGAGGCTAGGCTTAAGCAAATAACTGAGGTTATTGGCGCTAAGAAAATCAGACTTTCGGAAGAGGAAGCGCGTGATCTGGCAATAAGGGCCGTGCGCTTTAAGAAAGAGCGTGGACGCAATCCCGAATTGACATCCGGCGACCCTTGGGAAAGACGAATGGCGGAAGGGGTGGCGGCTCTAAGAAGAATGGAGGCGAGGAAAGACAATGGATAAGAAAACCAATAGAGAGATTCTCGATGAGCTTGGCATCGAACCTGAGGATGTGATGAAAGAGGACCGCACACCGCTGGAGGAGAGGGTGATCGCAGGGTTCGAAGATATCCAGCGCTTTGTCGAGGAGCATGGAAAGCTCCCCATGCATACCGATGATGCCGGGACATTTGAAAAGCTATACGCCGTCCGGTTGAAGCGGATTCGATCATGTCCGGATATCAGGAAGTTGGTGGAAAAATTGGATCATCAAAAACTTCTGCAAGGGGACTTTGACGCTGAAGAACTTGCCGGCCCTGAAAAACTGTCGAATAAGGAAATTCTGGCTCAAATCGGGGCGGGCGAGCGGGGCAAGGATGACATCACCGTTCTAAAGCATGTGAAGCCTCGCGCTGAAATCAGAAGCGCGGAAACAATCGCGCAACGGACGAAGTGTGAGGATTTCGATAAGTACGGACCGATTTTTCAGGCGGTGCAGCACGAACTTGACCAGGGCCTGCGCAAAACAATTCCATTTAAGGACGATGCGGGAATCAACGAAGGTGATCTCTTCGTGCTCTCCGGTCAGAAAGCGATAGTTGCCCATATGGGGGGGAAATTTGTTCATGAAAACGGCAAGCCGGACAGCCGGTTGCGCGTTATATTCGACAACGGGACGGAGAGCGACCTGTTGCTAAGGTCGTTGCAGAGAGCGCTCAATAAGGACAAGACCGGCAGACGCATAACCGATCTGCCCGCCGGTCCGTTGTTTTCAGAGGAAGTGGATCAGGAGAAACTGCCCAGCGGCACTATCTACGTCCTTCGCAGCGACTCAAAACATCCGGTTGTTGCCAAAAACCGGCATGTGATACATAAGATCGGAGTGACGGGCGGCGATGTCAGGAACCGGGTTTCGGGCGCAAAGCATGATCCTACGTATCTGCTTGCGGGTGTGGAAGTCGTCGCCACCTATGAGCTTTTTAATATAGACCGCAAAAAACTGGAGAGCCTTCTTCATAAATTCTTCGGTGGCGCCAGGCTGGACATTGAAATCAAGGATCGTTTCGGGAAGCCGTTCGTTCCACGAGAATGGTTTCTGGTACCGCTTCCCGTCATCGACGAGGTCGTCGAGAGAATCAAGGACGAAACGCTGGATCAGTACCGCTACGACAGGAATACCGCGAAGCTGGTTCGCCGGTAGGAAACGCCCGACGGGAAAGATGCGGCAAGAGAGGCGACATAAGAGGCGACATAAGAGATTTGCGTCGCACCCTTCTTCCGGTTATCATGCGCCATCGTCAATCACCCGCTGGCGGGCATCAACGCTCCCGCCGCCGGACCCGCGAACCGCGCAGCCCAACTTATGAACAGCGAAACCGCCGAGCAACAGCCCTCGTTCGACAAATTCGACCTGCACGAGCCCCTGCGCCGGGCCATCCGGGAGCTGGGCTTCGAGCGCTGCACCCCGATCCAGGCGGCGAGCCTGACGCACACCCTGGCGGGCCACGACGTCACCGGCCGGGCCCAGACCGGCACCGGCAAGACCGCCGCCTTCCTGATCACCATCATCAACGACCTGCTGTCCAACCCGCCCCGGGAGGAGCGCTACCTGGCGGAGCCCCGGGCCCTGATCGTGGCGCCGACCCGGGAGCTGGCGATCCAGATCGCCAGCGACGCGGACCAGCTGACCCGTTTCTGCGACCTCCACACCGTCACCCTGGTCGGCGGCGAGGACTACGGGAAGCAGGAGCGGGCGCTGGACGCGAAGCCGGTGGACATCGTGGTCGCCACCCCGGGGCGCCTGCTGGACTTCGCGCGCGGCGGCAAGCTGCACCTGGGCCTGGTGGAGTTGCTGGTGCTGGACGAGGCCGACCGCATGCTGGACATGGGCTTCATCCCCCAGGTGCGCCAGGTCGTGTCCCGCACCCCGCGCCGGGACTGCCGGCAGACCCTGCTGTTCAGCGCCACCTTCCCGCGGCAGGTGATCGAGCTGAGCGAGCGCTGGGCCATGGACCCGGTGATGGTGGAGGTGGAGCCGGAGAAGGTGGCGGCCGAGGCGGTCGACCAGAAGGTGTTCCTGGTCACCACCGCCGAGAAGTACGACCTGCTGTACAACCTGGTGACGGCGCCGGATGCGGTCCGGGTGCTGGTGTTCAGCAACCGCCGCGACCAGGTGGCCCGGCTGGCGGACAACCTGCACCGCAACGGCGTCAGCTGCGGCATGCTCTCGGGCGACGTGCCCCAGCACAAGCGCCTGCGCACGCTGGAGGACTTCAAGACGGGCCGCATCAAGGTGCTGGTGGCCACCGACGTGGCCGGGCGCGGCCTGCACATCGAGGACGTAAGCCACGTGATCAACTACACCCTGCCGGAGGAGTCGGAGGACTACGTGCACCGCATCGGGCGCACCGGCCGCGCCGGCGCGGCGGGCACCTCGATCAGCTTCGCCTGCGAGGAGGACTCCTTCCTGCTGCCCCCCATCGAGGAGCAGCTGGGCCACCGGCTCGACTGCCGGCATCCGGCGGAGGAGATGCTGGCGCCGGCGCCGCCGTTCTCCCAGCCGTCCCGCTTCCGGCGCGCGGAGGGCGGGCGCGCATCCGGGCGGGGCGGCGCCGGCCGCGCGGGGCCGCGCCGCCGGCGCTGAAGGCCGCCGCCTACTCCTTCGCCAACTTCTCCCGCAGCAGCCGGTTGACCTCGGGCGGGTTCGCCTTGCCCTTCGACCGCTTCATCGCCTGGCCCACCAGGAAGCCGAGCACCTGCTCCTTGCCTTCCCGGAACTGCCGGACCTGGTCCGGGCTGGCGGCGATGACCTCATCGACCAGCCGCTCGGTCTCGCCGGCGTCCGCCATCAGTTCCAGCCCTTTCCGCTTGACGTGGGCGTTCACGTCCTCGCCCGCCTGGATGCCGTCCTCGGCCGACTGGATCATGGCGCCGGCGGCGCTGCCGGAGATCCGGCCCGCGTCGCGCAGCCGCACGATCTCGGCCATCTGCGCGACCGTGACGGGCGAGTCCGCGATCGAGCGGCCCTCCTCGTTCAGGCGTCCGCGCAGCTGGGTGGCGACCAGCTTGGCGGCGGACGGGAAGTCGCCGATCTCCGCGCCCAGCGCCTCGTAGAAGTCGGCCAGCTCCCGCTCGGCCGTCAGCACCCCCGCCAGGTAGCCGCCGATGCCGTGCTCGCGCGCGAAGCGCGCCTTCCGGGCGTCCGGCAGCTCCGGCAGCTCCGCGCGCACCGCCTCGATGTAGGCGTCGTCGATGACCACCGGCAGCAGGTCCGGCTCCGGGAAGTACCGGTAGTCGCTGATCGCCTCCTTGCCGCGCATGGGCCGGGTGCGGTTCCGGGCGGCGTCGTACTGCAGGGTCTCCCGCACCACCTCGCCGCCGTCCTCGAGCAGCGCCTGTTGCCGCCGCGCCTCGTGCTCGATGGCCTTCTCCACGAAACGGAAGGAGTTGACGTTCTTGATCTCGGTGCGCTCTCCCAGCGCGGTCTCGCCCCGCCGGCGCACGGAGACGTTGGCGTCGCAGCGCATGGAGCCCCGGGCCATGACGGCGTCGGAGATGTCGAGGTAGCGGATGATGGTGTGCAGCTTCTTCAGGTAGGCCGCCGCCTCGGCGGCGCTGCGCATGTCCGGCTCCGAGACGATCTCCAGCAGCGGCACGCCGGCCCGGTTCAGGTCGATGCCGGACAGCCCCTCGAAACCCTCGTGCAGGGACTTGCCGGCGTCCTCCTCGAGGTGCGCGCGGGTCACGCCGATCGTCTTCTCCGTGCCGTCCTCGAGGACGATGGCGAGGCCGCCCCGGCCCACCACGGGATGGTCCAGCTGGGTGATCTGGTAGCCCTTGGGCAGGTCGGGGTAGAAGTAGTTCTTGCGGTCGAACACCGAGCGCCGGCCGATCTCCGCGCCGATGGCCAGCCCGAACTTCACCGCGCAGCGCAACGCGGCCTCGTTCACCGTCGGCAGCGTGCCGGGCATGGCGAGGTCGTACAGCCCGGCTTGGGTGTTGGGCGGGGCGCCGAAGGCGGCGCCGCTCGCGGAGAACAGCTTCGAGCGGGTCGACAGCTGCACGTGCACCTCGAGGCCGATGACGGTCTCCCAGCTCACGCCGCATCTCCGGCGAAGTCCGGCGGGCGCCGCAGGTGCCAGTCGGTGTGCCGCTGAAAACGGTGCGCCACGTTCAGCACCCGCGCCTCGTCGAAGCCGCGGCCGACGATGTGCATGCCGACCGGCAGGCCGTCCGCCATGCCGGCCGGGACGGAGACGGCCGGCAGCCCGGCCAGGTTGACGGCGATGGTGTAGATGTCCTCCAGGTACATGGACACCGGGTCGGACTTCGCCCCGAGCGGGAAGGCGGCGTGGGGCGTGGTGGGGCCGACGATGACGTCCACCTTCTCGAAGGCCGCGTCGAAGTCGCCGCGGATCAGCCGCCGCAGCTTCAGCGCCTTCCGGTAGTAGGCCTCGTGGTAGCCGGCGGACAGGACGTAGGCGCCGACCATGATGCGGCGCTTGACCTCCTCGCCGAAGCCCTCGGCGCGGGTGCGCCGGTACATGTCCTCCAGGTCGGCCGGGTTCCGGCAGCGCGGGCCGTAGCGCGTCCCGTCGTAGCGGGCGAGGTTGGCGGAGGCCTCGGCCGGCGCCACCACGTAGTAGGCGCTGACCGACAGGTGGTTGTGCGGCAGCTCGATGTCCGTCAGGGTGGCGCCCAGCTTCTCCAGCTCGCCGAGGGCGGCCCGCACCGCGGCCGCCACGTCGTCGTCCAGCCCCTCGGCGAAATGCTGCCGGGGCACGCCGACCCTGAGGCCGTCCAGGGGCTCGTCCAGGGCGGCCGTGTAGTCGGGCGCCGGCGCGTCGGCGCTGGTGGAGTCCCGCGGGTCGGGCCCCGCCATGACGTTGAGCATCAGGGCGGCGTCCTCGGCGCTGCGGGTCAGGGTGCCGCCCTGGTCGAGGCTGGAGGCGAAGGCGATCATGCCCCAGCGCGAGACCCGCCCGTAGCTGGGCTTCAGGCCGGTCACCCCGCTGAAGGCCGCGGGCTGGCGGATGGAGCCGCCGGTGTCGGTGCCGGTGGCCATCGGGCACAGGCCGGCGGCGACCGCCGCGGCCGAGCCGCCGGAGGAGCCGCCGGGCACCCGCTCGGCGTCCCAGGGGTTGCGGGTCGGGCCGAAGGCGCTGTTCTCGCAGGACGAGCCCATGGCGAACTCGTCCATGTTGGCCTTGCCCAGCATCACCGCGCCGGCCCGGGCGAGGCGCTCCACCACGGCGGCGTCGTAGGGCGCGACGAAGTCGCCGAGCATGCGCGAGGCGCAGGTGGTCCGCACCCCGTCGGTGCAGAAGATGTCCTTGTGGGCGAGCGGCACGCCCAGCAACGGGCCCGCCGCGCCCCGCGCCCGCGCGGCGTCGGCCGCCGCCGCCTGCTCCAGCGCCGACTCGGCGCAGACGGTGATGAAGGCGTTGAGCCGGGGTTCGAGCCGCTCGATGCGCGCCAGGAACAGCCGGGTCAGCTCGACGCTGGACAGCTCGCCGCCGGCCAGCGCGGCCGCCAGCTCGGCGACGGTGCGGCCGATCACCGGAGCGGCCCGGCGCGCGGCGGGCTCACTCGACCACCTTCGGCACCAGGTACAGGCCGTCCCGGACGGCCGGCGCCAGGGCCTGCAGCGCGTCGCGGCGGTCGGGCTCGGTCGCCTCGTCGGGGCGCAGGCGCTGCGCCGCCTCCAGCGGGTAGGCCATCGGCTCGACCGCCTCGGTGTCCACGTCCCGCATGCGGTCGATCAGCGCCAGCACCTCGGCGATGCGCCGGGCCACCTCGTCCGCCTCCTCGGGGCCGATCTCCAGCCGGACCAGTCCGGCCAGCTTGTCGATTTCCCGCCTGTCGATCGCCATGCGCGGACTCCGCCGGCCGGCGCGGGGGCCCGCGGCGGCCGCCCCGGGCCCCGGGCCGCCGTTGATAAGTTGGCGGCGTTGCCGGATAATCCATTATACTTGATTTCCCGCGGCCGGGGATTCCCCCGGCCGCCCCGCGCCCGGCGCCCGCGGCGCCCGGCCCCTAAGGAAGCGGCCATCCACATGCTCAAGAAAATCCGGGGAATGTTCTCCAACGACCTGTCGATCGACCTCGGCACGGCCAACACCCTGATCTACGTGCGCGGCGAGGGCATCGTGCTCAACGAGCCCTCGGTCGTCGCCATCCGCGACCAGAACGGCCAGAAGACGGTGGCGGCGGTGGGCATCGCCGCCAAGCGCATGCTGGGCCGCACGCCCGGCAACATCACCGCCATCCGCCCCCTCAAGGACGGGGTCATCGCCGATTTCCAGGTCACCGAGAAGATGCTGCAGCACTTCATCAACAAGGTGCACGAGGGCAGTTTCTTCCCCCCCAGCCCCCGGGTGCTGGTCTGCGTGCCCTGCAAGTCGACCCAGGTGGAGCGGCGGGCGATCCGGGAGTCGGCGGCCAGCGCCGGCGCCCGCGTCGTGTGGCTGATCGAGGAGCCGATGGCGGCCGCCATCGGCGCCGGCCTGCCGGTGGAGCAGGCCAGCGGCTCCATGGTGGTGGACATCGGCGGCGGCACCACCGAGATCGCGATCATCTCCCTCAACGGGGTGGTGCACGCCGAGTCGGCGCGGGTGGGCGGCGACCGCTTCGACGACGCCATCGTCAACCATGTGCGCCGCAAGTACGGCAGCCTGATCGGCGACGCCACCGCCGAGCGGATCAAGAAGGAGGTCGGCTGCGCCTGGCTGGGGCCGACCACCGCGATGAAGGAGATCGACGTGCGCGGGCGCAACCTCGCCGAGGGCGTGCCGCGTAGCTTCACCCTGAGCAGCGAGGAGGTCTTGGAGGCCCTGCAGGAGCCGCTCGCCTCCATCGTCCAGGCGGTCAAGGCCGTGCTGGAGCAGTCGCCGCCGGAGCTGGCGTCGGACATCGCCGAGAGCGGCATGGTGCTGACCGGCGGCGGCGCCCTGCTGGCGGACATGGACAAGCTGCTGTCCGAGGAGACCGGGCTGCCGGTGCTCATATCGGACGACCCCCTCTCCTGCGTGGCCCGCGGCGGCGGCAAGGCCATGGAGATGATGGACGAGCAGGGCCTGGAACTGTCCATGGACTGAGCGGCCGCCGGCCCCGCCCGCGCCGCGGGCCGGGGCCGCGCGGGCCGTCGCGTGACCGGGGGGCCTGATCATCGACAAGAGCCTGTTCAGCCGGGGCGTGGCGCTGGAGTACCGGGCGCTGTTCTGCCTGTCGCTGTCGGCGGGCCTGATGTTCGCCGACGGCCGCTCGGTCCGGCTGGACCAGGTCCGCAACGGCCTGGGCTACGCCGCCATGCCCGTGCTCTGGGTGGCGGACCTGCCCGCCCGGGCCTCGTTGCTGTTCGACGACATGGTGGTCTCCCGGGGCGACCTGATCGACGAGAACGCCCGTCTGCGCGAGGAGCTGCTGGTGGCGCGTCGGCAGCTGCAGCTGCTCGAGTCCCTGGCGAGCGAAAACAGCCGCCTGCTGGCCCTGGAGGCGGCCACCGAGGCCGTCGACGGCGAGGTGACGCCGGCCGAGATCATCAACGTCTCGCCGGATCCCCTTTCCAAGCGGGTGCTGATCAACCGCGGCGCGGTCCACGGGGTGTTCCCCGGCCAGCCGTTGCTGGACGCCCGGGGGCTGATGGGGCAGGTGGACGAGGTGCTGCCCTTCGCCAGCTGGGTGCTGCTGATCTCCGACTACCGCCACGTGACGCCGGTGGAGGTGAACCGCAACGGCGAGCGGGCGCTGGCCCGGGGCGTCCGCGGCACCGACCCGGCGCTGGAGCTGCAATTCGTCACCCAGACGCAGGACCTGCGGGCGGGGGATCTGCTGGTCAGCTCCGGCATGGGCCAGGTCTATCCCAAAAACTACCCGGTGGCCCGCATCGTCAGCGTCCACGCGGACCCGGGGCAGGACTTCGTCGCGGTCAAGGCGCGGCCGCTGGCGCAGATGGCCAGCACCCGCCACGTGATGCTGGTGTCCGTCCCCGGGCGGGACGCGTCCGCCGGCCCGGAGGCCGCGCCGCTCCCGGACGCCGCCCTGGCCGAAGGCCCCGGACGCCGGAGGTAGCCGTGCAACGCAACCTGGACGCCGTCTGGGCGATCATCCTGAGCTTCTTCTGCGCCTACCTGCTGGCCGTCGTGCCCATCCCCGAGTGGGCGATGACCTATCGCCCCGAGTGGGTGCCCATGGTCTGGATCTACTGGGCGATGGCCCTGCCCTACCGCATCGGCATCGGCTCGGCCTGGGCGACGGGCATCGGGCTGGACATCCTCAAGGGCCAGACGCTGGGGCTGAACACGGTGGGCATGGTGCTGATCGGCTACGTCGTCCTCAGCCGGCGCTCGCGCCTGCGGATGTTCTCCGGCATGCAGCTGACGGGGCTGGTGCTGACGCTGACCGCCGCCGGCCTGCTGGCCGGGCACTGGGTGGAGAGGATCGCCGCCGGCGCCGGGGACGCCGGCTATTTCTTCCTGGCGGCGGCGCCGGTCAGCGCCCTGGTCTGGCCGCCCCTGTACTACCTGCTGCGCCAGATGCGCCACCGTCTGGACCGCTGACCGGCGCCCGGCGGCTTTCCCGATGGTCGGCCCGCCGCTCCTGCTCGCCTCGGGCTCGCCGCGCCGCCGGGCGCTGCTGGCCCAGATCGGGGTCCGCTTCGTCGCGGCCGCGCCCGCCGTCGACGAGTCGGCGCGGACGGACGAGGCGCCCGGGGAGCTGGCCATGCGGCTGGCGGAGGAGAAGGCGCGGGAGGGTCTGGCGCGGCGCGGCGGCGCCGTCCGCGCCGCCCTGGGCGCGGACACCGTGGTGCTGTGCGGGGGGCGGACGCTGGGGCAGCCGGCCGGGCGGGAGGAGGCGCTGGCCATGCTGGCCGCCCTGTCCGGCCGGGAGCACCGCGTGCTGACGGCCGTCTGCGTCGCCGACGGGCGGCGCGCCGGTCGGGCCCTGTCGGAGACCGCCGTGCGGTTCCGGGAGATCGGCGGGCGGGAGGCCGCCGCCTACTGGGCCACGGGCGAGCCGGCCGGCAAGGCGGGCGCCTACGCCATCCAGGGCTTCGGCGGGGTGTTCGTCGAGCGCATCGCCGGCAGCTACAGCGGGGCGGTGGGCCTGCCCCTGTTCGAGACCATGGGGCTGCTGGCGGAATTCGGGGTGCCCTGCTGGACGGACGGCGGCGCGCCCGCCTGATGCGGGGCGCATCGGCGCCTCCGGCATCGGTCCAACATCCGGTCGAGCGCTATGGCGGATCCGGCGTTCCGGCGCGTACCCCCGCATGCTCCGCGGGCAGGTCCATTCCCGTGCGAGCCGCCAGCGCGCCCAAGTCCAGGCTGTTGAGGACTTCCGCGGTGACGGGCCTTTTCGAGTCCCGGAAGATGAGGGCGTTGAAGAATGATCCGGCCTCGTCCGACGCGAGCAGCGCCGTCAGTGCGCGGGCGGACTCCTCGGACCCGCACGGCAGAAAGTAGCAGGTGTCGTCGAGCACCACGGGCTTGCCCTCGTGGGGGCCGACCGGCCTGAACAGCGGCTTCTTGCAAAACCCCGACACGGCCACCTTCCACGGGGAGAAGGCGTAGGGCCCCACGCCGAACATGGAAAACCTCGGACGGTTCCGGTATACGGCGCTCGAGCGAGCGTCCAGTCTTTCTCCGTGCGAGCGCAGGTATTTCCATGTCCCCGGCGCCTCGTCTTTTATTTTGGAGGTGCTTTCGCCGACGGAGCGCTGCGTGACCAGCATGCATCTGCTTGGCCGCGCGGCATCCTTCATCAGCTCGGAGCTTTTGAGCATGGGGTAAAGGAAGCGGTTCTCCAGCATCGCCTTTTCGCCGAAACCGTTCACGAACGCGCCGTCGCCCTCGGGGAAAAGCTCCATCACCTTCGAGCAGTCGTGCTTGATGCCGGAACGCCAACGGGCCGGCGATCGTCCAAGGAGGCGGCGGCATCCTTCGGCGGCGGCGAGATCGGACAGCAGTCTTCCGTCGCGGATCCCGAAGGCGGTTCGGGGGGCGGCGCGGTTCAGGGATCGATGAACCCGGCATTCCCGGCTCGCCGCCCCCGGCTTCAGCACGCAAAGCAGCAGGCAGGCGTCCACCGACGCGCCGAAATGGCGGGCCGCGTCGATCCCGTGCATGGATGCCGCCGCGATCTCCAGCCCCCGGCGCCACGCTTTCTTGAGCGCCTTTCGCGCCGCGGACGTCTTGCACAGCATCGCGAGCGCGGCGGACCGCCCCGACAGGCTCTCCAAAAAGCGCGAAATCATCCACTCGGAGATGTCGAAGTTGCTTTTTCCGGTGACGGCGTCCAGGCCGCGCAACCCCTCCGCATTGCCTTTGCGGGGAACGTTCCCGCCGCCGATCGCGCTCATCGCGGAGTTGGTCACCCAAGGGGGGTTGCCGATCATCAGGATCGGATCCTTCATCTCCCTGATCGTTTCCGGCCAATCGATCTCGAAAACGTTTTTTCTCCGTATCGTCGCTTTCTTTATGGAGCCGGCCCGATCCGCGTGCGCGGGGTTTATCTCGAATCCGAACACGTCCTCGCATTCGGGAAACATCGATACGCAGGCGCGGACGAAAGAACCCTCGCCGCAAGTGGGCTCGATGATGGTGTTCGGGAAAACGCCCATGCCGCGGACCAAGCCGCACACTTCGAGGCAAAGCGCTTCCGGCGTTTGGAAGTCCCCGAACTCGACGGTTTCAAGTGATTTTGTCGACATGTCACTTCAGTCGGGAAACGCCGTCCGCATCGTCCGCCTTTTCAACAGCGCGTCCGCGCCGCGTTGGATATGCCGAACGACCAAGGGCGGGCGCGTCGTCCGCAGGCAAGCGCAAGGCCGCTCTTCGCAACGGTCGACACGCATCGGGTTTCGCAGGGGGCCGGACCGGGCTCGGGAGGGGGAGGGTACGATGCATCGCGGGCGCCGGCAATTTCGCCCGGAGCATGCCGCCAGGAAACCGCAAGCCTTGATCGGCAGGCCGGCTCCGGAAATCCGGCGGGCGATGCCGCCAAAAGCGGGATGGAACCGTGTATACTTCCGGACAACACGACATGGCGGCCATCGGACGCCCGCTCGCCGCGAGGCCGCGCCGGCCCGCCGCCTCCGGAACGCCGGCGCCGGACGACGACGGGATTATGACGCGGCCATCCCTTCCCAGGCGGATCTGGCGGCAGCTGGGGCTGGCGGCCGCGGCGGTCCTCGTGTTGCTGGCGGCCTACGTGAGCGCGGGCCGGCAGTTCATGCCCGCCCTGTCGGGCTACGCCGGGGCGGTCGAAAGGCAGATCCGCGGCGTCACCGGCGTTCCGGTCAGCATCGACTCCATCGAAGGCGACTTCAGCGGCTTCAGCCCGGTGGCGCGGATCCACGGGCTGCGGCTCTTGGTGGACGGCGGAGGATCCTTCGACGATCCGGACGCCGGCGCGCTGGCGTTCGACTCGGCCACCCTCGTCGTCGACGTGGCGCGCAGCATCCTGCGCCGGCGCTGGGTGCTGAGCGAGTTCGTCGTCGAGAACCTCGAGCTGGACGCGCGGCAGACCCCCTCCGGCAGCTGGGAGCTGAGCGGCGTCAGCGTGGCGGGGGACGGGGTAGTGGACTTCGGCGCCCTGTACCGCGCCTTCCGGGAGTTCACCCGGCTCGAGCTGGACGGCGTGGCGGTCAACGTGCGCACCCGCGACGGCGGCGCCTACCGCTTCGACCGCGGCATGGCCGCCATCCGCAACCAGGGGCAGGACCATTTCCTGCACGTCGACGCCGCCCTGGAGGGCAATCCCGAGCGGATCGCCTTTTCGCTGGAGGTCCGGGGCGACGATCTGGAGGACATGAACGGCCGGCTGCATGTGAGGATGCCCGGCGCCGACTACTCGGCGCCGTTCGCCGGCCGGCGCCTCGGGCCCGTGACGGTCGACCGGCTCGCCGGACGGGGCGAGGCGTGGATCGACATCGCGGACGGCAGGCTCGGCGGCGGCGTCCTGCGGGCGGCGGTGGACGAGCTCGTCTTCGCCGTCGACGGCGGC
>CAYSVD010000093.1:0-10928 GCA_964434395.1 uncultured Pseudohongiella sp.
GGCCTCGGCCTCGCGGCGCGTCGCGCGCTCCGCCTGCGCCGGGTCCGAGCCGGCCAGCAGCATGGCGCCCGCGCGCGCCTGCGCCGCCCCGTCCTTGATCCGGATGACGCTCAGGGCCAGGCCGGTGTTGATGCCGCCCCTGAAGTCCACCAGGCCCAGCGCGCCGCCGTACCAGCGCCGCGGGGACTCCTCGCGCGCCTCGAGGAACTCCATGGCGGCGCGCCGCGGCGCGCCGGCGACCGCCGCCGGCCAGGCGTGGGCGGCGAAGCCGTCGAGGGCGTCGAGCCCGGGGCGCAGCTCCCCCCTGACGTGATCGACCGTGCGGATCAGGCGGGCGTGCATCCCGATCTGCCGCCGTCCCGCCACCTCCACCGAGCCCGGCGCGCAGACGCGGGCCTTGTCGTCGCGGTCCGCGTCGGTGCACAGGCTCAGCTCCGCCTCGGCCCGCTCCGAGTTCAGCAGGGCCCTGATCCGCCGGGCGTCGTCCAGCGCGTCCGCCCCGCGCCGGACGGCGCCGGAGAGCGGGCAGGTCTCGATCCGGCGCCCCTCGACCCGCACGAACATCTCCGGGGAGGCGGAGACCAGGTGCTCGCCCTCGCCCAGGTTCATCAGGGCCCCGTAGGGCGCGGGGTTGGCCCGCTTCAGGCGGCCGAACACCGCCGAGGGGCGGTCCGGACAGGGCGCGTGGAGGGTCCGGCTGGGCGCCGCCCCGTACAGCGCGCCGCGCCCGATGCGCTCCAGCGCCTCCCGCGCGAGCCGCTCGTACTCCTCCGGACCGCGGCCGGCCGGCGCCCGCTCCGCCGGGACGTAGGGCGCGGCCTCGCCGGCGCGGCGGAAGCCGCCGGTGGTCTCGGTGCGCCGCCCGGTGCGCCGGTCGCGGCAGGTGAACTCGTAGCGGTAGCAGATCGACCGCCTGATCCGGTGGTCGGACACGGTGATGCGGTCGGGCAGGTACAGCACCAGGTCGCGCTGGTCCGGCGGGCGGGGCCGGACGCGCTCGACCTCCTCGAAGCGGAGGGCCAGGTCGTGGCCGAAGGCGCCGTACAGGCCCAGGTAGCGGTCCCGGTCGCTGTGGAAGTGGGCCGTCAGCGCCCGCAGCACCGAAAACAGCCCCGGCCGCCGGATCCTCGCCTCCTCGTCGCCGTCGAAGGGCTCCTCGGCCAGCGTCATCCCGATGCGCTCGGGCTCCGGCTCGAGCGCCGCGACCCCCGGGCAGCCCTCGAGGGCCTGATGGACCTCCTCGAGCAGCACCGCGCCGCGGCGGTTCAGGGCCTCGACCGCCGCCCGCCCGCCCCGGGCCGACAGCTGCAGCGGCGGGTTGAAGAAGCCGATGTCCCAGCGGGTGTAGCGCCCGGGATACTCGAAGCTCGATGCCAGCAGCACCCCGCGGCTCTCGTCCAGGGCCTCGGTCAGCTCGTCGGTGGCCGTGCGGTAGTCCAGCTCCTGGGCGGAGCGGCGCACGCCGACGCCGCCGGCGCATTCGTACTGGAGCTGGGGATGGTCCTTCACGGCCGTGGCCCTCCGTTCCCGGCCCGCGGCGGAGTCACGGCGAACGGCGCGCCGTCGGCGCGCGGGGGCGGCAGTGTGCGTCGGCCCGGCGGCAAGGTCAACCTGACAATCCGCGGCGCCTGAAGTCCGCGGCATGGACCGTCGCGCCCCGGACGCGCCCGGAAGCGGCGTTTCGCCGCGGCGCCGGGAGCGTCTATACTCGAAAGTCCCCATTCCCGACGGAGCGGCGATCATGGCGCGCCCGAAATTCCGGTTCTTCCCCGCCGCCCTGCTGTTGCTGGCCGGCGCCGCCGCGGCCGCGGACCTCGCCCCCATACGGCCCGAACGGGCGGGCATGTCCGCCGAACGCCTGGACCGGCTGAACGCCGCGCTCCGGGAGTACGTGGACGACGGGCGGCTGGCGGGCCAGGCGGCGCTGGTGCTGCGCGGCGGCCGGGTCGTGTTCTCCGCCGTCCACGGCATGCGCGACGTCGAGGCGGGCCTGCCCATGACCGAGGACACCATCTTCCGCATCGCCTCGCAGACCAAGGCCGTCGTCAGCGTCGGCATCATGATCCTGCACGAGCGCGGACGGCTCGACATCAGCCACCCGCTCGGCCGCTACCTCCCCGAATGGCGGGAAACGACGGTGGCGGCGCCCGACGGCGAGGGCGGCTACGCGACGGAGCCCGCCCGGCGGCCGATCACCATCCGCGACCTGCTGACCCACACGGCCGGCATCGGCTACGGCGGCGGGCCGGCCCGGGCGGAATGGGCGGCGGCCGAGCTCCAAGGCTGGTACTTCGCCGGCCGGAGCGAGCCCATCGGCGAGTCCGTCGCGCGCATGGCGGCCCTGCCCATGGACGACCATCCCGGCGAGCGCTGGGTCTACGGCTACGGCACGGACATCCTGGGCGCGCTGATCGAAAAGGTCGACGGCCGGAGCCTCGACGTCTTCCTCGAGGCCGAGATCCTGGAGCCGCTGGGCATGGAGGACACGCACTTCTACCTGCCCGAGTCCAAGCGGGACCGGCTGGCGGTCGTGTACCGGCCGCGGCCCGGCGGCGGCGTCGAGGCCATTCCGGCCCGGGACGGCATGCGGAGCCAGGGGCTGTACGCGGACGGCCCGCGCGTCAGCTTCTCCGGCGGGGCCGGCCTGTTGTCCACCGCGGGAGATTACGCGCGGTTCCTGCAGATGACGCTCAACGGCGGGGAGCTGGACGGCGCGCGCATCCTGTCGCGCAAGTCCGTCGAGCTGATGACCGCCGACCACTTGGGCGACATCCCGTTCCGGCCGGGACAGGGCTTCGGGCTCGGCTTCTCCGTCGTGACCGATCTCGGGGACCGGGGCGCGCTGGGATCGGAGGGCGAATACGGCTGGGGCGGCGCCTACCACTCCATCTACTGGGTGGACCCCGCCGAGGAGTTGGTGGTGGTGTACCTCACGCAGCTCATCCCGGCGGGGGACATCGACGACCACGACAAGCTGCGCAGCGGCGTTTACCAGGCGATCATCGACTGAGCGCGCCGGCGGCGGGCGTCGCGGAAGACGCGGCAATGAGGAGGAGAGGGATGAAGACTTCATGGTTTTTCGCGGCGCTCGCGCCGCTGTGCGCGGCGCCGGCCCTCGGCCAGCTCGCCGCGCCCGACGAGGCCGGCATCGTGTTCGGCCACGTGCATCTGAACGTCTCGGACGCCGAGGAGCATCGGCGCATCTGGGTCGAGCACTTCGGCGGCGAGCCGCTGGCGGGCGGCGCGGTGGGGTTCCCCAACATGATCGTCGCCCTGACCGAGACGCGGCCCGCCGCGGCCATGCGCGACACCGTCATGGACCATTTCGGCTTCAAGGTCCGCGACATGGCGCGGTTCCTGGAGCGGTGGCGCGCGGACGGCGGCGAGGTGAACCGGGAGTTCACCGGCTCCGAAGGGCAGGCCAACGCCTTCGTGACGCTGCCGGACGGCGTGTACGTGGAGCTGCAGGAGGACCAGGCGAACCCGCGGGAGGTCACCGGCTACCACATCCACTTCTACACCCCGGGGCACGAGCGGCTGCTCGACTGGTACGTCGGGATGTTCGATCTGGAGGTGCGCCCGCGCGGCGGCATCGCCACCACCACGAACGTGCCGGGCCTGAACATCAGCTTCGCCGGCAGCGAGGAGGAGCGCCGGCCCACCCGGGGCGCCGCGCTGGACCACATCGGCTTCGAGGTGGACGATCTGGAGGCCTTCTGCGAGCGGCTGGCCGCACGGGGCGTCGTCTTCGACGCGCCCTGCCGGCGGGATCCGGAGACCGGGCTGGGGACCGGGTTCTTCACCGACCCCCGCGGCGCGCGCGTCGAGCTGACCGAGGGACTGGACCGCCTGTGACGCGCTACCGCGCGTCCGCGCGGAACGACCGCTCGTGCCGCGCCTCCCGCGGCATCAGGGCGGCGCGGATGGTCGAGCCCCAGATCAGGTTGCCCAGCTCGTTGAGGTGCAGGCCGTCCTCGACGAAGACGTCCGCCATGACCGATCCGTCGGGACCGAGGAGCGGGGAGGCCACGTCCACGTAGCGCACCATGGGATCGGCGGCGGCGACCGCCTCCAGCCCGGCGCTGACCCGCCGCGCCTCCTCCCAGACGCCGCGCCGCAGCACGCTGGGCTTGACCGACAGCACGTAGATGCGGGTTCCGGGCAGCTCGGCGCGGACCCTCGCCACGATCTCCCTGAACTGGCCGACGATGACGTCTTCGGGGATGCCGAAGGCCGTGTCGTTGTCCCCCTCGTAGATCAGGATGGCCCGCGGCCGGTAGCGCAGGGCCACCCGGTCCAGGTGGTGGAGCACATCGCCCATGACGCTGCCGCCGAAGCCGCGGGGGATCACGGTCAGCGGCGCGAGGGCGGCGGCGGCCTGATCGTTCCAGCGGGCGATGCTGGAGCTGCCGGTCAGCACGATCGCGCCCTCCGGCGGCGGCCGCCGCCGGTCCTGCTCGTCGAAGCGCCGCATGGCCTCCTCCCAGCGTCCGGGATCGGGGAGCGGCGGCTGCGCCGCCGCGGACGCGGCCAGCGCCAGCAGCAGCGCGAAAAGCCCTTTGGGAAGTCGAACGGGCATGCGCATCGTCAGGTTCCTCCCGCCTGCCCGCAGCGACGGACCGTCGCCTTGTCGAGCACGACCTGGGCCCTCATGTATATGACCGTCGCGCCGGAGATCAGCACGCGGTCCCCGGCCAGCTCGCAGAATACGTCGCCGCCGCGGGCCGAAACCTGCCGGGCCCGCAGGCGGGTCCTGTTCAGCCGCTCCGCCCAGTACGGCGCCAGCTGGGTGTAGGCGGAGCCGGTCACCGGATCCTCCGGAATGCCCAGGGCCGGCGCGAAGTAGCGGACCACGAAGTCCCGCCCCTCGTCCGCGGCGGGAGCGGTCGCGATGACGCCGCGCCGGTCGAGACGCGCCAGCGCGCCGTGGTCCGGCCGGATCGCCAGCACCTCCTCCTCGCCGGCGAGCACCGCCACGTAGTCCTCGCTACGCAGGCACTCGAAACCCCGGACGCCGAGCCCCGTCGCCAGCGCCTCCGGCGCATCGCACCGCTCCGGCGGTTGCGAGGGGAAGTCGAGGGTCAGCCACTTGCCGTCCCGCGTCGCCGTCAGGGGGCCGGACAGGGACTCGAAGACGACCTCCTTCCTCTCCCACTTGAGCTCCTCGAACACCACCCGGGCCGCGGCCAAGGTGGCGTGCCCGCACAGCTTGACCTCGGTCTCGGGGGTGAACCAGCGGATGCGGAAGCCCCGGCCCTCGGGGACGAAGAAAGCCGTTTCCGACAGGCGGTTCTCCGCGGCGATCGCCTGCATGAGGCCGTCCGGCAGCCATGACGTTCTCGGGACCACGGCGGCCGGGTTGCCCTCGAACGCCCGCTCGGCGAAGGCGTCGATCTGGTACATGGCCAGACTCAGCGGCTTGCCCTTGAGCAATTTCTTCATCGCGGGACGCCGGGGCGGTCAATTGATATCGACCGCGAACTCCTTGAGCTTCTCCAGCGGCACCGTCTCCAGCGCCCGCCGGTGGGTGCGGGCCAAGTAGACCTTCGGGGCCATGCCGTGCTCCCAGGCCTCCAGCCAGCGGGCCGCGCACAGGCACCAAGCGTCGCCCGGCGACAGGCCCGGAAAGCCGAACTCGGGGCGGGGGGTGCTCAGGTCGTTCCCCCGGAACCGGGAAAACTCGAGAAACCCGCGGGTGACCTCGACGCAGACCGTGTGCGAGCCGGCATCGTCCTCCCCGGTGTTGCAGCAACCGTCCCGGTAAAAGCCCGTGACCGGATCCGTTCCGCAGGGCGCCAGCGGCTCGCCGAACACGTTCAGCGACTCGTCGATCTTCACTTCCATCGGCCGCGCCCCACGTCGCCGTCCCGCCGCGGGCGGGGTCGGCCGACAGGGTAAACCACCCGCCCGGCCCGATAAAGGGCCGGTTCCCCCTCCCCCCGGCGGGCGGATCGGCGGTTGCGCGCCGCATCGGGCATTCGTTATACTCACGCTTCAGAAAAAATACCTTTTTTTTCTAAAAAATAGGAGCGCCGCGATATGCTGCAAAGCATTGAAAACAAAGTGTTTTTCAAGATTCTCAAGCATGGAGAGGGGTGGGCCTTCACCAAGACCGACTTCGTGAGAGAGTCCGGCGAGGCCAACATTCACCAGGCGCTTTCCAGCCTGAGCAAGGCGGGCAAAATCCGCCGCGTCCACCAAGGGGTCTACGACCACCCCCGCCGCGGCGATGTTCCAGGCCGTCATGCGGAACCGGACATCCGCCAGGTCGCCCACGCGCTGGCCCGCAAATTCAACTGGCGGATCCACCCCGGCGACGATACGGCCCTCTATCATCTGGGGCTTCGCGTCCAAGCGCCGGAACGCTGGGTTTTCGTTTCCGACGGCCCGAGCCGCGAATACGACATCGGCGGCCAGATCCTGATCTTCAGGAAAGCCGCCATGAAAGACGTCGGCTTCAAATACGAGGAGAGCGGCGTGGTGGTGCAGGCGTTGAAAGCGCTGGGGCGGCGGCGGGTGGATCAGGCGGCGATCAAACGTATTCGACAATATCTGGGCTCCGACGCCTACGGCCGCACCCTCAAGGACACCCGCTCCGCGACCGGCTGGGTCTACAGGATCATCAAGCAGATATGCAAGGAGGAGGACGGCTGATGATGCGGCCGAAGGAAGGAGCGGGGGCCATCCTGTTGAATCCACCGCCGGCGAGTGGTTCAAGCCAACTCCAAAATCGCGGAAGACGCCGCCCCGAAACGCCGAAGCGCGCTGACGACCGGGAGTCGCGTACTGGAATCGGCCTGCCCGCCTCCGCCCCGCTCATCCTGCGGCTCGCCATGACGTCCGCCGCCCGACGCCTCCCCGCCTCAACCTGTTGATTTTAATGTTGTTTTCAGCGGCGCCGCATTGACCCGCGCAATTCCCCGAAAATGCCGAAAATCGCTCAAAAATGGCTTTACGCACAGACTGACTTCCCATACAATGCAGGTATGAACGGCAAAAATCACAGGTCGGTCCGCCTCCGGGCGATCCTGCGCATCTGCACGGACAGGTTCCGGCGGTTCCTGAGCCGCAGGTTGCGGGTGGCGCCGGTCGCGGCGCGGCACACCAGCCGAGAGCGTCGCCATCGCGGTCGCACGGGGGCCGCCAACCGGCCGGCGCAGGCGGAATTCGGGCGCCGCGCACACGGCCATCGGGACAATGCGGATATCGACGCCACGTTGAATATTCCGGCCTCCGGGAACAATGCGTCCGGGGTGGTGGAAGCGATGCGGCAATGCCGGCCCGTGAAGCGGCAAAGGTTTACCGAGCCCGGACTCGCAAAGCAGTCGGTGGAGTTGGATCGGCCATTCCCAACAGGTGGACCGGCCCCCGCTCGCCTGCTATACTCGGATTTTAGAAAAAAATATTCATTTTTCTAAAAGCATCAGGTGATCGAAAATGTCGCAAAGCGTTGAAAATAAAATGCTTTCCAAGATTCGCGGACACGGCGCGGGGTGGGCCTTCACCAAGACCGATTTCGTGCCCGAATTCGAGGAGGGCAACATTCACCAGGCGCTTTCCAGCCTGAACAAGGTCGGCAAGATCCGCCGCGCCTGTCGGGGGGTGTACGACTACCCTCGGTACAGCGATTTTTTAGGTTGCCAAATGGGGCCGGATGTCAGACAGGTCGCCCGCGCGCTGGCGCGCAAATTCAACTGGCGGATCCAGCCCACCGGCAATACGGCTCTCAATTTTCTGGGGCTTTGCACCCAAGTACCGGTACGCTGGGTTTTCCTCTCTGACGGCCCAAACCGCAAATACGATGTCAGCGGCCAAGCCCTGACTTTCAGGAAAGCCGCCTTGAAAGACATCGGATTCAAGTACAAGGAAAGCGACGTGGTGGTGCAAGCGCTGAAGGCGCTGGAACGGCAACATGTGGATCAGGCGGCGATCGAGCGCATCCGCGAATATCTGGATCCGGATTCCTACGGCCGCATCCTTGAAGACACCCGCTCTACGACCGGCTGGGTCTACAGGACCATCAAGCAAGTATGCGGGGAGAACGACTGATGGAGCGGCTGACGGGAAACAGTTGGCGGAGAAGGTGGACCGGCTTCCCGCTCGCCTGCTATACTCGAATTTTAGAAAAAATCTACATTTTTTCTGAAAAATTCAGGTGATTTCAAATGTTGCAAAGCATTGAAAAGACAGTGGTTTCCAAGATTTACGGGCACGGTGAGGGGTGGGCCTTCACCAAGACCGATTTCGTTCCCGAATTCGAGGAGGCCAACATTCACCAGGCGCTTTCCAACCTGAACAAGGCCGGCAAGATCCGCCGCGTCTATCAGGGAGTCTACGACTATCCCCGCTACAGCAATATTTTAGGCCGTCGTGTGGGACCGGATATTCGCCAAGTCGTCCGCGCGCTGGCGCGCAAATTCAACTGGCGAGTCCAGCCCGATGGCAATACGGCTCTCAATTTCCTGGGGCTTTGCACCCAGGTGCCGGTACGCTGGGACTTCCTCTCCGATGGCCCAAGCCGCAAATACATCATCAGCGGCCAGACCTTGACTTTCAAGAACGCCGCTTTGAAAGATGTTGGCTTCAAATACAAGGAAAGCGGCGTGGTGGTGCAGGCGCTGAAGGCGCTGGGACGGCAGCATGTTAATCAGATGACTATCGAACGCATTCGCTGCCGCCTGGATCCAAGCGCCTACGGCCGTATCCTTGAGGACACCCGCACCGCGACCGGCTGGATCTACGAAGTTATCAAGCGAATATGCGAGGACACTGACTAATGGAAAATTTCGCCAAGCTTCACGCTCTGGAGCGTAGCAAGTTGCTTGCGGAGGCGGCGGAGCAAAAGGGGCTCACTCCGGCCGCCGTGGAAAAGGACTTCTGGGTGACTTGGACGCTGGACCGCCTGTTCCAAAGTCCGGCTCTTGCGCGGCTGCTGATGTTCAAGGGGGGCACCAGCCTTTCGAAAGTCTACAACGTCATTAAACGCTTCTCGGAGGATATTGACCTGATTCTTGACTGGCGTGGCCTGATCGACGAAGACCCCGCTGCCGAACGCTCCAAGACCAAGCAGGCCCGCTTGAACGCGACAATCAACGAGCGGGCGCAGCACTACAATTGGCGGGGAGCTGCTTGAATTGGTTCGGGCTTCGCTCGGCGGGGTGTGCGACTGCCATGTGGACGATAAGCTTCCGCGCGTGATCAATGTCGCATACCCGGCCAGTTTTGCCGACGATTATCTCCACCCCAACGTACGACTGGAAATCGGTCCGCTGTCGGCATGGCTGCCGTTCGAGGAACGCCGGATGCGCAGTTATGCGGCCGAAGTGTTCCCCGACGCTTTTGATCGACCGGATTGCATCGTTAAAGTCATCAAGGCGGAGCGAACGTTCTGGGAAAAGGCGACGATTTTGCACCACGAGGCGCATCGCCCCGAAGGAAGCCCCATGCCGCGCCGCTATTCACGTCATTACTACGACATGGCGATGATGGCCAGATCGCCGATCAAAGCGCAGGCGTTGTCCGACCTGAAGCTGCTGGCCGACGTAGTCGAGAACAAGCAGCGCTTTTATCCGCGGGGGTGGGCCAGATACGATCTGGCGAAGCCGGGCAGCATGATGCTGATGCCGCCAAAACACGTGCTGGACCCTCTCATGTCCGACTACCAGAACATGGGAAGGATGATTTTTGGTGAAATGCCTGATCTCGAAGACATCCTGGCGACGATCTTCGCCCTCCAGGAAGAAATCAACGCGTCGTGAACATAACGCTGGGCGACGCCAACCATCTGATCAGGAAGGTGCGGGAGAACTCGGTGGATCTGATAGCCACCGACCCGCCGTACGAAATCAACTTCGAAAACAACGACTGGGACAGACCGGACGGACTGAACTGGCATCATCTGGCGAGCGAGTTCAAAAGGGTGTTGAAGCCCGGCGGCGGCCTGGTCGTCTTCCAAGGCTGGTCCCGCGTCGCGCACACCAAGACGGTGTTGGACGGGCACTTCACGCTGAAGAACTGGATCATCTACGACCGGGTGAAGGGCCGCGGCGTGAAAAACAAGGGACTTGTGTATCAAAAGAAGCAAACCTGAAAGCTCCAATAAAACAACAACTTCGATGGCGTTCTCGGGCGCGATGCCGGGGCTATCGCCACACTGTGACACCATGCTCTGTAGCGCCATGCCGTTGACATATGGCTTTCCATCCATCATAATTGGATCATGCCGCTGGGGATGCGGGGGGGGGCTGACTATGGGCGGGAAGGCTGAGGATGCCGAATGGGAGTGGGTGACGATCACCAAGCGGCTACATCCGGTCACGCGCCGGAAGGCGAATCTGATACGGCAGCTGATCGGCGCCGGGCGATGGATATGGAACGAGGCCCGCCGACACCTGCTGGACGACATCGAGCGAGCCGGCGCCTGCAACCACCGTTTTAAGGACGGCGAGAACGAGCTGGGGCAGCCGGGCCTGGGGCAGTGGTTCACCGGCCGCCGCCGGGAGGTGGAGTGGCTGCAGGCTCTTTCCTACGACATCATCCGCGCCGGACTTCGGGCGATGGAAGGCGCCTGCGAGCGGCATTTCGAGAACCCCGATGAGTACGGCTTCCCGCGCGCGAAGCGCAAATACGGGCCGACGGAGTCCTTCGTCATCCCCTACGGCAAGTTCAAACTGGGTTCCGGCCGCAGATGGCTGCGCATCCCCAAGCTCGGCTGGGTCCGGCTGAGCGGGCCGGACCGCCACGCCGACGCGGAGGTCCGCGAAGTCCGCGTCAAGCTCGAATGCGGGAAGCTGTGGTGCTTCCTGCAGGCGCGGCGGAAGCGGACGGCGCGGCATGTCGCGCCGGAGAAGGAGCGGGTCGTCGGCATCGACCGCAACGCCTCGAACCTGGCGCTGAGCGATGGGACCTTGCGTTTATGGGACGAGGAC
>CAYSVD010000094.1:0-7029 GCA_964434395.1 uncultured Pseudohongiella sp.
GGAAATTGACCGCCCGGAGGCGGATCGGGTACCATCTTCCCTCTGGCGGCCGGCGTTTTCCTAGGGCGGGGCCCCAGGTTTCGGGGTATAGCGCAGTCTGGTAGCGCGCTTGCTTTGGGAGCAAGATGTCGGGAGTTCAAATCTCTCTACCCCGACCAGTCGTTTCGCATGCCAGTCGTTTCGCATGCCAGAACAGCGGTGACCGTAGCTCAGTTGGTAGAGCGCCGGACTGTGACTCCGGTGGTCGTGGGTTCAAGCCCCATCGGTCACCCCAATCGCCGCGTTTGCGGCCGCGGGGCGGGTACGCGGACAGGCGACAGCGCGCCCGTAGCTCAGCCGGATAGAGCATCGGCCTTCTAAGCCGAGGGTCGCAGGTTCGACTCCTGCCGGGCGCGCCAGCCCGCGCCGCCGCGCATCGGGGAGGACGGATGGTGGGCAGGATCGCCGCGTTGGTCGCGCTGGCCGCCCTGGCCGCCCTGGCGGGACATGCGTCCGCCGAGTTGCGGCTGTACACGCAAGACGGCGGCTTTCGGGGTTGCCTGGATTGCCCCGCCTACGACCCGGACTCGGTATGCAACCGCTACGGGACGTTCGGGGGCATGCACCACCGGCACTCCATCTGGAACCGCTACGGCGCGGGCGGGCGGTACGCCGACGAGTCCCCCTTCAACCGGTACGGAAGCGGCCTGAGGATCGTCGACCATCTCGACGCTTTCCGCGGGCGCTTTTCCATGTCCTTCGGCGGGGCGTATCGGTATCGGGATCTTCTCCGGGACATCTGGGAGAGGACCGGGGGCGACCACGAGGCGATGCGGGATCTGTTCTGCGGCTGAGGGCGGCCCCCGTCAGGCGCCCGCGAGCGGCACGAGGGCGCGCCGTTCGGCGGGCACGAACACCAGGTTGTCCTGGCCATCCTGCAGCCAGCGCTCCAGCGGCAGCAGGCGGTAACGGCCGGTGCGTTTCTCCAGGGAGCCGCGCCGCCGCGCCACCCGCCCGTCGGGCTGGCGGATGTCGAAGCCGAGAACGTCGTACTCCGGCGGCAGGGCGGACTCGAGCTCCGCCCGCGAACCGAAGGACAGCGGTTCGCCGTAGCTGACCTCGCACACCACGACGGGCCGCTCCCGGGCCAGCGTCCCGCGCAGCCCCTCCAGCACCTTCCGCTCGTAGCATTCCGCATCGATCTTGATCAGGTGCGCCGGGCCGATGCCGTTCTCCGCGAAGAACGCGTCGCCGCGTTCCAACCTGAGCCGCCCGGCGGCCCTGTTGCCCCGGACGGCGGACCGCGGGTCGAAGGAGCCGACGCCGGGATTGTGTCCGGAGGGCGCGTAGAAGGTGCGCCATTCCCCGACGTCGCCGAGGCCGACGCCGTGCACCCGGATGTTGTCCAGACCGTTCAGCGCGATGTGGCGGAGCAGCCTGTTCCGCACCGCCTCGAAGGGCTCGAAGGCGTGCACCCGGTCGGCGTAGCGGGAGGCGAACAGGGAGTGCTGGCCGATGCTGGCCCCCACGTCGCAGAAGCACAGCGGGCCGGACGCGACCGGGCGCAGGCGCAACAGCGCGTCCCGGAGGAAGTGCAGCAGGGGCTTTTCGAACGCGCCGTAGTGGAAGATGGCGAACTCGATCTCGTCTTTGAGGTTCCCCTCGTAGCGCAGGCCGTAGAAGTCCGCGGCGAAGGGCGCATCGTGGCGCCTGCCGCGCCGGCTCAGGGCGCGGTAGATGTTTTTCTTGAACCTCATGCCGGGCCATGGCAGGCGCCACAAGGCATCAAGCAACCACAATGATGGTTCCACGGCCGTCGCCTTGTCTCGCTGGACCCCGTCGCATGGCGGTTTTCAGTTTATTACAAATCCGCCGCCCGCGCCCGTCTGCGTGTGTGTCTGCGTATGTGGCTGTCTGCGCGAAACGGTGTCGCAGATCGCCTGCGCGGAGTTTGCCACGGGCCGGCGGCTGCTTTATGTTCCCGTTGCCGGGCCGGAACCGCGGGGCCCGAAGGGCGGAGCGTCGGAGTGCTGGCCATAATCGGCGGAACCGGGATTCGCGGGCTGGGCGCCGCGTTCGAGCCGACCGGCGAGAAAACGGCGGACACGGCTTGGGCCGGCGACGGCGTCCGGGTGGGCCTGTTCCGCTGCAACGGCGTCCCCGTGGCCTTCCTGCCCCGCCACGGCCCCGGGCACGATATCCCGCCCCATCGGATCAACTACCGCGCCAACATCGATGCCCTGCGCCTCGCCGGCGCCAGCCGGCTGGTCGCGGTCAACTCGGTGGGAGGCATCCATCCGGATCTGGCGCCGGGCGCGCTGATGGTTCCCGAGCAGATCATCGACTACACTTGGGGCAGGGAATCGAGCTTCGCCGCCGAGGGGCTCGAGCACATCGACTTCACCTTCCCTTTCGACGCCGCGCTGCGCCGCCGGCTGACGGAGTGCGTCGCGGCGGTCAACGCGGCGGGGCCGGACCGGCGCGTCCTGATGGACGGCGGGGTCTACGCCTGCGCCCAGGGCCCCCGGCTGGAGACCGCCGCGGAAGTTCGGCGCATGCGCGCCGACGGCTGCGACGCGGTCGGCATGACCGGCATGCCGGAGGCGGCGCTGGCGCGGGAACTGGGCCTGGACTACGCCATGCTGGCCCTGTCGGTGAACCGGGCGGCGGGCCTTTCTCCCGACGCGCTGGACATGGAGGCGATCCACCGGACGGTCCGGGAGGGGGCCGGCTTCATCATGGCGGCGCTGGAGCGGCTGGCCGGCGGCTGAGACGTCCCTCAGGGCGCCCCGTCCGGCGGCGGCTCCCATGGGGCCACCGAGACCACCAGCCCCAGGGCGGGGTGGTCCAGGTAATGGAACTCCCGGCTGCGCATCTCCCGGTTCTGCCGCAGGTGGTACACCCGCGCCGGATGCCAGGGCTTCTCCCCGCCGTCCGCCCCGGCATCCGGGGCGGACGGCGGCGGCGGGGGCAGCGTCCACCGGTCCCCGGCCGGCGGCTCGCGGCTGAACTCGGTCAGCCACAGGTCGGCGGCCGCGACCACCCGGTCCCGGCCGTCGTTGAAGTGGACGGCGAGGCTGCCCTGCAGCTCATGCCGCCCGCCGAAGCGCCGGCCGCCGGCCACGTAGACCGCCGTCGCTTCGTCCGCCTGCGGCATCGGCTGGCGCCACAGGCTGTGGAACAGCAGGCGGTGCTCCGGCGAGCGCCGCAACGCCTGGTTGGTCTCCCGGAAATCGCTCTCGGACTCCGGCAGCTGCAGAAACCCGTCCCGCTCGAAGTCGGGCAGCCGCAGCCGCGCGCGCGCTCTCTCCGGCATCGGCCGGGGCGGGCGCTCCGCGGCGGGCGCGGGCGCGCCGGCCAGCGCGTCGATCATCAGGAAGTCCATCATATGGTCCAGGCGCCGCAGCCGGGGCGGATAGGCCGGCTCGCTCCGGCCGGGCCGCCAGAGCTCCGCGTCGCGGTCCGCCTGGGACTCGTTGGAGAAGACGGACACCTCCACCTGGAACCAGCGCTCCTGGGCCGCGGCGGGGACGGCCGCCAGGGCCGCCAGGGCCGCCAGGACGGACGCCAGGGGCGCGAGGGCGGCGCGGCCCCTCATGCGGCCCGCCGCTCGTCCGGCCGGATCCGGTCCAGCAACCGGCCGATGAATTCCACCTTCCCGTCCGCCGTGTCGCAGCGGTGGACGAAATGCAGCCGGCCGCCGTCGGTCAGCCGGTAGCGATCCGGCTCGCTCTGGACGAGCCGCACCAGGGACAGGGGATCCACCGGCGTGTGCGGCGCGAACTCGACGCGGCCGGCGCCGGCGCCGGCGTCGATCTTCCGGATGCCGAGCCGCCGGGCCCGCATCCGCAGCCGGGTCTGCCGGAACAGCAGCTCCAGCGGCGCCGGCGCCGGGCCGAAACGGTCGATCATCTCCGCCAGCAGCTCCTCCAGCTCGTCGGCGTCGCCGGCCGAGGCGATGCGCTTGTACATCACCAGCCGCATGTGCACGTCCGGCAGGTAGTCCTCGGGGATGAGGGCGGGGACGCGCAGGTTGATCTCGGTGTCCCCGCCCGCGGCCAGGTCCGGCGCCGGCGCGCGTCCCTCCCGCAGCGACGCCACCGCCTCCTCCAGCATCTCCGTGTACAGCGTGAATCCGATCTTTTGGATGTGCCCGCTCTGCTCGTCCCCCAGCAGCTCCCCGGCGCCGCGGATCTCCAGGTCGCGGCTGGCCAGCGTGAAGCCGGCGCCGAGGGCGGTCGCGCCCTCTATGGCCTCGATGCGCTTGCGCGCGTCGCTGCGGAGCCGGGCGTCCCCCGACAGCAGCAGATAGGCGTAGGCCTGGTGGTGGGAGCGCCCGACCCGCCCGCGCAGCTGGTGCAGCTGCGCGAGGCCGAAGCGGTCGGCCCGGCTGATCACGATGGTGTTGGCGCTGGGGATGTCGATGCCCGTCTCGATGATGGTGGTGCAGACCAGGACGTTGAAGCGCTTGTGGTAGAAATTGGCCATGACCCGCTCCAGCTCCCGTTCGCGCATCTGGCCGTGGGCGACGGCGATCCTCGCCTGGGGGACGATTTCCCCGAGATGCTCGGCGGCCCGCCCGATGGTCTTGACGTCGTTGTGCAGGTAGAAGGCCTGGCCGCCCCGCAGCAGCTCCCGGGATATCGCCTCCTTCACCAGGCTGTCCTGATGCTCCCGCACGAAGGTCTTGATCGACAGCCGCCGGGCCGGGGGCGAGACGATCAGCGACAGGTCGCGCATGCCGGACAGGGCCATGTTCAGCGTCCGGGGGATGGGGGTCGCGGTCAGGGTCAGGATGTCCACGTCGGCCCGCAGCGACTTGAGCTGCTCCTTCTGCCGCACGCCGAAGCGGTGCTCCTCGTCGATCACGAGCAGCCCGATGTTCTTGAAGTCGAGCCGGGCGTGCAGCAGTTTGTGCGTGCCGATCAGGATATCGATCTTCTTGCGCTTGAAGTCCTCCAGCACGGCGGCCTGCCGGCCCGCCGACTTGAAGCGGGAGATGGCCTCCACGATGAACGGCCAGTCGGCGAACCGCTCCCGGAAGCTGTCGCAGTGCTGCTGCGCGAGCAGGGTGGTGGGCACCAGCATGACGGCCTGCCGGCCGTCCCCGACCGCCGCGAAGGCCGCCCGCATGGCCACCTCGGTCTTGCCGAAGCCGACGTCCCCGCAGATCAGCCGGTCCATGGCGCGCTCGGCGGCCATGTCCTTGAGCACCGCGTCGATGGCGGCGGCCTGGTCGGCCGTCTCCTCGAACGGAAAGCCGGCGGCGAAGCGCTCGAGCTCCTCCCGGTCCGGCCGGAACGCGCGGCCCGGCCGCGCCGCACGCCGGGCGTGGATGTCGAGCAGCTCGGCCGCCACGTCGCGGATGCGCTCCGCCGCCTTCCGGCGGACCTTCCGCCAGTGGTCGGTTCCGAGCCGGCTGATGGGGACGTTGTCCAGATCCGGCCCGCTGTAGCGGCTGACCAGGCGCAGCGCCGCCACCGGGACGTACAGGATGGCGTCGTCGGCGTAGCGGATGACGAGGAATTCGCCGGCCTGCCCGTCGGCGGTGATGGTCTTGAGGCCCTGGTAGCGGCCGATGCCGTGGTCGATGTGCACCACGGCGTCGCCGACCCGTAGCTCGGCCAGGTTCCTGACGATGAACTCGGTGTTGTCCTGGGACCTGCGCCGCCGCCGGCGCTGCGCGACCCGCTCGCCGAACAGCTGCGCCTCGGTGACCAGCGCGATGCCCCGCCGGGGCAGCCGGAAGCCCCGGTCCAGCGGCGCGGCCAGCAGGACGGCCGGCTCGGCGCCGTCCGCGAAATCCCGCCAGTGGTCCGCGGCGGCGGGCCGGATGCCGTGCTGCCGCAGCAGCTCCAGCAGGTTCCGGCTCCGGCCGGCGGATTCCGCGCAAAAGGCCACCCGATCGCCTTCCTCCTTCATGAACCGCCGCAGGCGGGAGAAGGGCTTCTGCAGGCGGATGTCGGCGCTCAGGTCCGGCAGGGGGACGCAGCCGAGGCTCGCGGCGTCCGGATGGTCCCGGATCTCGATCCGGCGGCGGCTCCCGATCCGGGCCAGCATCTCCCCGGGCTCCAGGAACACCTCTTTCGGCGGCAGCACCGGCCGGTAGCGGTCGAGCAGACGGTCCCGGTGGCGGCTTTCGACGCTTTCCCAGAAGCGCCCGGCGGCGCCTTGCAGGTCGCCGACGGCGCACACGACGGCATCGTCGGGGAGGAAGTCGAACGCCGTGCCGGGCGCATCGAAAAACAGCGCCAGATAATACTCGAGGCCGGGCGAGCCGATGCCCGAGATCACGTCCTGATGCAGCGGGCACTGGCGCGGATCGAGGTCGAAGCGCTCGGCGAAGCGCCGGCGGAACGCCGCGACGCCGGCCGTATCGAGCGGATACTCCCGGCCGGGCAGCATGCGCACGGCGTCGGTCGTGCCGCGGGAGCGCTGGGTCTCCGGGTCGAAGGTCCGGATGGAGTCGATCTGGTCGTCGAACAGGTCGATCCGCAGCGGGGCATCCGATCCCATCGGGAAGATGTCGATGATCGAGCCGCGCACGGCGATCTCGCCGTGCTCCATCACCGAGCCCGTCACCCGGTATCCGGCCTGGACCATCCGCGCCCGCATGCTCTCGATGTCGATGTTCTGGCCCGTCCGCAGGTCGAGGCTGTTGCCGACGATGTAGGGGGCGGGCGGCGTCCGGTGCATCAGGGTGGTCGCCGACAGCACCACGATGCCGCGCGGCAGGTCCGGCAGGCGGGCGAGCGTGGCCAGCCGCTCGGAGACGATGTCTTGATGCGGGGAGAAGCCGTCGTAAGGCAGGGTCTCCCAATCCGGCAGCCCGAGCACGGGCGCGGCGTCCGCGCCCGCGGCGAAGTAGCGCAGCTCGCGCAGCATGGTCTCGGCCAGTTCGCCGCTCTCGCAGACCGCCAGCACCGGCCCCGGCGCCTCCGATGCCGCCTGGACGAGGGCCAGGCTGGAGGCGGCGCCGTGGACGTCCCGCCAGCGCACGGCGTCCTGCGGGCCGGCGGGCCGGGGGAGGGCGAAAGGGGAACTCATGGC
>CAYSVD010000095.1:0-4426 GCA_964434395.1 uncultured Pseudohongiella sp.
GCCACCAGCGTACCGGTCATGTTGTAGATCATGGTCAGCCGCGCCTCGTCCGCCACCAGGCCCGCCCACACCAGCAGGTCGTTGATCACCCCCTGCTGCTGCAGCAGCACGATCCAGGAGGTGGTGCGCACCAGCAACGAGGTCCAGAACGGCAGCAGCACCAGCGTCAGCAGCAGCTTGCGGCGGCCCGGCGAGGCGTGGGCGATGAAGCCGGCCAGCGGATAGCCGACCGCCAGGCACAGCAGGGTGACGCCCAGGCTGACCGCCAGGGTCCGAACGAACAGTTCCCGGTAGATGCGGCGCTCCTCGGGCTGCTGCTCGATGCCGCCGTCGGTGGTCCGCCGCAGGTCCACCGCGTTCAGGTAGTAGCCGACGGTGTAGCGGGCGCCGCTCAGCAGCAGCGTGTCCCAGATCTCCCGCTCCCCCCAGGCCGGATGCATGGACGGCAGCGTCTCGGCCCAGGGAGGCTCGCCGCCCCGGGTCAGGACGCGGCCGGTGCGGGTTATGACGCTGCGGCTGCCCGCCGTCTGCCGGTTCAGGCGGGTGGCCAGGCTGCCGATGGTGCGGGCCTGCCTGGCCTCGCGCAGCTCCAGCGCGGCCAGGGCGTAGACCTCCTCGGGCGGCAGGCCCTGGCGGTCCCATTCGTTCATGGCGGCGACGGTCCGCGGCAGGATGTTCGCCACCGTCGGGTCGTGCACGCTGCGCGCCATCATGCTGACGAGGGGCGCCAGGAAGGTGACCGCGACGAAGGCCACCAACGGGACGGTCAGCAACGCCGCGCCGGCGCGCGCGCGGCGGGGGGACTGGGCCATGGCTTTTCGGGGGTCTCCGCCGGCAGGATCAGTTGGAGATCAGCCAGGCGGCGAAGCGCTCGTTCATGTCGTCCAGGTTGTCGGCCCACCATTCCGCGTCCTCGACCACGGCGCGCCGCGTGTTCTGCGGCGAGGTGGGCAGATGGGGCTCCATCTCCACATCGACCTCCGCGTGCCTTCCGACCAGTTCCTGGGAGGAGCGGCGCATCGGGCCGTAGGAGATGAAGCCGGTCAGGTTCGCCAGCGAACGGGTGGAGGTGGCGAAGGCGACGAATTGCCGGGCCAGCTCCAGCCGCGGGGTGCCTCCCACGATGGTCAGGTAGCCGCCCGCCTGCAGTTGGCCGTCCCAGACGATCTCCAGCGGCTGGTTCTCCAGGTGCCGGGCGTTGAAGATGCGTCCATTGAAGGCCGTGCTCATCAGCACCTCGCCGTCGGCGAGCATCTGCGGCGGCTGGGCCCCCGCCTCCCACCAGACCACCTGGTCCTTGATGGTGTCGAGCCGGGCGAAGGCGCGATCGATGCCGCCCGGCGACGACAGGACGTCGTAGACGCGGTCCACCGGCACGCCGTCGGCCACCAGCGCGAATTCCAGGTTGCTCAGCGGGGTGCGCCGCATGCCGCGCCGCCCCGGGAAGCGCTCGAGATCGAAAAAGTCCTCCAGGACGGTCGGCGGCGGGCCGTTCAGCCGTTCGCTGTTGTAGGCCACCACCGTCGAATAGCTCAAGGTCTGCACGCCGCAGTCCAGGGAGTAGGCGGCGTCGAAGTCCTGCGCCGCCGGGGTGCCGTCGGGCGCCGGCGGCAGGGAGGCCAGGTCCGTCTCCTCCAGCAGCCCCTCGTCGCAGCCCAGCATGAGGTCGCCCGCCTCCATGTCCACCACGTCCCAGATCACGTTGCCGGTCTCCACTTGGGCGCGCACCTGCGCCAGGCCGCCGCTGTACTCCTCGAGCCGGATGCGGATGCCGGTCTGCTGCTCGAACCGCTCGTGGTAGGCCTTCACCGAGGCGCGGGCGTAAGCGCCCCCCCAGGAGACCACCGTGATGGAGCGGTCGTCCTGGGCGCGGGCCGGGACCGCCCAGGCGGCGGCCAGCATGAAGACGGCGCACAGCGCCGTTGTCGTTCCGGTCTTTCTCATCGCGTCGTTCTCCGCGCTTTCCGTGGGATGGGTGTCTCTGTCAGGCCGCGGCGGTCCCGGCGCGGTCCAGCGCCCGGCAGTCGGTGAGCAGCCAGCCGAGCCGCACCGTGTCGCCCGGCAGCACCGCGCCGTGTCCGACGACGTTCGGGATCTTCACGATGAACGGCGAGCGCCCCAGCAGCTCCGTGTGCAGGCGCAGGTGGTCGCCCATGAAGATCATGTCCAGCACCTTCGCATCGAACAGGTTCGGGTAGTCCCGCTCCGGCGACGGGTTGACCGCCACCCGCTCCGGGCGGATGGCCAGGCTGGTGCGTTGGTTCTCGCCGTCGACCGTCACGGGATATGCCTCGACGGTCGCCGGGCCGCCGGCGCCGTCGCCGATGTCGACCCGGCAGGCGCCTTCCGCGCAGCGGGTGACCTGGCCGTCCAGCAGGTTGTTCTCGCCGATGAAGTTGGCGACGAACACCCGCTCCGGCTCCTCGTACAGCGATTCCGGGGAGGCGATCTGCTGGATCCTGCCCTGGTGCATGACCGCCACCCGGTCGGACATGGCCATGGCCTCGCCCTGGTCGTGGGTCACGTAGATCATGGTGACCTCGAGGCGCTGCTGCAGGCGCCGGATCTCGTACTGCATCTCCTCGCGCAGGCGCCGGTCCAGCGCCCCGAGCGGCTCGTCCATCAACACCATGTCCGGCTCGAACACCAGCGCCCTGGCGATGGCGGCCCGCTGTTGCTGCCCGCCGGACATCTGTCCGGGCCGGCGGTCGGCGAAGTCCGCGAGCTGCACCATGTCCAGCGCCCGGACCACGCTGTCGGCGATCTCCCGCGCCGGCAGGCGGCGGGCCTTCAGGGGGAAGGCCAGGTTCTCCGCCACCGTCATGTGCGGGAACAGCGCGTAGTGCTGGAACACCACCCCGATGTTGCGCCGGTGCGGTTTGAGGCGGGCGATCGGCTGGCCCTTGAGGAAGATCTCGCCGGCCGTGGGCCGCTCGAAGCCCGCCAGCATCTTGAGGCAGGTGGTCTTGCCGCAGCCCGAGGGGCCCAGCAGGGTGACGAATTCGCCCCGCCCCACCCGGAGGTCGAATTCCTCGACCGCGAGGCTGCGGCCGTCGTAGCTCTTGGCGATGCGGGAGAACTCGACGAAGGCGTCGGATGTGGTTGCGCTCAAGTCCTTTTCTCCGGCGCCCGGCCCAGCGGCCGCGGCGGGTACGGCGATGGGCCGACGGCGGCCCGGGGGCGGATTGTAGTTTGCCGGGCGCTCAAGTCAAGGCTGCTGTGGTGGCTGTGTGGTGGCTGCTGTGGTGGCTGGTGTTGCTGTGGTGGCTGGCTGTGGGTGGCTGGCTGTGTCGCGGACTGGCTGACCGTCCCGGTTGACCGACTGCTAGCTGACTGACCGTCCGCGTTTGCCGCGGACGGGTCCGCGGGCGGACTCGACGCGGCCTCCGTTCGCCCCGCGAACGGGGCGAACGAGGCGAAAACCGCTCCGGACGGGAGGTTCCGGACGGCCGGCGGAGCGGCGGGCGGTCCTAGGGCGGCGGAGCCCCGCGCGAAAGCTCCATCCGCGCATCAAGCTTGGACAGGCGCTCACCGATGGCGCCGATCCGGACATGCAACAAGTCCATCCTGTCGCTGACGCCGTCGAGTCTTGTCACCATCTCTTGACGAAGCGCGGCCATCTCCTGACGGACGGCGGCCATCTCCCGACGGACGGCGGCCATCTCCCGACGCAAATCCTCGTCGATCGCGTCGATCTGGATCTGCATGGCATCGAACCTGTCGTTCACGGCATCGAATCTGGCGTTCACGGCATCGAATCTGGCGTTCATGGCATCGAATCTGGCGTATAGATCGGCGCGCATCTCGCGTATCTCAGCCCGAATTCCGTCCATCTCGGATCGAATCCCGCCAGCGTAGGTGACCATCAGCACAACTATCGACAACAGCAATGTAAGAATCGCTATTCCCACGCCCAACAGTCCCAGCAGCCAATGGCCAAGACCTTCCTTCTTCGTCTCAACGCTCATCGCATCTCCTCGTATCGACAGCCGGCCCTCCGGCGCTCGTCCGCCGGGGCCGTTCCGCCCGGCCCTCGCGGACCGTCAAGGGAAGGCGGCAGGATGTCAATCTCCTTCCCTCTTCCTGCCCCTCATTCCTCCTTCCCACAGTCGGATCGCCGCCACGACCTACTGGACACTGGACGAGATCCTCGGCGGTCTCGCCCCCGGCCGGCATCCTCACCGCCGCCGCGCTCCGCAGAAAGCCGCGGGCGAGACCGGCGCGCCCCGTCGGAGACGCGGGCCTACCCCCCGGTCGACCCAGGCGCTCCAAGGGCTTTGCGACGCCGCCGCGGCCCCCGCGCCGAACGGCGCGTCAGCCGCCGTCGAAGTCGGGAATGTCCCCGCGCGCCGCGAAGAAGTGAGCGCGGTAGGCGTCGACATCCCCGGTGCCGCCGACGATGATCAGCCGGTCGTCCTCCCCGATG
>CAYSVD010000096.1:0-1802 GCA_964434395.1 uncultured Pseudohongiella sp.
GGCGTCCTC
The DNA here is from genome assembly GCA_964434395.1 of uncultured Pseudohongiella sp. Classification (GTDB taxonomy): domain Bacteria; phylum Pseudomonadota; class Gammaproteobacteria; order Pseudomonadales; family Pseudohongiellaceae; genus UBA9145. The sequence continues at coordinate 10 of CAYSVD010000096.1, forward strand.
CCCCACGTCCGGAGCGCCCCCCACGCGGAAGGCGCCGGCGGACGCCGGTCCGCCAGCCCGGGAACGCCCCGGGCGGGAGCCGAACAACCAGACCGGCGGCGCCATCAGCAACTCACCCCCGGGTCCAGCGGCGCGTCCGGCAGCATCCAGGCGCGGGTCTGCTGGTCGCGGACCGGCGGCGGGCGGAATTCGGCGATCCACAGGTCGTCGCGGCTCCCGCGGTCAAACCCCCACCGCCTGATGAAGGCGGCGATTTCCGCCCGCGGATGACGGCTTCCCGTCAGTTCGACCAGGTAGCCGCCGCCCATGCGCCGGACCCGCCAGCCCCAGTATTCGCTGTCTCCGGCCAGCCGCATGCAGGGCATGTCGGCGGGGGTCTCCGCCCCGACGTTGAACCCCCTCCCTATCGGACAATCCGCCGGTCGCGCCTCGCAGGCGGCGGCCCAGTCCATGACCGCGTGGTGGAATACATCGACCTTCCTCCCCGCCTCCAGCCGGGCGCTCTGGGCGTTCCAGAACGTGACGCCGGCGGCGGTCGAGGCCGCGACCAGGGCGGCGGCAAGGGACATTTCGGTGATGGTCATGGCCTAGCCCTCGGCGCCGGCGTCGCGTTCTGGAACGCCCAGAGCGCCCGGCTGGAGGCGCATCGGAAGGTGGCGGCCGGGGTGCGGGACGTGCGTGAATGGGCCGAGGTGTGCCGGGACCCCGGCTCCGACACTCCGGGGTGTCCGACGCGAGGAGGCGTATTCCTTAGTACGGCGAATCTTCGCAATGGAGACGTGGTGGGCGTAGGTACGCAGTGGTATACGCTGGCCACGCTACAGGAATGCCTGCCGATAATCGGCGATGATTGGTACCGGAACTGGAATTATGGTTTTACGGCGGACGGCGCAGGTCTGGTGGAAATCGAAGAAAACGGACTGGATCCCCTGCATGAATCGGCATTGGTGGCCGCCGGCGCGGATAGCGTCGCCAGTCTGCCGTCTGTAGGGGGGCCGGGATACGTTCTGACCATCCCGCCCCCCGTCATCCGGGACAACCATTCCCGCGACTGGATGCTGCCGGACGTTCCGCTGAATCGGGGGGTGAGTTGCTGATGGCGGCGCCGGCCAGGTTCCCCGTCTCCGGTCCCCGCCGCGGCGGCGGCGGCCGCAGGCCGCCCGGCGCCGCATCCCGCCAGGTCGGCTTCACCATGATCGAGGTGGTTCTGGCGGTGGCCGTCGGCGCCGCCATCATCTACGCCTTCACGGTCATGCTGAATCAGAACGTCCAGATGGAGCGGGACCGGGCGTCGGCGCGGACCTTCCAGCAGGCGGTGGACGCGGCCGTTTCGTTTTACACCTTGACGCCGCCGGGGGCGGACGCGCCGCGCCGGACTTGGCCGCGGACCGGGGCGGATCTGGACATGCTGCTGCCGACGCTGGATTGGGACGAGATGTTGGTGGGGAACGGCAGCCAGTTGCGGCATGTCAATCGCTTTAACGCTGTTCCAGTCCTGGTAACGCCCACTCCCTGCACGGCGCTGTTGCGGCCGGGAACGGCGACGACGCCTTGGGAGATGGAGGAGGAGCGGCTGGCGCTGCTTGAGGCGCGAAGCTGTCATACAGCGGTTTTTCGCCTGCAGGACCCTCGCCCGGGCGGTCCCGCCCTCACGCGGCGCGAAGCGGAGGAGCGGGCGTTGTTTTTCAATGTTTGGGCGCCTATGGAGAACGAGGCCGAGGCCCGGCGCGTCCGGGCGCTTTTGGGTCCCGGGGCCATGATCCTGGACCCGCCCGGCGTGCTGCTGTCGGCGG
>CAYSVD010000097.1:0-8902 GCA_964434395.1 uncultured Pseudohongiella sp.
GCGGCTTCTGAGCGCACCCGTCGCGCCGCCGGAACCGCCCCCGCCGGAGCCGCCGCCGCCCAGCATGTCGATCGCGGCCCGCACGGTGGCGTCGTCCTCGGTCACCGAGTCCAGCACCCCGCGCAGCGCGGACGCCGAGCCGTCCAGTTCTCGCGCCACCGAATGCTCCGCCGCCACCTCGCCCCGGTTGAGGAACGCCTCTGCGAAATTCTCGAATCCCGCCGGCGCGACGGGTGCGCTCAGAAGCCGCTGCGCCAGCAGCACCAGGTCGGCGGGGCCGCCGCCGGCATCGAGGTGGGGGACCACGACCTCCCGGCCGGCCGCCAGCAGGGCCTCGCCGACCCCGGGCAGCAGGATCGCCAGCCAGGCGTCCGAGAACTCGGCCGACGTCCGGGACGACGGATACAGCGCCGCCCAACGCCCGTCCTCGACCAGCGCCTCGGTCGCCTCCAGCAGGCTCCCTCCGCCGTCGACGACCGCCTTCAGCTCCGCCGCCAGAGCGGCGCCCGGCGCGGCGCCGTACGCCGCGACCGTCAACTGGACGAGATCCTCGACGGTCTCGCTCTCGACCAGATCCTCCATCGCCTCTTCGCTCCGCCCGAGGAAAGCGGCGGCGAAGTCGGCGAATTCCGCCGGCACGGCGGGATCGCTCAACAGGCTCTGCGCCGCCAGCACCAAGGCGGCGGGCGCGCCGCCGCCGTCGATGTGGGGGACCACGATCTCCCGGCCGAGGGCCAGCAGGTCCGCGCCCACGCCGGGCAACAGGGTTTCCAGCCAGGCGTCCGAGAACTCGGCCGGGGACCGGGACGACGGATACAGCGCCTCCCAGCGCTCGCCGGAGGCCAAGGCCTCGGCCGCATCGAGCAGGGAGCCGCCGCCGTCGACGATCGCCTCCAACTCGCGCATCAGCGCGGCATCCGGCGCGGCGTCATACGCCGCGACGGTCAACTGGACGAGGTCTTGCCTGACTTCGCTGGTGGCCATTCGCACATCTCCTCATCGTTGCCCAGGCGCCCGGGCCGTCCGCCCGCCCCCGGGGGAGCCGCGCCGAGGATACAAGCCTACGCCCCCCACCCGGTCAATCAAGGCCTCAAGACTGGTTTCAAGGGCTGGCTTCAAGCCTTCCTAGGGAATCTCCGGTCAAGTGTCAACACACGCCGATGGCGAGCGCTGGGAACCGCCGTGAAACGGCAGTCCAAGAGATGCCAAATGGATGCCAAAAGGACTTGATCAAATGCTCCTTGGGGTGCTTCCTCCCAACATGGCTATGGCGGCTTCCGGCCGTCGCCAGCCCGTCGCATCGGCGTATCGGCCGGAATTGGAAGAACTTGGGACTTGATCGGAGGTTCCTTCAACGGATTGCTTCAAGGATGCGGCGACAGGATGATGCCGCGCGGATGAATCGCGGGGCGGCCCCCGGCGCGCTCACTCCCCGTCGTCCATGCCCTTGAGGGCGGCCTCGTACAAGCGGTTCCGGTTCGCGCCGGTGAACCGCGCCGCGAAGTCCACCGCCCGCCGCCGCGGCATGACGCCGCGCAGCGCGTCGAGCATCTCCTCCGCCCTGCGCCGCTCGCGCCCAGCCGCCTCGGCCGCGTCGCATCCCGCCACCACCAGCACGAACTCCCCCCGGCCCCGGTCATCGTCCGCCGCCAGCCACTCGAGGCACCGGCCGATGGAGCCGGAGAAATGCTGCTCGAAGCGCTTGGTGAGCTCCCGGGCCAGAAACAGCGCGCGCGCCTCGCCGAAGGCCTCGGCCATGGACCGCAGCGCGCGCTCGAGGCGATGCGGCGACTCGTAGAACACCAGGGTGCGCGGCTCGGCCGCCAGCTCCTCGAGGCGCGCGCGCCGGGCGCCGTCCCGGGACGGCAGGAAGCCCTCGAACGCGAACCGGTCGGTCGGCAGGCCGGCCACGCTCAAGGCCGCCGTGAGCGCGCTCGGCCCCGGCACCGGCGCCACCTCGATCCCCTTCTCCCGCGCGGCCCGCACCAGCCTGAAGCCCGGGTCGGCGATCAGCGGGGTGCCGGCGTCCGCGATCAAGGCGACGGAGCGGCCCGACAGCATCCGGTCAACGAGCCGGGCGGCCGCCCGCGGCCCGCTGAAGTCGTGATAGGCCACGGTCCGGGCCCGGACGCCCCAGGCCTTGAGCAACGTCCGGGCGCGCCGGGTGTCCTCGGCGGCCACCGTGTCCACCTCGCCCAGCACCGCGGCGGCCCGCCGCGTCATGTCGTCCAGATTGCCGATGGGCGTAGCGACCACGTAGAGGACGCCGCGCACCGCGCCGCGCCCGGACGCCCCCGCGGAATCCTCGCCCGCGGAATCCTCGCCGCTCATCGCCCGCCCGAACCCCTTATAATGGTGCGCTCTCGTTCAACGCCGCCGCGTCCGACCCATGACGACAACCGCCGACCGGATCCCTCGCCTGGCCTTGTTGACCGCGATCGGCCTGCTGACGGCCTGCGCGGCCGACGACGGCGCGCGGGTCCAGTCTACTCCGCGGTCGGCGGACGCGCTACTGCGGCAGGCCCGGCAACGCGACGGCGCCGAGGCCGCCCGCCTGACCGTCCAGGCCGCCGCCGCGCTGGCGGACGCCGGACAGCACGCCCGCGCCCTCCAGGCGCTGGCCGGCCTGCCCGACCCCTCGCGGCTGCCTGGACCGTTGCTGCTGGACCATGCCGTGGTCCAAGCCCGCATCGCCGAGCGCGACGGGGACATCGAAGCGGCCATCGAATGGCTGAACGGCCCGGCAGCGGCCTTCGCCGACCCCGCCACCGAGCGGGGCATCGGCTACTTCATCCTGCTGGGCCGTCTCAGCAGCGCCGCCGGACGGCCCGCCGACGCGGCGGGCGCCCTGGCGGCCGCGGCGGCGCGGGACGGCGCCGCCGGCGCGCTCTGGCGGGCGTTGGGCGGCATGGGGACGGAGGAGCTGGCGGCGCTCGCCGGCGCGGCCGCCACCTACGAGTTGCGGGGCTGGGTCGAACTGATGCGGACCTGGCGCGCCGAGGCCCACAGCATCCGCCGCCAGCTGGACGCGATCGCCCGCTGGCAGCGGGTGTGGCCGGCCCATCCGGCCGCCCGCTCCCTGCCGGTGCCGGTCGAACGGCTGGAGCGGGTCTGGGCCGGGCGGCCCCGGCACGTCGCGCTGATACTGCCGCTGCGGGAGCCGGCCGGGGCGGCGATCCAGGAGGGCTTTCTGGGCGCCTACTACCAGGCGCTCGAGGGCGACGGCGAGGCGCCGCGTCTTTCGATCTTCGACAGCAGCGGCGCGGTCGACGCGCTCGACATCCACGCCGCCGCCGCCGCCGCGGGCGCCGACTTCATCGTCGGCCCCCTCGACAAGACGCTGGTGAGCCAGCTGCACCGGGCCCGCCGGTTGCCGGTGCGCACTCTGGCCCTGAACTACGCCGACCGGGACGGCCCCGGGCCGGCCAACCTGTTCCAGTTCGGCCTGGCGCCGGAGGACGAGATCGACCAGGCCGCGGCGCTGGCCTGGCGCGCCGGCTACCGGCAGGCGGCCGTCCTCGCCCCGCGGGCGCCGGAGTACCAAAGGCTCGAGCTCATGTTCTCCGGCCGCTGGGAGGCGCTCGGCGGCGCGGTGGTCTCGCGGACGGCCTTCGGCGACGACTACGCGGAGGCGGTGCGGCGCCTGATGGGCATTGATCGCGCCGAGGCGCGGGCCGAACGGCTGCTGGCGTTGCTGCCGCGCCGGAACATGGAGTTCACGCCGCGCCGCCGCGCCGACATCGACTTCGTGTTCCTGATCGCCAACCCCGGCCAGGGCCGACAGCTCAAGCCGACCTTGGAGTTCTACTTCGCCGAGGACCTGCCGGTGTTCGCCATGCCCTCGATCCACGACGGCGCCGACGGCCGGGGCGGGAACCGGGATCTCGACGGCATCGTGTTCACCGACGCGCCCTGGATCCTCGACCGGTCCGGCGACCCGTCCAAGGCCCGGATCGACGACAGCCTAAGGCCGGTCTCCGGGGCCCTCAAGCGCCTGCGGGCCCTGGGCGTCGACGGTTTCCGGCTGCGGGCCCGGCTGGAGCAGATGGCGGACGGCGCCTCCTACGGCGGCGCCACCGGCCTCTTGACCCTGAGCCCCGACCGGCGCGTCCACCGCGCGCTGACGGCGGCCCGGTTCGCCGGCGGCGTCGCGGCGCCGCTGGAGCCGGGACCGGCCGGCGCGGACTGACCGGCGGCCGGCGGCAAGCCTTTCCTAAACAAACGGCCGCTCCGGCCGACAGCATGCTCGACGCCCGGCGGACCCGCCCATGGACACTGACGCTAGAATACTCGGCCATTTCCTGGAGAGCGTCGAGATCAAGCAGCGCGCCGCCGGCGAGTTGGTCGCGCCGATCCGGCGCGCCGGCGAGGCCATGATCGGCTGCCTGCTCCAGGACGGCAAGATCCTATGTTGCGGCAACGGCGGCTCGGCCGGGGACGCGCAGCACTTCGCCGCCGAACTGCTGAACCGGTTCGAGAGGGAGCGGCCGGGACTGCCGGCCATCGCCATCACCACCGACAGCTCGACCCTGACGGCGGTCGCCAACGACTACAGCTACAGCGAGGTGTTCTCCAAGCAGGTCGCCGCGCTGGGCCGCGCCGGCGACCTGCTGCTGGCCATATCCACCAGCGGCGGCTCCGCCAGCGTGCTCAGGGCGGTGGACGCCGCCCGCGAGCGGGAGATGACCACGGTGGCCCTGACCGGCAGGGACGGCGGCGAGCTGGGGCGGATGCTGGGCGCCGGCGACGTCGAGATCCGCGTGCCGTCGGAGCGCACCGCCCGCATACAGGAGACGCATCTGGTCGTGCTGCACTGCCTGTGCGACTTCATCGACACGCAACTTTTTGGGGGAGACCAGTCATGACGATAATCCGCCGGACGATCGCGCTGGCGCCGTTGCTCGCGCTGGCATCCTGCACCGCGGTCCTCGTGGAGGCCACCGACGAGCGGGGCATCCAGGAGGATCCGGGCAGGCGCACCTTCGGCACCATGGTGGAGGACGAGGCGATCGAGACCAAGGTGGCCGTCAATCTGGAGTCCCAGGAGCCGGCGTTCCGGCGCGCCAACTACAACGTCGTCAGCCTCAACGGCACGGTCCTGATCACGGGACAGGTGGAGTCGGAGGAGCTCAAGGCCCGCGCATCGCGGATCGCCAGCGAGGCCAGCGTCGAGATCAAACGCATCCAGAACGAGCTGACGGTGTCGGAGAACACCGGCCTGCTCTCGCGCGGCGAGGACACCATGGTGGCGCTCGGGGTCCGGGCGCAGCTGGCGCTCAACCGCGAGGCGCCGGGCGGCCGGATCAAGGTCGTCGTCGAGAACGGGACCGTGTACCTGATGGGGCTGGTCACTCAGGCCCAAGGCGACGCCGCCGGCCGGATCGCCGGCGGCAGCCCCGGGGTCGACCGGGTCGTGAAGCTCTTCGAGTACATCGACTGAGCGGACCGCTCACTTCACCAGCGTCAGCCGCGGCTTGCGGGGCCGGCGGGGCTGGCGGGACTTCCTGCCGGGGCCGTCCGGCGGCTTCGGCGGCTCCGGCGGCGCCATGTCGTCGCCGAACCTCATGCCCTGCCCGTCCTCCTTGGCGTAGACGGCCATCACCGCCTCGACCGGCACGAGCACCTGACAGGACGTCCCGGCGAAGCGGCATTCGAATTCGACGATGTCGTTGCCCAAGATCAGGTTCCGCACCGCATCCGGGGACAGGTTGAGCGTGATCCGCCCGTCGTCCCCCACATGCTCCCGCGGCACCTCCACCTCCTTGACGGAGGCGTCGACCAGCATGTAGGGTGTGCGCCCGTTCTCGTGGATCCAGTCGTAGATCGCGCGGATCAGATAGGGCCGGCTCGGCGTCATGCTCATGATGGGCGCCCCGCGGCCCTACCTTTCCCGCTTCATCTCCCGCTCCGGCTCGGACAGGCTCCGCCTGAAGGAGTCCCGCCGGAACAGGCGGTCCCGGTAGCCCCGCAACGGGCTGAGCGCGCGGGTTTTGGGAAAGTCGATGCCCAGCTCCGGCAGGCGCCAGAGGATGGGCAGGATGCAGCAGTCCACGATGGTGAACTCCTCGCTCAGGAAAAATGGTTTCCGGCCGAACAACGGCGCGGCCCTCATCAGCCCCAGCGCCAGGTCCCTGCGCTTTTTGGTCTTCTGGGCGGGCGTGATGCGGCGCTCGCCCGCCAACGCGTCCACCAGCGGGCACCATTCCGTGTTGATGCGGTGGATCCACTGCCGGCTCTGCGCCCGGGCCACCGGATACACCGACAACAACGGAGGATGGGGGAAGCGCTCGTCCAGGTACTCCATCATGATGTCCGGGTTGTAGAGCATCAGCCCCCGGTCCACCAGGGTCGGCAGCGTGTTGTAGGGATTGAGGTCGGCGAGGTCCTCGGGCTTGTTGTTGGGATCCACGTCGACGGTGTCCACGCCGATGCTTTTTTCGGCCAGCACGACCCGCACCCGGTGGCTGTAGTGGTCGACGCCGTTCGAGTAGAACGTCATCGAAGATCTTTTCGTCGCCACGCTCATGATCCGCCCCCTGTTGTTGCGCGCCGGCCGCCGACGGGATCAGCGCGGCCGGTGATGGTCTCTGGAGAATTCCCGGCCCAGCAACGCCGCCAGGACGTAGAGCGCGCCGAGAAAGGCCAGCACCCACACGCCGAGCCGCCGCCGCCGGTCCCTGATCGGCTCGCCGATGTAGTGCAGAAAATTGACGAGGTCGGCCGCCACCTGGTCGAACTCCGCCTCCGTCAGCGCGCCCGTGCCCTCGACCCGGCGCAGCTCGCAGCGCGCCGGGTCCCCCGCGCCGCGGTCGTCGCACAGCACGTCGCCCTGCAGGGCGTGCAGCACGTTGGGCATGCCGACGTTGGGGAACAGCTTGTTGTTGGTCCCCAGCATGCGGCCGTCGTCGTTGTAGAACGACCGCAGGTAGGTGTACAGCCAGTCGGCGCCGCGCACGCGGGCGATCAGGGTGAGGTCCGGCGGCGCGGCCCCGAACCAGTCCTCGGCGTCCTCCTTCGACATGGTGTTCGTCATCAGGTCGCCGATCAGCGAGTCGTCGAACACCAGATGCTCCAGCGCCTGCTCGTGCGGGACCTCGAGATCGTCCGCCGTGCGCTCGTAGCGGGCGTAGCCCAGCGCATGACAACTCAGGCAGTAGTTCATGTAGGCGCGCCATCCCCGCTGCAGGGACGCCTTGTCGTCGAAATCGGTCCGGACGCGGTCGAGCGCGACGCCGTCCGCCGAGGCCGCCTGGGCCCGCTCGGCGAGGAGGATCGGCGCCAGCACCAGCGCGGCGAGCAGGGCCAGCGCGCCCAGCAGCCGCGGGACGCTGATCCAGCGCCCGGTCAGGCGCGCCGGCGGCTCGGCCGTCCGCTCGAAGCGCGTGTACCAAGGCATGGCGATGAAGTAGGCGAAGTAGACCACCGTCATGATCTGCGCCAGCAGGGTCTTGGCGGGGCTGACGGAGCGCGTGCCGAGATAGCCCAGCACGATGAAGCTGACCACGAACAGCAGCAACGCGGCGCGGCTCCACCATCCCTTGTAGCGCATGGAGCGGACCGGGCTGCGGTCCAGCCAGGGCAGGAAGAACAGGATCGCGATGGCGCCGAACATCACCAGCAGGCCCCAGAACTTCGCGTCGATGCCGAACAGGGGCGCGGTGACGGCGCGCAGCATGGAGTAGAAAGGCGTATAGTACCACACGGGCGGCACGTGCTCGGGGGTCTTCAGCGAATCGGCCTCTTGGAAGTTCGCCACCTCCAGGAAGTACCCGCCCATCTCCGGGACGAAGAAGACGATGGCGCAGAACGCCGCCAGGAACAGGATGACGGCGGGCAGGTCGTGGTAGACCGTGTAGTAGGGATGGAACGGCACGCCGTCGACGGGAACGCCGTCCGGCCCCTTGTTCTTCTTGATCTCGACGCCATCCGGGTTGTTGGACCCCACCTCGTGCAGGGCGAGGACATGCAGCACCACCAAGGCGATCAGCGCCAGCGGCAGCGCGACCACGTGCAGGGCGAAGAACCGATTCAGCGTCGCGCCGGAGATCAGGTAGTCGCCGCGGATCCAGATCAGCAACTCGTCGCCGATGACGGGAATGGCGCCGAACAGCGACACGATCACGTTCGCGCCCCAGTAGGACATCTGGCCCCACGGCAGAATGTAGCCCATGAAGCCCTCCGCCATCAGCACCACATAGATGGCCATGCCCAGCACCCACAGCAGCTCCCGGGGCTTTTGGTAGGAGCCGTACATCAGCCCGCGGAACATGTGGATGTACACCACGAAGAAGAAGGCCGAGGCGCCGGTGGAGTGCAGGTAGCGCAGCAGCCAGCCGTACTCGACGTCCCGCATGATGTACTCCACCGAGGCGAACGCCTCCTCGGCGGAGGGGGTGTAGTTCATGGTCAGCCAGATGCCCGTCAGCAGCTGGATGACCAGCACCACCATCGACAGCACCCCGAAGAAATACCAGAAGTTGAAATTCCGGGGCGCGTAGTACTCGCTCATGTGTTTTTTCCAGGGTGCCGTGATCGGCAGCCTGGCGTCGATCCAGTCGCGCAGCCTGATCAGCGCCCCGGGGCGGGCCGGACCTTGCCCGGTCCCGCTCATGCGGCGTTCTCCTCGTCGACCCCGATCACCAGGATGTTCTCGCCCTCGAAGGAATGGGGCGGCACCTGCATGTTCCTCGAGGCGGGCGAGCCGGCGTAGACCCGCCCGGCGAGGTCGAAGCGCGAGCCGTGGCAGGGACAGAAGAAGCCGCCCCGCCACTCGGCGTCGAAGGGCTGGGGCCGCAGCTCGATGTGGGGGGTGGGGGAGCAGAACAGGTGCGGGCACAGGCCCACCAGCACCAGCACCCGCGGGCTCCGGGAGCGGTGCTCGTTCCGCGCGTAGTCGGGTTGC
>CAYSVD010000098.1:0-6942 GCA_964434395.1 uncultured Pseudohongiella sp.
CCGGCGAGCAACGGCTCCAGCCAGCGCTTCTTCTGCGCCTCCGAGCCGTAGCGCTCCAGCACCTCCATGTTGCCCGTGTCCGGCGCGCTGCAGTTGAAGGCCTCCGACGCCAGGCGGCTGCGGCCCATGATCTCCGCCAGATGCGCGTACTCCAGGTTGGAGATGCCGGCCCCGCCCTGGCTTGCGGGCAGGAAGAAATTCCACAGGCCCAGGGCGCGCGCCTCGCGCTTGAGGCCGTCGAGGATCTCGTCCTGCCGCGGCGTGTGCGACCAGCGGTCGCCGACGTCCACCTCGTCGTAGTACTCCCCCTCCACCGGCTCCACCCGCTCGCGGACGAAGCGCCGGATCCGCTCCCGCACCTCCTGGAGCTTTTCGCCGAGTCCGAGGTCCATCGCCGCCGCTCCCCGCCGTCCGCGCTCAGCCGGCGACGGCGCCGCCGCCGTCGATCACGATGGTCTGGCCCGTGATGAAGCTGCCGGCGCCCGAGGCCAGCAGCAGCGCGGCCCCGGCGATCTCGTCCGGCTCGCCGATGCGGCGCAGCGGATAGGAGGCGACGGTCGCCCTGTAGATATCCGGGTTCTCCCACAGGGCCCGGGCGAAGTCCGTGCGCACCAGCCCCGGCGCGATGCAGTTCACGCGCACGTTGCTCGGGCCCCATTCCACGGCCAGGTTGCGGGCGATCTGCATGTCCGCCGCCTTGGAGATGGCGTACGCCCCCAGCATGCCGCTGCCCTTCAGTCCGGCGATGGAGGAGATGATGATCACGGCCCCGTCCCCGGCCTCGGCCATGGCCGGGATGACCAGCCGGCACAGGCGGTGCACGCTGCCGACGTTGGCGTGCATCACCTTGTCGAAGGCCTCGTCCGGGATCTCCTGCGAGGGTCCGAAATGGGGATTGAGCGCCGCGTTGCAGACCAGGATGTCGATGCGGCCGTATTTCTCCCGCGTCCCGTCCGCCAGTCGCCGCAGCTGGTCGGCGTGGTTGATGTTGCAGGCGATGGCGGCCGCCTCGCCGCCGGCGGCGGCGATCTCCCCGACCACCGCCTCGCAGGCATCCTGGTTGCGGCTGGAGACCACCACGGACGCGCCGTGCTCGGCCATGCGCAAAGCGATCGCCTTGCCGATGCCCCGGCTGGAGCCGGTGATCAGCGCCGTTTTCCCCTCAAGATCGAACAGGCCCATGCCGTCCTCCCGTCTCAACGCATCGTTCCGGCGCGCCGCGGCTCACGCCGCCTCGTCCGCCACCCTGACCAGCTGCTTGCCGAAGTTCCGGCCCTTGAGCATGCCGCGGAACAGATCGGGCGCGTTGGCCAGTCCCTCGCCCACGCACTCCCTGTGCCTGAGCCGCCCCTCCCTGACCCAGCCGCCGAGGATCCGGGTCGCCTCCTCCCAGCGCTCATGCCACTCGGTCACCACGAAAAAGCGGTGCTCCGGCGTCGGATCCAGCTTTTTGAGGATGTGGAACGGCAGCTCGGACTGGGTGATGTCCTCGTCGTTGTAATTGGAGATGTAGCCGCAAATGGGCACCCGCGCGCCGGGGTTCAGCAGCGGGGCCGCCGCCCGGGTCACGTCGCCGCCGACGTTCTCGAAGTAGATGTCGATGCCGTCGGGACAGGCCGCCTTCAGGTCTTCGGCGAGGCTTCCGGCCTTGTAGTCGACGCAGGCGTCGAAGCCGAGCTCGTCCCGCACGTACCGGCACTTCTCCGGGCCGCCCGCGATGCCGACCGCCCGCAGGCCCTTGATCTTCGCGATCTGGCCGACCGCGGAGCCCACGGCGCCGGAGGCCGCCGCCACCGCCAGCGTCTCCCCCTCGCGGGGTTTGCCCACCTCCGTCAGCCCGAAATACGCGGTCCGCCCGGGCATGCCCACCACCCCGAGGTGGGCGGACAGCGTGCCGTTGGCGGTGTCGATCCGCATCAGGCGGGGGTTGTCCGCATCCGCCACGATCATCGACTGCCAGCCCATGTGGGCGGCCACGCGGTCGCCGGCCGCGAAGCGGCCGGAGCGGGACTCCACGACGACGCCGGCGCTCTCGCCGGTCATCACGTCGCCCACCTCCATCGGCGCGACGTAGGACTTCACGTCGTTCATGCGCCCGCGCATGTACGGATCCAGGGACAGCCAGCAGACCTTGATCAGCACCTGGTTCTCCTTGAGCGGCGGAACCTCGACCTCCTCCAGGCGAAAGCACTCGTCGCCCGGCTCGCCCGCGGGCCGCCGGGCGAAAATCACGCGCTGGTTCTTCATTCTTTCTTCCCCCCGAAGCGGAATCCCCGGCCGGTCTTCGGCCGGGGCCGGCGGGAGTGTACCGCAACGCGCCTTCCGTGTCCCTCCTCCTCCCGGAGCCTCCTCCCGGAGCCTCCCGGAGCCCGCCCTCCGAGGGCTGGGACGGGCGCGACGGCGCCGCCCGCCGCAAGAAAGCGCGGTCCGCCAGAGCCGTCCCGGTTGAATGGAGGTCGTGCCGCCGCAGGCATGGCCCATGCCGGGAGCGCCTGCAGGGCGCGGTCGCCGGGCAGGCCGCGCCCCGACGGCCGGCGCCGCGCCGGAGAAGCGATGCGGGACACCCTCCCCGTCGCCATGCCGGGCCAGGCAAACGATCAGGACGGCGGCGGCGAGCGCACGGAACGGCGCATCGCGAATTTGGGTTTATGCTGGTACAGGCCGTCCGCTATGTCCGGTCTTCGGCCCTTCTCAACGTAGCGCGATGCGAATCAACGATGCCGCCTTCACTCCCGCCGCCATTCGGCATGAACGGTGCATGCGGAAATCTCAATCCTCCGAACCGCTATCTTGGCATCTGAACGATCCGCCGCAACAACCGCCGCCACGTCGCTTCCAACCTTGCACTCAATGACCGGCGAGTCATCCCGAAATAGGGACATCGGCGCTTGTTGAACCGAATCGAAGATGCTGGCCGGGATTTCCAGCAACTGGTAACGGTAGGGCATCGCTCCTGCTTCGGTGCGGAACGCCCGGAGCTGGATGATCGCGGACACGGCTTCTTGGTACTCGCGGAACAGTCGTCGCATATGAGCGCGCCGTCCGCTGGTCCTGTATCCACGCGGCTTCGGTCAGTTTGGTGATAAGGGTCTTGCTCTCCGCCATCTTGGCGGCCGCAGTGGATTTCAAGGACAGCCGCCGCGGCGCGGATGCGCCGCCCCGAACCGTCAAGTCGACAAACCGGCGGGTCCGCGAACCCGGCGGATCAACAGCCCAGCCGACTTGCCGACATGCGTTGCGGAACACCGACTCGAAAGCGGTCAGCCCCAGCGGCTCTTCCGTCGCGCTGTGATGGACGGAAAGCGCGAGGCCGAAGTACTCGATCCAGGCACCGGCCTCGGTCAGCCATGTTCCCTGCTCTCGTATGTCCGCTCGCAGTGGATTCGACAGGGACTCCACTACCCTCGAGACGAATTCAATTTGCGCCGGAGAGAATGAGTCCAGCCGCGCCTTGAGATCACCAAGCGTCACGGGTCGCCGACCCTGTCTTCGATCAGATCCGCGAATGTCGGCTTGATCTCGACCCCGACCCATCGGCATCCGATCTCCCGCGCGGCCATGAGGCTCGTTCCGCTTCCCGCATAGGGGTCCAGGACAATTCCGTCAGGACGGCTGGTCATGGCCAGGCATCGACGGGCCAGCGACAACGGCATCATCGCCGGGTGATCGTCCGACCACGCCCCCGTCCGCTGGATCGGTTCAGTCGGCAAGTTCCAGACATCCCTGATGCGGCGTCCATTCGCCCCGCGGACCGCCTTGTCGTCGAAGTGATAGTCCTGCTCCTTCGATAGCAGAAAAACGGTTTCGTGCGCCTTGGTCGGGCGGTCCCGGACCGACTCAGGATGCGCGTTCGTTTTGTGCCAGATCACCTCGCTACGCAGCCACCATCCCGCCTCCTGGAGCGCGAGGGCGATCCGCCACGGAACCCCGATCAGGTCTTTCGGCTTCAGCCCATCCGGGGTTGGCGGACGAACGTCCATAGCCCGGGCCCGGTTTTTCCTGTCCGGGGCGCGATACCGCCGATTACCGGATGTGTAAACGTCTCCCACGTTCAGCCAAACCGTGCCGTCGGGACGAAGTATGCGCCGAACTTCTTCGAAAACCCGTACAAGGCGGGCGATATAAGAGGTCAAGGTGTCGGCGCAACCAACCTGCTCGTCGACCTGATAATCGCGCAGGGACCAGTATGGCGGCGAAGTCACAACGGTCTGAATGCAGGCATCCGGAAGTAGCGCCAGCGCCCGTTCGGCATCGCCGCACAGCAGCAGGCATTCGTCGATCGTGGAAAACGGGCTGCGGGCGAGGTCGTCGATTCGCGTGTAATGAACGTCTCCCCTCCAATCCGCCACGGACATCGCTCCCGCCATCATGGCCGCACCCGGCGCAGGTTCCGCCTTCGCCGGGGCCGTCGTCGTCCTCGATCTCTTCCGCCGCGATGGGGCGGGGCCCGCCAAGGAGTCTCTGAACAAGTCCATCCGGCACCTCATGGGTCACCAGTTTTCGAGGGCTTCCGCCTGTTACCGCCGGTGTATCGGCACTTGGTCGGGGGTTCCCTAAGCGCGGGGGATTATAGCATGCCCGGTGATAGGTGCGGCGCCCAAGTCAACCCCCCTGACTCCCGGTTAAGGGGCGGCTTTTTGAAGGAAAACCGATCAAAAGCTATTTCATGCGCTCCAGCGCGTTGCTGGCGTATCACGGCCGGAAGTTCACCCTGCGATTCAGCAAGACCTCCTTTCAGCTGGGATGGCTCTGGCGGGCCGTGGAATGCTGCGACGGCGGATAACGCCGTCCCGCCGCCGCAGCCCGACCTTCAACCGGCCGGACCAGACACCGGCCAGGGACCGGTGCGCCCGCCCGCCCCGCGGCGGCGCCGAAATGCCCCATTTTGATGCGGGCCGGATGGTTTTCGGACAAAAATCTCTCCCATTCCGGCCCGAGCGAAACCGGCCGCCGCCGGTTGAAGTCAAATTTCGCATGCCGTGCCGGCCGCCGGCCGAGCGCCCCGGCTTTTTGTCCTTAACCGGGGATTGGGATTTCAAATAGGCATCATCGTACAAAAAATGCTGATCGGCGCCGAACGATCCGGTTCTCCAGCCCGGAACCCGGCCGACTTCGAATCCCTCCTCCAGGATCCAGATTCTGTCCCTGATGATGCCGGGCCCCCATCCGGCATGGGCGCCCAGAGCGTCATTGCCGTCTCCGTACCGGAGTATGTACACGTCGTCGTCGTCCGCATCGCGGGTCCAGGTGTTGAGGGCCACTACGTCGTCGCCCGGGCCGGGGATGAACCACTCGTTCGTCCCGCTGATGCCGTGGATCGCGGCGTTGCCCCGGTCGTTCCCGTCCGTGCCGAAAACCATGCGTACGGGATCGGCCGTGCTGTCGGCCGCGCCGTCGTCGTCCGAATCGGTCGTCCGCACGACCGAGCGCGCGCGCGGCAGCAGGGTGCGGGTGCCCGTCCCGCTGGCCGTGTCGTACGCGATGGCGTCGATGTGGTCCCATGTTCCGTCGGCGTCGATGTCGTGGCGGATCTTGACGATCCTGCCTTCCCCGTCGAACTCGTCCCGCCGCTTCCGGTCGACGACGCCGTCGTCCGCCGTCCCGCCGTTGGACCCGTCGTCGAACTCGAAATCCCGGCTGTCGGGGATGCCGTCGGAGCCGCGGACGACGGTGACCTTGGTTTCGAAGACGTCGTCCTCGAACGGATTGTCGTTGATCGTGGCGACGTTCCAGTCCGTGTCGCCGCCATCGTAGGCGTAGCGGTGGATCCGGTCCGGGTCCAGGCTGTCGAATTCCGATGCGCCGTCCCAGCCGTCGAAGTACCGCACCTCCGTCGTCCGCCCGGACGAGTCCTTGATGAGATCCCGCCCGACGGCATCGGGCATGACGTATAGGACCTCGTCGCCGAAGAGGATGTATCCCTTGTCGGTGGCGAATTGGTCCACCCCGAGGCCCGGCAGCCAGAGCCGCTCCTCCCCGTTCCACGATATGACGACGCCGTCGGTGTCGGAATTGGAATCGGGACGCGCTTTATGCGATGCCTTCGTGAAAGTTAGGTCGTCGAAACCGATCCCCTCCTCCCGGATCCAGATCCGGTCGATTTGGTCCGCCCTGAAGTCGAGTATGGTGTCCTTGCCGTCGCCCTCGTCGAAGATGTACAGATCCCTGCCGGCCGCCCCTCGGATGAAGTCGTCGCCCGGCCCGGCGAGGATCCATTCGTTGTGGTTGTTGTTTACGGACATGCCGCCGAGGCGGCCGTCGGCGTCGGGGCCGCCGTGGTAGTAGTGCATGTTGTATGTGAGCACTCTGCCGGTGGCGGGATCCTCGTCGTCTTCGGTCTCGTGTCTCCGGATCACGCTCGGCTGAGGATTCCAGTGCGGATACGTGTAGGTGTCGATGAAGTCCCAGATCCCGCTGGCGTCGAGGTCATGACGGACTTCCGTGAGCACTCCCTGCTCGTAGACGTCCTCCCGCGTCCGCTCGAACGTTCCGTCCTCATCCTTGTCGAACTCGATGCGCCGACTGCTGACGAAGCCGTCGTCGCCGCGGGTGTAGAGCTCGAAGCGGTCCAGCTTCCCGTCGCTGTCGTCGTCGAAGCCCGCGCTGACCAGATTCCCGTCCCCGTCGCGGTTTTGGCCCACGGCGCGGCCGCCCGACGGATCGGGCGGAGGCTCGGACGCGGCGTGGCCGGTGTAGGCGATCTTGGCCGGACCGGCCGCCGTCTCGGACATGACGACGACGCTCTTGAAATCGCCCGCCACCGTGATCTTGTGCTCGGTCTCGACGCCGGCGTCGTCCACCAGGGTGTAGGCGATGACCGTGTCGAGCCCGAGCGGCGTCACCGTCGTCGAGTCGTCCTTCACGCCGTCGCCGACGATCTCGACGACGTCGCCGTCCGCCGCGCTGTAGCCCCTGACGATGTCGTCGCCGCCGAGGGAGCCG
>CAYSVD010000099.1:0-6145 GCA_964434395.1 uncultured Pseudohongiella sp.
GGCGCGGGCCGGCCGAGCAGGCGGGCCAGGTGCCGGACGAGGGTCTCCCCGCCCGGCGGGCACTTGTCGATGGCCTCGCCGCGGCCGACGGCCCGGGCGTAGGGAAGGCAGCCCGGATAGCCGCACTGCCGGCACTGGGTCTGCGGCAGCTCCAGCTCGATGCGCGCCGTCAGGGAGTCCACGGCCGCCGCTCCGCAAGGCCGGACCGCCGCGCGGCCTCAGGCCCCGCCGCCGGCGCGGCCGCCGGCCGGCGCGTCGGAGCGGGCCGAGGGGATCCGGTACCGGCTCAGGATGTCCGCCTCCGCCGCCAGCGCCGCCTCGTGGTCTATCACCATCCGGTAGCCGTTCTCGTTCTCGAAGACCACGTTCCGGCGCCGGTTGCGCTCCAGCAACGAGGAGAAGTGCGCGAAATCGCGGACCGGCTCCCCGTTGACGTAGTCCACGACCCAGTTCCGCCAGTCGTGGTAGCCGAGGTTGACGTCCGCGGCGAGCACCTGCAGGGCGACCACCAGCTCCCGGCGTTCGGGCGTGATCCACTCGTTGCGGGCCTGCAGCAGGCCGACCGGGGCGGAGCGGCTCCAGTCGTTGCCCCAGCGCTTGATCAGGTTCATGCTCAGCGGAACGAAAAGGATCCCGCCGTACACGTAGTATTCCGGCATCACGTCGAACCGCTCGCGCCGCACCAGGCTGTAGTTCTCGCGCGGCGGTTCGGCGGTCAGGTGTCCGGAGCGCGCCTCGCCGCCGCGCGAGTAGTCGATGCGCACGCGCTCGCCGATGTGGCGGATGTCCAGCGCGTACTTGTAGTCGGTGAGCAGGTCGTCGGACAGCCGGATGGTGCCGTCGTCCGCGATGTCGTGGCCGTCCACCCGCAGGACGACGTCGTTCTCCCGGAGCAGGGCGGAGGCGGGCGAGCCTTCGAAGACCTTGACGACCAGCACACCCTGCTGGTCCCGCTCGAGCCCGTAGGCCGCTTTCGCCGTCGGGCTGTCCAGGGTCTGGGTGCGGAAGCCGAGGTCGGGAAAGCCGTCCAGCGCGCCGTCCTCGCTGTCGGCCAGCACATGCCGGATCACGCTGGGCGGGACGAAGTAGCCGAGGTTCTCCGCCCGCCCGCCGCTGTTGGCCTGCATCACCACCCCCGCGATCCGGCCGTCGACGACGACCGGGCCGCCGCTGTTGCCCGGGTTGATCGCCGCGTCGATCTGCCCGGCCAGCAGGTAGGTGCCCGCGTGCGCGTAGATCTGGTGCTCCACCCGGGACAGGACGCCCCGGGTGATGCTCAAGGTCTTGCCGCCCATGGGGTAGCCGTACACCGACACCTCCTGCAGGGGGGCGGGCAGCTCCCCGAGCTCCAGCGCCTCCATGCCGTCGAAGAAGTCCGCATCGTCGACGGCGATGAGCGCCAGGTCCGCGTCGTGGGAGACGAAGGACACCCGCGCCTGGTGGCGGCGGGTGTCGTTGTGCTTCTGCACCTGCAGGTAGCTCGCGTCGGCCACGACGTGGGCGTTGGTCAGGATCCGGCCGCCGTCGATCACCGCGCCCGAGCCGCTGCTTTGCCGGGGCGCCATCAGCCGCCAGGGGGTGAAGTAGTCCGGCGCGGCTCGGGTGGTGTAGATCTTGACGATGGAGTCCTCGATGCCCCGTCCTTCCCCGGCGGCGGCGGCCGCCGGCAACAGGATCGCCAGCGCGGCGAGGGCCGGGGCGCGGCGGAGGGCGTTCCGGTTCATGGGCGCGTCTCCTGTGGGCGAAGGGGCCGGCCCGCGAAGGCCGGCCGTTCCGGGCCGCTCAGCTGACGCGCATGCCCGGGCGGGCGCCCGCGCGCGGCTCGATCAGCCAGATGTCCTCGCCGCCCGGCCCGGCGGCGAGGATCATGCCCTCGGAGACGCCGAAGCGCATCCTGCGGGGCTTGAGGTTGGCCACCACCACCGCCAGCCGGCCGACCAGCTCCTCGGGCCGGTAGGCCGCGCGGATGCCCGACAGGACGGAGCGGGTCCGCGGCGCGCCCCGTCCGTCGGCGCCGAGGCTCAGCGTCAGGCGCAGCAACTTGTCGGCGCCTTCGACCTCCTCGGCGGCGGTGATCTCGGCCACCCGCAGGTCCAGCCGGGCGAAGTCCTCGATGTCGATCCGGGGCGCGTCCCCGTCCGCCGCCGCATCCTCTTCCGGCGGCCCGTGCTCCCGCATCGTCTCGTCGACCATGGCCTGGATCTTATCAGGTTCCATCCGCAGCAGCAGGGGGCGGAAGCGGCCGATGCGCCGTCCCGTCAGCAGCGTGTCGGCGTCGTCCCACGCCATGGGCTCGATGCCGAGGAAGGCCTCGGCCCGCGCGGCCGTCTCCGGCAGCACCGGCTTGAGGTAGCACATCAGCAGCCGGAACGCGTTGATGCCGGTGCTGCACACCGCCTGCAGTTCGGCCGAGCCGCCGTCGGCCCGCGCCATCTCCCAGGGCCGCCGCTCGCTGATGTACTGGTTGGCGCGGTCGGCCAGGGCCATGACGGCCCGCACCGCCTTGCCGTACTCCAGCGACTCGAAAAGATCCCCGATCCCGTCCTTGCCGGCCTGGATGGCGGCCAGCAGCTCGGGGCTGTCGGGGCTGTCCGCGAGCCGCCCGTCGAACCGCTTGGCGATGAAGCCGGCGCAGCGGCTGGCGATGTTGACCAGCTTGCCGACCAGGTCGGCGTTCACCCGCTGGACCAGATCGTCGAGGTTGAGGTCCAGGTCCTCGATCCCGGAGGACAGCCTGGCGGCCAGGTAGTAGCGCAGGCACTCGGGGTCCAGGTGCTTCGCGTAGACGGCGGCCTTGATGAAGGTGCCGCTCGACTTGGACATCTTGGCGCCGTTCACCGTCAGGAAGCCGTGGGCGTGCACGGCCGTCGGCTTCCGGAAGCCCGCCGCGGTCAGCACGGCGGGCCAGAACAGCGCGTGGAAGTTGATGATGTCCTTGCCGATGAAGTGATGGACCTCGGCGTCCGAGTCCGGCGTCCAGTACCGGTCGAAATCGAGCCCGGTCCGCCCGCACAGCTCCTTCAGGCTGGCCATGTAGCCGATGGGCGCGTCCATCCACACGTAGAAGTACTTGCCGGGCTCGCCCGGGATCTCGAAGCCGAAGTAGGGCGCGTCCCGGCTGATGTCCCAGGCCTTGAGGTCCGTGTCGAGCCATTCGCTGGCCTTGTTGGCCACCTGTTTGCGCAGCGCTCCGCTGCGGATCCACGCGGCGAGCATGTCCTTGAACGCCGGCAGGTCGAAGAACAGGCGCTCCGACTCCTTCAGCACCGGGACGGCGCCGGAGAGGGACGAGCGGGGGTTCTTGAGCTCCGACGGGCTGTAGGTGGAGCCGCAGCGTTCGCAGTTGTCGCCGTACTGCCCGTCCGCCCCGCACACCGGGCAGGCGCCGACCACGTAGCGGTCCGCGAGGAAGAGCCGCTTCTCCGGGTCGAACAGCTGGCTGACCGGACGGCGCTTGATGTGCCCGGCCGCGTCGAGGGTCCGGTAGACGGCCTCGGACAGCCGCCGGTTCTCCTCCGAATGGGTGGTGTGGTAGTTGTCGAAGCCGATGGAGAAGCGCTCGAAGTCCCGCCGGTGCCGCTCGTTGACCTCCTCGATCAGCCGCTCGGGCGTCACGCCCCGCTCTTCGGCGCCGAGCATGATGGCGGTGCCGTGGGCGTCGTCGGCGCAGACGTACAGGCAGTCGCGCCCCTTCATCTTCTGCAGGCGCACCCAGATGTCGGCCTGGATGGCCTCCATCAGGTGGCCGAGGTGGATGTCGCCGTTGGCGTAGGGCAGGGCGCTGGTGACGAGGATTCTGCGGGTCACGGCGGCATCCGGAGGCTCAGGCCGCGCCGGAGTCGATTTCGACCATCTCGAAGTCCTCCTTGAGCGCCCCGCACTCGGGGCACCGCCAGTCGTCCGGCACATCCTCCCAGGCGGTGCCGGGCGCGATGCCCTCCTCCGGCAGCCCGGCCTCCTGATCGTAGATGAAGCCGCACACCAGGCATTGCCATTGTCTCATCGATCGCTCCTGCCGGATGGGCCGGCGTCCGCCGTCCGGGCGGACGGGACGGGCATCATACTGGAGCGGGCGGCGGAATTCAGCCTCGAGCCTCGGCCGCCCGCGGGCGCGGGGCGTTCGCGGCTCCGTCTTCCCGCCGCGGCCCGCATCGCTCGCCCAACATCACTCGCCCGGGGAAGTGAACCGGGCGCTCAAAACCGCTATCATCCCCGCCCGCCCTCGGGCCGCGCGACGGAATCCAGGCATGGCCATCAAGTCCGACCGCTGGATCAGGGAAACGGCCGCGAAGCGGCGCATGATCGATCCGTTCGAGCCGGAGCAGGTCCGCGTCAAGGACGGCCGGCGGGTCATCTCCTACGGCACCTCGAGTTACGGCTACGATGCGCGGTGCGCCGACGAGTTCAAGATCTTCACCAACGTCCACGCCACCAACGTGGTGGATCCCAAAAACTTCAACGAGCGCAGCTTCGTCCCGATCGAGGGGGACTCCTGCGTCATCCCGCCCAACTCCTTCGCGCTGGCCCGGACGGTGGAGTACTTCCGCATCCCCGGCGACGTGCTGGTCGTCTGCCTGGGCAAGTCGACCTACGCCCGGTGCGGCATCATCGTCAACGTGACGCCGCTGGAGCCGGAATGGGAGGGCCACGTGACGCTGGAGTTCTCCAACACCACCCCGCTGCCGGCGAAGGTGTACGCCAACGAGGGGGCGGCCCAGATGCTGTTCCTGCAGTCCGACGAGCAGTGCGAGCTCACCTACAAGCAACGCGGCGGCAAGTACATGGGCCAGACCGGCGTCACGCCGCCCAAGGCCTGAAGCCGTCCCTCCATCCCGTCAAAAACGCGCCGAACCTCCGTCCGGCGGTTTGACGGACAAGTCAAGTTTCTGTCGCCCGGAAGGGCGGCGGGAGTCCGCCGCCGGCTTCCGCCCGGCTCCGAAAGCCGGGCGCGGCGCATCCCGCGGCGCGCGGACGGCGCCGGCGCGGCATGCTGGAACGGAACTTGCTGGCTGTACGCAACGGCCGATGCGCGCCGATCTCCCCCGTAGCGGTCGTATCGGCGCATCGGGGGATTTGTTTAGGCGGACCGGCGGCGGGAGAGGATGTCGACGATGCGGCGGGACCGGGGAAGCTGAGGTGGTGGATGCGGCATCGCGGCTCCGGGCGCCCGAAGGCGCTCCGGAGGGAGGCGCGGCGGCGTTTCTGGACGACACGGAGGCGCTGATCGGCCGGTACGCGTCGCTGGTCCGGCGCATCGCGCGCCACCTGCTGATGCGCATGCCGGCCAGCGTGCTGGTGGACGACCTGATCCAGTCCGGGATGATCGGCCTGCTGGAGGCCGCCAGGAAGTACGACGCCGCCAAGGGCGCCAGTTTCGAGACCTACGCGGGCATCCGCATCCGCGGCGCGATGCTGGACGAGGTGAGGAAGGGGGACTGGGCGCCGCGCTCGGTCCACCGCAAGTCGCGCCAGGTGTCGGAGACCATCAAGACGATCGAAGCGCGCACGGGCAAGGATGCGAGGGACAAGGAGGTCGCCGAGGAGCTGGACCTTGACCTCGACGCCTACCACGCGATCCTGCAGGACGCCGCGGGCAGCCGCCTGTTCAGCCTGGACCACCTGCTGGAGGAGGACGAGACGGCCGTCGGAGGGGCGGCGTCCCGGATGCCGGGGCCTTGCGACGGCCTGCAGCGGAGGCGCTTCCGGGACCGGCTGGCCGAGGCGATCGAGGAGCTGCCGGGCCGGGAGCAAGCGGTGCTGTCCCTGTATTACGACGAGGAGATGAACCTGAAGGAGATCGGCGAGCTCATCGGCGTCAGCGAGTCGCGGGTGTGCCAGCTCCACAGCCAGGCGGCCATGCGGCTGCGCGCGCGGCTGTCCTCCCGATGGGGCTAGGCGGCGCGGCCCGCGGGGTTCCCGCGTGACCGAAGGCGCCGCCGCGGAGGCGGCGCCCATGCTCGCCGGACGCGGTTTGGGTTGCGAGCGCGGCGGGCGGGTGCTGTTCCGGAATCTCGACTTCGCGCTGCGCCGGGGCCAGATCCTCAAGGTGGGGGGCGCCAACGGCGCCGGCAAGACCACCCTGTTGCGCATCATCTGCGGACTGCACGCCGGCTACCAGGGCCAGGTGCTGTGGCATGGCCGCCCG
>CAYSVD010000100.1:0-3281 GCA_964434395.1 uncultured Pseudohongiella sp.
GGCGGTGGGGGAAACGCGCGGAATCGCGGCATGTCGGCGAGGTGGGGGCCGTCGCGGATCCGGTTGGCGGGAGAGCGACAGGGTGTCGCGGACCCGAAATGCGGCGGGCCGGTCCCGTCCCCGCGGTGGATGGCTTGCCGGACCGCGCCGCGAGGCCCGAGAAGAGCCTGATGCCCAGGCGGAGCCGTTCATCGCCGGAACACGGCTGTCCGCGAGGCGGGGGCGGACGAGGCCCGGCCGTCGCCCGGCCGCGAGAACGGGCGTCCATGGGCCGGAATCGCCGTCTGGGGCTGGCCGTTCGTCGTCTAGGCGCCGCTCGGCGCCGCTCGGGGCGCTTCGTCAGGCATGAAGGGCGGGGCGTTCCGGTGGCGGGACGAGCCGAGAGGATGCGGAATGCCGCTCCCGTCGCGTCGATCCCGGCGGACGCCTTGCCGTGCAACGGCCCGCGCGTCGGCACGGCTTCCCGTCTGCATGAAAGCCCCATGCGCCGGCATGGACCGGAGGTGGCCGGGACGGCCCCGCAGGGAGCCGGCCGCCGTTGCGCCGCTGGATCGGGCGGGACGGGCGCGCCAAGACGGGGACGGCGCCCTGTGGCGGGGACGATGCGGCTTAGCTTCCCGGAACCGGGACAGGTCGTCCGTCAGGGCCGGAGAGGGAGATCCGCCCGGCCCCGGCGCTCAGGGACGGTGGAACGGCGCCGCCCCGCGCGGGCGAGCCGGCGGCGGCGCCCGGACGACCCCTCCGCCGAACTGCGCTGGCCCGTCGTTTCCCGCCCCGCGGCGCGCGCCGCCGTCATGCCGGCTGGATGACTGGTGCGGGTCGAAAGCGTGGTTTCAGCCCCGGCCGGCCCCGACGCTCGGCGCGGCCTACCGCCCCCGAACGCCCGCCCGAGGAACCGACGAGGGGAACGCCCGGGAACCGGCAAGCATCGGAGCGGCGGAAGCGCGGGAACGGCGGCGACCCGAGGCGGAACGCTGGGGCCTGTTTCCCGGAGCCGGCGGGCGGCGGGGGAATTCCCGTCCCGACGTGCCTATGAGCGCATACGGGCCGGAACGCCCGTCGGCAAGAGGCGCCCCCGAAACAGGCGCACCCCCGGAAATGTGCCGAAAGCCGCCCAAGCGGGCTTGCCGGCGCCCCTGGGCAGGTGCGGGTGCGCTGTGGGGCGCACTGAGTGGGATCCGCTGGGGGC
The DNA here is from genome assembly GCA_964434395.1 of uncultured Pseudohongiella sp. Lineage (GTDB taxonomy): Bacteria > Pseudomonadota > Gammaproteobacteria > Pseudomonadales > Pseudohongiellaceae > UBA9145. Next base: position 1,190 of record CAYSVD010000100.1, read on the forward strand.
GATTACCGGGGAGCGCCGCTGGCAGAGCGCTCCCGTCCTTCGGAGGTGGCCCCAATGCAGGAGGCGGGCGCGGGCGAGACCGGATGGCCGAATCAGTGCCCCAGCGGCGGCCCCGGCGTGTCCGGGCGTCCGCTACCGCGCGTCCTTCGCCGCCGCAGACTTGTCTTGGTCGCGCGGGACGCGCGACGGCAGGGTCCGCCTCTCTTGCTGCCGGATTCGCTGTAGTGGGGCGCAGGGCGATCCGGCGCATCCGACATTCCCTCAACGCCCTGTCCCCAAGGCTGGCGGCAGGCAATAAGCGGCCCGGACCGGCGGCGTAGACGGTTGCGGACCCCGGCGCCCCCGTTACCGGGTGCCACCGCCGAATCCTCTCTGTGGCCTCCCAGCCCCTCCGCCGACGGCGACGCGTCCAGACCCTCGAAAACCTGAGGGGGCGCGGCCCGTCTCGTGGCCGCCGGGGGATCAGGCGCCGTCCGGCGGTATTGTGCCCGAAACCTCAAGGTGCGGCCCGCGCGCAACCGTCAGCATTGACCCATCCTTGGCTCCCACCCTCTGGCGGTGGAATGAGGACCGAGGGCGGAGCCCGCGCCGGGTGCCCGCATGGGTCGCATGGGAGGCGACGGGCAAAGGTGGCGGAGTGGGCAACGCCGGATCGGACCGTCCTCTCAGGCCGGTCGCCCAGAGACGTGATCGCTGGCTACAACCTAGAGACGCCAGAGCCGGAAGCCGGGCGGGCAACATCGGGGATGCGGGCTGGAAATCGTCGCTGGGAGCGACTCCGCCCGGCGACGACGTGGAACCGTGCTCTCAAAACCGCACCAAGCCATCCGCATCGCGGCTGGGGTCGTCTTGAAAATCCTCTGTCATTTCCCCTTCGCGCGCAGGCTATTCTGTCGGCGCTCCTCATACACATGCCCCATCAATGCGGAGGCTACACCAGCAACACTGAGAGAGATGGCAAGAACGGTGTTCCCCAGCCAAGCGGATATCCCGATAACACCGACCGTAACCAGGTGACCGAGAATAATTCCATAGATGCGAATACGATCATTCGACAGCAACTTACTATCATTGTTCTCACTTGCGCGCTGCCGTCTTTCGACCAAGACCAGAATCCGGTCCGCAGAGCCGGGGAGCACCTGCTCATAGCCAGCGATGATAGATGGATGGGGCAGAGGCCCTGAATGAACCTCCATATATTGCTCCCGGCGTACGCCGCTAGCGTACCTTTCGCTCGCTTCCTTTCTTTCAGACGAATTCCGACCAGCGGCTACGGCGTCTTCAGAGTCCTGCAAGTCCTGTTTGCCCGCAGGAGATGTCTCTTGGGGCGGGTTGGGTGAATCAGGCGGCTGTTTTTTTGGATTCATTCGGGCCGCTCCAAGACAGGGACGACGATCCCGTTCATTCTCTCTCTTCGGCCTCAAGTTCAGGTATCGAGTCGATGGCCTTGTCGAAGTACCCGCGAATCTCCAGAGCGTCCCGGTCGGGGATGGGCATATCATAGTCCGGCTGGTACAAGGACGAATGCGCCGGACCAGCCCACATATCCACCCACAGAAGCGAAATCGGTCGCCCAAGGAACCAACCGATGGGGCCAGTGTTCCGCACAGGAATTTTGTTCATTTCCAACTCCTCGTCGTTGTCGAAGACGTGGGGGTCGCCGCATGGGCCCCAGAGGAACGACGATCCTCCCAATTCATTCCTCTAACACCGCCGGACCGGGATTAGCGCACATCCCAGCCGCCAACGCAACCCCCAGTTCTCGCCCCCAGTTCTCGCCCCCAGTTCTCGCCGCCCGGCTACGGGCTTGGGGGATGGGCCGTGGCAGGGAGCTGTCCGCCGGGGCCGCGTGGGGCCTCTGACGCAGGGCGCGTCCCGTCCCCCGGCTCCGATCCCCAGTTCTGCGTTCCGTCCTTTCGCCGATGCCCCCGAAGGCCGGGCCGTGTCCGCGCCCGGGACGGTCCGGCATCGCCAGCGTCGGTTGGAAAACCGCGCCAGCCGGGACCGTCGTCAGGGAGCCGGTGTGGCGGGGAGCCGATTGCTCATCACCCGGGAACCGCACGGGACGCTGAAAAGGCGGAGCGTCCCGGCG
>CAYSVD010000101.1:0-18061 GCA_964434395.1 uncultured Pseudohongiella sp.
CGAGTGTGCTGATACTGCGAAGGAGGGACTTTCCGGGGCATGGCAACCCATGCCGGGGGAAATTTCCGTCTGACTTCACCAGTCACACTCACCAGTGCCCTGTCCAGGGCAATTTGCGTCCTTTTCCAAGGCGCATGAAGATAATAAGGCCGGTGTGAATGAGAATCAAGCCATTTCGACACTTTTCGACACTTTTTTTGCATTTTTTTCTGACCCCCCCCCCAAGATCCTTATTTGGGGCCTTTACGCCCCATCAGCCCGATGCCCAGCGCGGCCATCGCCACCGACACGAAGCCGTTCAGGTAGTTGAAGACGGCCCAGGGCGCGTACTCCACGGTCGCCACCCCCAGGGTCGCCGCGTAGAAGGCGCCGGCGGTGGTCCAGGGGATCAGCCCCGTCGTCAGCGTCGCCCCCTCCTCGATCGAGCGCGACAGCACCGAGCGGTCCAGCCCCCGCCGGTCGAACTTCTCCCGGAACAGCCGGCAGCCCAGGATGATGGAGATGTAGGCCTCGCCCATGGCCATGTTGCCCGCCGCCCCGGCGCAGACGGCGGCGGCCACCAGCGACGCCGCGCGCCGCGCCCGCGCGACGGCGCCCGCCAGCAGGACGGTCAGGAAGCCGGCGCCGTGGAGGATGCCGCCGAGGGCCAGCGCCATCAGCGCCAGCAGCAGGGTCCAGCTCATGGTGGCGACGCCGCCGCGGCCCAGCAGGGCGTCCAGGCTTTCGATGCCGGTCTCCCCCGGCTCGTTGGCCCACAGGGCGTTCAGCACCGCCGCCGGCTCCGCGCCCTGGTACAGCACGGCGACGGCGGCGGCGGCCGCCACGCCGGCGGACATGGCCGCCTCCGGCGTCGTCCGCCGCGCGCTCAGGACCGCCAGCGCCGCCAGCGGCAGCAGGGTGACCGCCGGGTTCAGCCGGTACTGGGCGGCGAGCGCCTCGCGGAGCGGCGCGACGCGCTCGCCGTGCGCCGCCCCGTCGCCGAGGTCGGCGCCGATCGCGGCGAAGACCGCCAGCGCGACGGCGAAGGTGGGCGCGGTGGTCCACAGCATGGCGCGGATGTGGCGGTACAGGTCGGTCCCGGCGCTCATGGCGGCGAGGTTGGTGGTGTCGGAGACCGGCGACATCTTGTCGCCGAAGGTGGCGCCGCAGACCACCATGGCGGCCGCGGCGGCCGGCGGCGCGCCCATGGCGTCCCCGATGCCGATCAGCACCACGCCCAGGGTTCCCGCCGTGCCCCAGGCGGTGCCGGTCGCCGCCGACATCAATGCGCACAGCGCCATGCCGAGCGGCAGGAACAGCTCCGGCGACAGCCAGCCCAGCCCGTGGTGCATCAGGGTGGCGATGGTGCCGCTGCGCATGAAGCCGGCGATCACCATGCCGATCAGGATGAAGATGTAGACGGCGGGCAGGGCCTGGGCGACGGCCTCGCCCATCAGCCGGCGGATGTCCGCGGCGGAATGGCCGAGCAGCCGGGCGTTGATCCCGGCCCACAGGATGCACACGAACATCAGGCTGTGCAGGCTCGCCGCCAGCGCGAACAGGCCGGCGCCGATCAGCGCGACGACCGCCCCGAAACAGAGCAGGGAGTGGGCGAAGGACGGGGCGGCCGGGGCCCCGGCGCCGTCGGCTGGCCCCGGCGGCGTCTCCCGGCGCCCGCTCAGGGGTCCGCCGGCCAGGGGTTGTCCGGCATCAGATGCGCGGGCAGCGCGGCGCGCCGGGCCGCGGCCTTCTGCCCGTAGCGGGCGGCCAGGTAGTCCAGGATCGCCTCCTCCACCGCCGCCTCGAGGGCGGGCATGCCCTGGCTTTCCCGCATCCACGCCAGGCGGCCGCGCCAGACCGCCCGGCCGCCGGCGTTCTGGACGATCAGCTGCGCCGAATGGCAGCCGGTGCAGTGGGCCCTGACCAGCTCCCGGCCCTCGCCCTCGGCCAGCCCGTCCCGCGCGGCCGGCGCGCCGGCCGCCCCGCCGGCCGCCGGCAGGAGCGCCGCGAGGAGGAGGAGGTCTCGTCCGGACGGCACGGCTCAGACCGCCTGCACCGCCACCCGGTGGCAGGCGTTGTTCAGGTAGCCCCGAGGGTTCCAGCCGGGCACCACCATCGGCTGCGAGCGGCCCCGGTCGTCCACCGCCCGGGCCCAGACCTCGTAGTAGCCGGGCGCCGGGAAGTCCACCCAGCTCCGGAAGCGTTGCCAGGCCAGCCGGTTGGCGGCGCCGTCCAGGGCGGTCGGCAGCCAGGTGGCCCCGAAATCGATGGAGAGGAACACGGCGCTGACCTGATCGTCGCCGGCCCAAGCGTGGCCGCGCACGGCCAGCCGCTCGCGCCGGTCGTGGACGATGCCGGAGCGGGGGAAGGTCACCAGCGACTTGACCGGCATCGACTCGATCGCGCGCATGGCCTCCGGCGCCACCCGCGAGCCCGGCGCCACCGGGTCGATCGGCACCGCGTAGGAGGGCGGGGCCATCTTCTCGCCGTCGTGGACGCGGTCGCGCACCAGCAGCCGGCGCAGCCACTTGCCCGAGACCGAGCCCGGCCAGCCGGCGCACACCAGGCGCAGGGGGAAGCCGTTGTGCGGCGGGAGATCCTCCCCGTTCATCCCCCAGGCGATCAGCGACTCGCGCTCCATGGCCTTGGCCACCGGCACGGCGCGGGAGATCGGGGGCGGCCCCGGCCGGCCGTCGATGCGGGTGTCGGCCCCGAGGTAGGCGACGTGGACCGCGTCGGGGCCGACCCCGCAGTGGTCCAGCACGTCCCTCAGGCGCGCGCCGGTGAAGGCGGGGCAGCCCACCGCGCCGGTGGTCCACTGGTTGCCGCCGGCGGCGGGCGCGAACTCGCTGCGGCCGTTGCCGCCGCACTCGAGCTGCAGCCTGAGGGTCACGGTCTCGAAGCGCTCGCGCAGCTCGCCGATGCTGAAGGACGCCGGGCGCAGGCAGGCCTCGCCCGCCACCTCCAGCCGCCAGCCGTCCGGGTCGGGGTCGGCGGGCGGCAGGCCGTTGTTGCGCACGAACAGGCGCCGGGACGGCGTGACCTCGTCGTCCAGCAGGTGGGCGGGGGTCTCCGCGTTGAGCGGCCGGTCGTTGAGGACGACCAGCCCGTCCTTGCCCGCGACGGCCGCCGGGGCGTCCTCGGCCGCGAAGGCGGCGGGGATCAGGCCGGCGGGCATCAGGCGCGCGAAGGGGACGGCGGCGCCGAGAGCGGCGCCCATGGCCGCCAGGCCGCCGCCGCCCAGGAAGCCGCGGCGGGTGAGGGCGCAGGTCCGCCGTCCCCACAGGATGCGGTCGGCGCGGACGGGATCCTTTCGGTACAGGGCGCGGATGCCGCTGGGGGGTTCGCTGGCCAATGGCGGGTTCCGGTGTTTTCGGGCGAGGCTACCAGAACCGGGCGGCGCGGTCCAAGAACTAGAACGGAACCCCGGAACGGAACCCAAGGCCCGGACCGTCCGCCCGGTTTCCTGCTATGCTTGCCCGCGCCGCGAAGCGATCGCCCCGGAGGCTGGACCCATGAAGGAAGACGCCGCGCCCGCGTCCGCCGCCGCCGACCGCCGCTCCATGCGCCGGGTGGCGCTCACCGCGCTGGCCGGCACCAGCATCGAGTGGTACGACTTCTTCCTGTACGCCACGGCGGCCGCGCTGGTGTTCCCGGCGGTGTTCTTTCCGGATAGCTCCGCGGTCGGGGGCCTGGTCATGTCCTTCCTGAGCTTCGCCGCCGGCTTCGTCGCCCGTCCGGTGGGCGGCATCCTGTTCGCCCACTACGGCGACCGGGCCGGCCGCAAGCGGGCCCTGGTGGTCGCGCTGGTCCTGATGGGCGCGGCCTCCACCTTGATCGGCCTGCTGCCGGGGCACGCCGTCATCGGCGCGGCCGCCCCGGCGCTGCTGTACCTCCTGCGCTTCTGCCAGGGGCTGGCCATCGGCGGCCAGTGGGGCGGCGCCATGTTGCTGGTGACCGAAAGCGCGCCCGCCGACCGGCGGGGCTGGTACGGGGCCTACGCCCAGGCCGGGGCCCCGGTGGGGGTGATCCTGGCCAACCTGGCCTTCATCGCGGTGAGCTTCGCGGTCTCGGAGGAGTTCTTCCTGAACTGGGGCTGGCGCATCCCGTTCCTCGCCAGCGTCGCGCTCATCGGCGTCAGCATGTACGTGCAGCTGCACATCGAGGACTCCCGGGCCTTCCGGGAGCTGGAGGAGGCGCGCCGGGCCAAGAGAGAGCGGGAGGGCCCGCGGCCGGTGATCATCCGGCGCTCGCCGGTGATCGAGGCGCTGGCGCGCTATCCGAAGACCATCGCGCTGGCGGCCGGGGCCTTCCTGTCCATCCAGGTGTCCTTCTACATCCTGATCGCCTTCGTGTTCGCCTACGGCGGCTCCGTCGAGGGCGTGTCGCGCGACACGATGCTCGCCGCCGTGCTGCTGGCCTCGGCGCTGCAGATCCCGGTCCAGTTCGCGGCGGCGGCCTGGTCGGACCGGCGCGGGCGCCGCGGCGTGTTCATGCTGGGCGCCGTCCTCACCGGCGTCTGGGCCTTCGCGCTGTTCCCGCTGATCGACGCCGGCGGCTTCGCGTCGATCCTGCTGGGCGTCACCGGCGGGATGTGCTTCGTGGGGTTGATGTACGGCCCCCAGGCGGCCTTCTACGCGGAGCTGTTCAGCACCGAGGTGCGCTATTCGGGCGCCTCGCTCGGCTACCAGATCGGCGCGATCCTCGGCGGCGCCTTCGCGCCCGTCCTCGCCACCGTGCTGTGGACCGGATACGGCGCGGTCTGGGTGTCGGCCTACATGGCGGCCGCCTCGGCGGCGACGCTGGTCTGCGTCGGACTGCTGACCGAGACCTACCGCGCCAGCCTCGGCGCGACGGACTGAGCGGGGTCGGCCGATGCGCGTCGGCGACTGCCGCAACATCGCCGACTTCAGGAGGCTGGCGCGGAAGAGGTTGCCGGCGCCGCTGTTCCACTACATCGACGGCGGCGCCGACGACGAGGCCACGCTGCGGCGCAACACCGAGGCCTTCGACCGGGCGCTGCTGGTCCCGGACGCGCTGGCGGACCTCGGCGGCATGGACCTTTCGGTCAGCGTGCTGGGCCGGCGCATCGACTGGCCGGTGTTCTGCGCCCCCACCGCCATGACCCGGCTGTTCCACCACGAGGGGGAGCCGGCGGTGGCCCGGGCGGCCTGGGAGCTCGGCACCATGTACAGCCTGTCCACCCTGTCCACAACCTCCATCGAGGAGGTGGCGGCGGCGACGCCGGGCCCCAAGTGCTTCCAGCTGTACATCCACAAGGACCGGGGGATGAGCTGGGAGTTCATCGAGCGCTGCAAGGCCGCGGGCTTCAGCGCGCTGTGCCTGACGGTGGACACGCTGGTGGCGGGCAACCGGGAGCGGGACCTGCGCACCGGCATGACGATCCCGCCGCGCCTCACCCCGAAAAGCCTGCTCAGCTTCGCCGCCCATCCCGGCTGGACCCTCAACCACCTGTTCCGGAAACGGTTCGCGCTGGCCAACGTGGCCGGGCGCATCGACGAGGGATCCGGCCGGCTGAGCTCGGTGATCGGCTACATCGACAGCCAGTTCGACCGCACCATCACCTGGCGGGACGCCGCCGAGGCGGCGCGCCGCTGGGGCGGCCCTTTCGCCGTCAAGGGCGTGATGTCGGTCGGGGACGCGAAGCGGGCGGCGGACATCGGCGCCTGCGCGGTGATGGTCTCCAACCACGGCGGCCGGCAGCTGGACGGCGCGACCGCGCCCTTCGACCAGCTGCCGGCCATCGTCGACGCGGTGGGGGACCGCATCGAGGTGATCCTGGACGGCGGCGTGCGCCGCGGCACCCACGTGCTCAAGGCGCTGGCGATGGGCGCCAGGGCCTGCATGGTCGGGCGCGCCTACCTGTACGCCGCGGCCGCCGGCGGCGAGGCCGGCGCGCGGCGGGCGCTCTCCCTCCTGCGCGCGGAGGTCGAGCGGGGCATGGTGTTGATGGGCTGCCGCGCGGTCGCCGAACTCGACCGCTCGAAACTGCGCTTTTAGCGAGCGGGTCCGCGTCCGCGGACCGCGCGCCTTCCGCCGGGAGAAGAGAAAACGGCGGGAAGGAGAGCCCTTCCCGCCGTCGGCGGCGGCCTACAACCGGTAGGTGCCGCCCAGGAAGATCACGCGCCCGCGCGGGCCGACCGGGATGCCGAAACTGGTGATGACCGGCTTTTCCCCGCCGAGGTTGTTGACGCCGCCGTAGAAGCTCATCCGCTCGTCGAACTCGTAGCTGGCGTTGAGGTCGTGGATCCAGATCGGGTCGACAAGCGCCGAATCCCCGTACAGCGATTCCACGGTGTCGACCTCGATGGAGCCGAGCAGCATCTCCCCCAGGTACTGGGACTGCCAGCGCACGTTCAGGCCGCCCCAGGTCCATCCCAGGTGGACGTTGCCGGCGAGCTCGGGCCGCTCGATCTCGGTCAGCTCGACGTCCACCTCGGTCGGCTCGAGGGGGTTGGTGAAGTTGTCGAGCGCGTACACCCGGGTGCCGCTGACCGACACGTCGAAGCCGTGGTCGCCGATGTCGAAGGCGTAGCGGACGCTCATGTCGACGCCGTCGGTGGCGAGCTTGGCGAAGTTGATGGCGGTGGACCGGATGAAGTTGAACCCGCCGAACTGCGCCGACGCCGGATCGGTGTTGCGGGTGAACAAGTCGCAGAAGCTGGGGTTGGGAACGGACCCGATGTAGCAGCCCTCCACGATGTCCTGCGAGCTCACCGCCTGGATGGCGTCCTGGATCTCGATGTCCCAGTAGTCCGCGGTCAGGCTGAACCCGGGCAGGAAGGATGGCTGGTACACGAAGCCGTAGGTCAGCGTGTCGGCGGTCTCCTCGAGGAGGTCGCGGTTGCCCCCGGTGATGCCGCCGAAGGAGGCGGACAGGGGGTCCACGTACACGTAGGCGCCGTCCGCGCCGTACGGATCCAGGCCGAAGCCTTGGAACTCCGCCGCGCAGTTGTTTTCTATGTTCTGGGCCCGTTGCGGGTCCTCCGTGGCGATCCCCTCGATGAACTCGGCCGCGCACGGATCGTCCGGACGGAAGGTGGTGCCCGTCTCGGGCCCGAACAGCTCGGTGATGTTGGGCGCGCGCACCGCCTGGGACAGGCCGCCGCGCAGCGCGAGGTCCTCGAACGGCGCCCACAGCAGGTTGACCTTCCAGGACTCGGTCGCCCCGATGGTGGAGTAGTCGGACCAGCGGCCCGCCATGTCCAGCGTGAGCTCGCTGAACAGCGGCCGGTCGGCCAGCAGCGGCAACGACAGCTCGATGAAGCCGTCGGTGGCGTCGTACTCCCCGATCTCGTTGCTGGTGGACAGCTGCGGGCGGAAGGTCAGGGAGGAGTTCTCCGAGTGGTCGGACAATTGGCTGCCCGCCGGGAACGGCGCGCCCGGAGGGATCACGCCGCGCTCCCAGGGGTCGAATTTGGCGTCGGAGGTCTCCTCGCGGTACTCGGCGCCGACGGCGAAGCCCGGCGCGCCGCCGGGAAGCTCGAACCAGTCGCCCAGGTCGCCGACGAGCGAGGCGGAGAACACCGTCTGGTCGATGGTCAGCTCGCTCACCAGGGTGGTGGTGACCCAGTCCACCGCCGCCTGGTCCATCCCGGGCTTGCCGGCCCAGATGTTCAGGGGGCGGCACGTTCCCGCGCCCGGCGTGAAGGAGAAATAGCCCTCCTCGTAGGCCGGGATGCCGAACGGCGTGTTCGTGGCCGGGGTCTCCGGGTCGACGTCGGCGCGGCAGGCGGGCTGGCCGGTGGCGGGGTCGACGACCGCGTCGATGGCCGCGAAGAAACGGTCGACGATGAGGCGCCCGGGGCGCGTGTTTTGCCGGTCGAAGCGGCCGTAGTTGGCGCTGATCTCCCAGTTCCAGCCGTTGTCCAGTTCGCCTTCGAGGCCCGCCACGGACCGGAGCACCTCCCGCTCGGTCACCGTGTAGGCGTCGAAGCCGATCGGGTCGATGGTGATGGCGATGCCGCCGTGCTCGTCGGCGACGCCCTGCAGGAAGTCGGGGATGTAGGGGTTGTCGGGCGCGCCGAGTAGCAGGTCCCAGAACGAGTTGGGCCGGCCGTCGCCCTCGGTCTCCGAGGTCACGTACTTGATCTCGCCGAAGGCCGTGACGGCGTCGGAGATGTCGTAGTGCGCCATCAGGTTCAGCGTGACCTTCTCGTCCGGCGTCGTGAGCCAGTCGTCGCGTTGCCGGATGGTGTTGTAGGAGTCGCCGCCGAAGCCGTTGAAGTTCTGGGCCACCAGCACGTCCCGCACCGGGTTGTAGTTGCCGTCCTCGTTGATGTTCCAGCAGCCGCCCGCCACGCCGAAGGCCGACGCGCCCGTCAGCGAGGAGTTGTAGCCGGTGAACGAGTCGAGGCAGTCGGGGTTGCCGTTGCCGTCGATGTCGATGGGGACCGCCGCGTCGAAGCCGGAGAACTCGAAGGGGTTGCCGGGAATGACGTAGCCGTATCCCGAGGTGATGGAGAAGGTCGCGAACGGATGGATCGCCCGCGGGGTGGCGTTGGCCGCCCGGTTGATCAGCGCGGTCTCGGCCGAGGTCAGCGCCGGCGCCTCGCCGAACTCCTCGGTGAAGCTGTCGATGAAGTCCTGCTCCGTCTGCGGGATGCTGAGTCCGATGTTGAACTGGCCGGTGTTGTCGTAGTTGTAGTAGCGGGCGAAGTTGGGCGTGCTGTCGCCGATCTCGCCCCGCTGGAAGCGCAGGGCCGGATTGGGATAGTTGCCGGCTGAGCTGATCTCCAGTCCGTCGGCCCGCTCGTGGACCCGCAGGCCGTTGTCCTGACGCACATCGATGGCGAAGGCGACGTTGCCGCGGCCGTTGTCGAAGTTCTCGCCGTAGACGACGGACAGGATGGACTGCTCGGCGTCGCCGTATTCGGACATGCCGTAGCGGGCGTCGATCTCCAGTCCCTCGTAGTCGTCCCGCAGGATGAAGTTCACCACGCCGGTCACCGCGTCGGCGCCGTAGACGGCCGAGGCGCCGCCGGTGAGGACCTCCACGCGCTCCACCAGCGCCGGGGGGATCGAACTGGTGTCCACCGCCGAGGAGCCCTGCAGCCCGCCGACGTGGCGGCGCCCGTCGACCAGGGTCAGCGTGCGGGCCGAGCCCAGGCCCCGCAGGCTCAGGGTGTTGGTGTTGGCGCCGGACTGCTCCGATGTCGTGGACGTCAGCAGGCTGGGCACGTCGTTGACGATGTCCGCCAGGGTGAATTCGCCGGAGGCGCGGATGTCCTCGGCGTTCAGCGACTGCACCGGCAGGGGGCCGGTCAGGTTGGCGTCCCGGGCGATGCGCGATCCGGTCACGACCACCTCCTCGATGGCCGGCTGCTGGGCGGGCGCGGAGGCGGTGAACGGGAGCGCGGCGGCCGCCAGCGCGGCGCCGCACAGGCGGGAAAGCGGGGTGCGAATGTTCATGGTGGGCCCTCATCCGCGGCGCGTGTTTTGATGTCGGTCGGCGTGGCCCGGCGCCGCACGGGCCACGCGCAGGCCGGCGATTGTAGGCGCGGCGGTCCCTGCTTGTCCAGACTGACTGACTCGCTCCCGTGACTGACTCGCTCCCGCTGACTCGCTCCCGCGCTCTCTCGCGCTCCTCCCCGCTCTCGCTCCCGCGGACGGACATGAAGCGGGCGCCTCTCGTCTTCGTCGTCGGCCGACTCTGCGCCGCGATGGCTTCGGATCCGGGCGTCCGCGCCCGGAAAATGACGCTTTTTCCTTTATTTACAGCAAGATGCCTTTCGCGTCGTCCGGTACGGCGCGCGGCGCGCCCCCCGGAACCGCTCTCGGACGGCCTTTGTGGAAGGAGGCCGGGCGACGGGGCCTGTCGGGGGCTCATGCGGCGAAATCGGCATAGGAAGCGTTCTCGGCCCGGTCATTCCTGCCGAGCGGCGCGCGGCGGCGCCAAAGAACCGGCATCTTGTTGATTTAGCAGGGTTTTTTTCGCTGTTTTTGCGTTGTTTTTGTTGATTTTGCCGCATGATTCCCGTACATTGCGTCCAAGGCTTCTGTGCGCGTTGAGGAGATTCGGTCATGTCCAGCAATGAGGCTAGAGAGGATATCGTCCAGTTGGCCGTCGCGGCGTACGGCGTCGCGCCGGACGCCGCCTTGGTGGCGGACCTGGAGGCGATCATCGGGGCGGGGGGCTCCCTGCTCGACGCGGCCGCCGCCCTGACCGCCGGAGAGCGCTGGGAGGAGCGGTATCCGGCGTCCTGGACGACGGGCGAGTTCGCGGACGAATGGCTGGGGAGCCTGCTTCCCGGCGCCGATGCGGCGCTGATGGCGGCCGCGCGGGAGATCGTGGTCGGCCACCTCGACGCCGGCGGCGGTTTCGCCGAACTGGTGCTGGCGGCGCAACAGTATCTAAGCGGCCCCGACGCGCTGGCCCAGGTCGCCGCCGCCGCCCGCTCCTTCCTCGACAGGAGCGAGACGGCGATGACGCTTTCGGCGGACCAGGAGAGCGCCGGGCCGGTTGCCGAACCGCGGGCGGCGCTGGCCTTGACGGCCGGCGGCGCGGAGACCGGACGGACGGCCGCCGTCGCGCAGGCCGACGGCGGCGCCATGGAGGACTACGACGGCGACGGCGCCGCCGACGACAGCAAGACGGAGGCTTTCGACGCCGCCGGGCGGCCCGTCCGGGTCGAGTACGATTTCAATTCGGACGGCACGGCCAACCACGTCGAGACCTACGCCCATGCCGGCAGCATCACCACGCAGTTGATCGAGGCCGATTACGGCGGGGACGCCGGCGCGATCGTCGGCGACGGCGTGTTCGATTCCAGGGAGCGGCGGACGATGCTGGACGGCGTCACCGTCCGGATCCTCATCGACGCGGACAACGACGGGGCCTGGGACGAGTCCGCGGAGCTGTTCGGGTTCGACGGCGAGCGGATTTACACCTTCGGAGCCGGGGGCTGGCTTGAATCCATCGGGTTGGACGGCGACAACGATGGGACGTACGAATGGACCAGCGCGTACACGTTCACCCACCACGAAAACGGCGGAATCGAAACGGTTTTGATCGCGTTCGACGGCAAGACGGAGGGGGGTCCCGCCGACGGCGCCGTCGACGAGGTGTGGTTCGAGGCGTACGACGTCGACGGCATGCGAGAATTCATCAAATTCGACGATGACGGCGACGGCGCGTACGACCGCGCCAATTTTTTCACATACACCCACCACGAAAACGGCCGCATCGAAACGAAGCTGACCGCGCACGACGGCGGGTCGGAACATGGACCCCCCGACGGCGTCACCGACAGCAAGATGCTCCAGACGTATGATGCCGATGGCGAGAAAAAGTCCGGCAGAGGAGACAACGACAACGACGGCACGTACGAATGGTTTTTCACGTTCACCTACCACGAGAACGGCAAGATCAAGACGTGGCTGAGTGAAAGCGACCTGGGGGTGGTCGGCGGGACCGCTGACGACGGCGTCATCGACATGAGGTCGCTTTCGACGTACGATGCCGACGGCTCGATGAAATCCCAATGGGAGGACCACGACGCCGACGGCGTGTACGAGTGGTTTTACACGTACACCTACCACGAGAACGGCGAGCGCAAAACGCAGCTGGCGGAGTACGACAACGGGTTGGGCGTCGGAACCGCCGGCGACGGCGTCGTCGACAGAAGGTCGCTGGATACGTACGACGCCGACGGCGAGCTCGTGTCCAGCAAGGAGGACAATGACGGCGACGGCACGTACGAGGTGGTCAGCACCTACCATGAGGACGGCGAGACCAAAACGAAGGTGACCGCGCGCGACGAAGGAGTCTACGGCAGAGCGGTCGAGACGTATGGCGCCGACGGCTTGGTAGAGTCCGTCAAGCGAGACGACGACAATGACGGAACATACGAAACCTTCGCCGCTTACACCTACCACGAGAACGGCTGGATCAAGACGTGGCTGATTGAGAGTGACGACGGGTCGGGTGGCGGGACCGCCGGCGACGGCGTTATCGACAGCAGGACGCTTGTGAAGTTCGACGCCGACGGCGTGGAGGAGTCCCGATTGGAGGACAACGACGGCGACGGCGTGTACGAGGAGGTCCGCGTCCGCCATGAGGACGGCGAGACCGAAACGAAGGTGACCGCGCGCGACGTCGGACCGGGGCATGGGTCCTCCGGCGGCGTTCTCGACGATAGGACGGCCGGGACGTATGACGCTGGCGGCTTGATGGAGTCCGTCAAGCAAGACAACGACAACGACGGCACGTACGAAAGCTTCGTCACTTACACCTACCACGAGAGCGGCAGGATCGAGACGCGGCTGATTGAGCGTGATGACGGGTCGGGCGGCGGGACCGCTGGCGACGGCGTTGTCGACAGCAGGACGCTTGTGAAGTTCGACGCCGACGGCGTGGAGGAGTCCCGATGGGAGGACAACGACGGCGACGGCGCATACGAAAGGCTTTACGCTTACACCTACCACGAGAGCGGCAGGATCGAGACGCGGCTGATTGAGCGTGATGACGGGTCGGGCGGCGGAACCGCCGGCGACGGCATCATCGACGGAAGATGGCTGGATACGTACGATGCCGACGGCGAGCTCGTGTCCAGCAAGCAGGACAATGACGGCGACGGCACGTACGAGATGGTCAGCACCTACCATGAGGACGGCGAACTCAAAACGAAGGTGACCGCGCGCGACGGCGGACCGGGGCATGGATCCTCCGACGGTGTCGTCGACGGCAGAACGATCGAGACGTATGGCGCCGATAGCTTGATAGAGTCCGCCAAGCAAGACGACGACAATGACGGCACGTACGAAAGCTTCGCCGCTTACACCTACCACGAGAACGGCAGGATCGAGACGTGGCTGATTGAGAGTGACGACGGGTCGGGCGGCGGGACCACCGCCGACGGCGTTATCGACAGGAGGTCGCTGTATACGTACGATGTCGACGGCGAACTCGTGTCCAGCAAGCAGGATAATGACGGCGACGGCGCGTACGAATTGCTTGTCGCCTACATCCGCGACGAAAACGGCGAGATCAAGGCGAAGCTGGCCGAGTTTTACGACGGGTCGGGCGGAGGCGTCGTCGTCGCAAGGCGGCTTTTCACTTACGGCGCCGATGGCGTTCGCGGATCCAGCAAGTACGACGGCGACGGCGACGGCACGTACGAAGCGGTCAGCGTCGTGGGGGACTACGACGACGATGGCGCTGTCGACGACAGCAGGACGGAGACTGTCGATGCCGCCGGGCGGCCCGTCCGGACCGAGTACGACTTCGACTCGGACGGCACGGTCAACCGCATCGAGACCAACGTTCGCGACGGCGACATCACCACGCGGCTGATCGAGATTGATTACGGAAAAGGCGGCGACGCGGGCGGCGGCGTGTTCGACTATAGAGTGCAAGGGACGATAGCGGACAATGTAGTCATTCGATTCCTCTTCGATGCGGACAACGACGGAACCTGGGATGAGCCTGCGAGGCCGACCGTGTTCGACAAGCCTGTTGTCGGCGATTTCTCCATCTGGCGCACCCTCGCGTATACGTACGGCACCGATGGATGGCTCGAATCCATCAAGGTGGACGACAACCTCGACGGCGTATACGATCGGATCGTCACACACGCGTACGGTTTTCATGGGGACGGAAGGCTTAAAACGTGGCTGAGCGAGGAGGATGACGGGGCGGCTGGTCGCATGCGCGACGGGGCCGGCGTCCACCGCGAAGACGGCGGTCTCATAACGGGGCCGATCGTATACGGCTACGGACCGAGCGGCGGGCTGATTCCCGGCAAACGGCGGCTTCTCACGTACGGCGCCGATGGCGTTCAGGAATCCATCAAGCACGACGAAGCCGGCGGCGGCGCGTACGACCGGATCAGCGCCACGACGCGCACCCACCACGAAAACGGCGCCGTCAAAACGATTTTGACCGAGCTCGACGGCGGACAGGGCGACGGGCCCGCCGACGGCGTCGTCGACGGCAGGACGATCGAGACGTGCGATGCCGACGGCATGAAGGAATCTTCCGTGGGAGACATCGACAACGACGGCACGTACGACTGGGCCTACACGTACACCTACCACGCGAACGGCGAGCTCAAGACGAAGCTGACCGAGCTCGACAACGGATGGCGCGGCGGCGCCGCCGACGACGGCATCGCCGACTTCAGACGGCTTGCGACGTACGGCGCCGACGGCGCGCTCGAGTCCAGCAAGTGGGACCAGGACGGCGACGGCGCGTACGAGGACGTCAGGACTTATCATGAAAACGGCCAGCTCAAGACGAAATTGGTCGAGTTTTACGACGGGTCGGGCGGCGGGACCGCCGTCGACGGCGTTGTCGACGGAAGGTCGCTGGATACGTACGACGCCGACGGCGAACTCGTGTCCAGCAAGTACGACAACGACGGCGACGGGACGTGGGACGTCGTGGACACTTTCGGCGTGGTCGTGGACACTTTCAGCCGGACCGGGACGGTCAGCACGGCGATGCGCGCGTACACCATGGGCACCGACTCGACCGCCGACGACGTCACCCGCGCCATCAACTTCTTTCATGGCACCCGGGGGGCCGACGCGGGAACGGCGGACAGCGGCGCGGACTGGTACGAGCTCGGCCGGGGCGACGACACCATCACGGGCGGCGCCGGCAAGGACGTGTTCGTTTTCCGCCACGGCGACGGCACGGACGTCATCACGGACTTCGAGCCCCGCATCGACACGATCCTGATCAGGTCCAACGGCTTCGACCCCGCCGATGTCGAGCTCGAGTCCCTCGCGCTAAGGGCCGGAGAGGAGGCCATGCACCCGCACATTCCGGCGCGCCTCTTCCCCGTCGATTCATCCGCGGTCGATGTCGCGGTTCTCACGTACGGCGGCGGTTCGGACGACCGGATCATCATAGTGGGCGGAAACGGAAGCGAGGATTTCTACCGCGCCCACTTTCTGCTCCACGCCGGCCACGAACCCGATCTGTCGGGGCTGGGCGGCTGACCGGGTTGACCGGCGCGGGCGACGCGCCGGCGCCGACATTCCCCCGTGCGGCCGGAGGATGCGCGGATGGCAGGCAGCGAGACCAAGGAGGATATCGTTCAACTGGTCGTCGCGGCGTACGACGCCGCGCCGGGCGCCGCCCTGATGCGCGAACTGGAGGCGGTCATCGACGAGCGGGGAGGCTCCCTGCTCGACGTGGCCGCCGCCCTGACCTCCGGCGAGCGCTGGGAGGAGCGGTATCCGGCATCCTGGACGGCGGACCGGTTCGCGGACGAGTGGCTGGGGAGCCTGCTTCCCGGCGCCGACGCGGCGTTGCTGGCGGCCGCGCGGGAGATCGTGGTCGGCCGCCTCGACGCCGGCGGCGGCTTCGCCGAACTGGTGCTGGCGGCGCAGGAATACCTAAGCGGCCCCGACGTCTCGGCGCGGTTCGCCGGGGCCGCCCGCTCCTTCCTCGACAGGAGCGAGGCGGCGATGGCGCACTCGGTGGTCCAAGGGCGCGACGGCTCGGCCGCCGAGCTGCGGGAGGCGCTGGCCTTGACGGCCGGCGGCGCCCTGGGGGACTACGACGGCGACGGCGCCGCCGACGACGGCAAGACGGAGGCTTTCGACGCCGCCGGGCGGCCCGTCCGGGTCGAGTACGACTTCGATTCGGACGGCACGGTCAACCGCGCCGAAACCTATTCCCGCAACGGCGCCATCACCACGCTGCTGATTGAGCTTGACGACGGGAAGGCCGCCGGCATCGACGGCGCGGCCGCCGGCGACGGCGTGTTCGACAGCAGGGAGCAGCGGACGATGGTGGACGGCTTCACCGTCCGTATTCTTGTCGACGCGGACAACGACGGGGCCTGGGACGGGCCTGCGGAGCTGGTCAGACTCGGCCGCGGGCAGGTGCGCGCTTTCGGCGCCGACGGCTGGCTCGAATCCATAAGATCGGACGACGACGGCGACGGAACATACGACTGGAGCGTCGCTTACGCTTTCAGCCGCCACGAAAACGGCGGGATCAAGATGCGGCTGGCCGATTTTAGCGGCGCCCCGGGCGCTTCCACCGTTGAAAGATGGCTTTCCACGTATGACGCCGACGGCGTACTGGAATCCAACCGGTTCGACGACGACGGCGACGGCACATACGACCGGGTCTACGTTTTCACCTACACCCGCCGCGAGGGCGGCGGGATCGAAACAAGGCTGGCCGAGTTCGACGGCGGACCGGGCAACGGACCTGTCGACGGCGTCGTCGACGGCAGGTGGCTTGAGACGTACTACGCCGACGGCGCGCTGGAATCCCTTAGGGCGGAACATGACGACGACGGCGACGGCGCATATGACCAGATCAGCACCGATACGTACACCTATCACGAAAACGGCAAGATCAAAACGATGCTGGCGGAGCACGACGACGGGAGCGGCGGCGGGATCGCCGCCGACGGCGTCGTCGACAGCAGGACGCTCTCGACGTACGGCGCCGACGGCGCGCACGAATCCGCCTGGTTCGACGACGACGGCGACGGCACATACGACCGGGTCGACGCTTTCACCTACACGCGCCACGAGAGCGGCGGGATCGAAACGAGGCTGACCGAGACCGACGGTGGGCCGGACCGCGGACCCGTCGACGGCGTCGTCGACGGCAGGCGGCTCGAGACCTACGATGCCGGCGGCGCGCTCAAGTCCAGGAAGTGGGACAGCGACGGCGACGGCGCGTACGAGGGGGGCAACACCTTTCACGAGAACGGCGAGATCGAAATGTGGCGGACCGCGTTCGACGGCGACGGCGACGGCACATACGACCGGGTTGAAGTTTCCACCTACACTTACCACGAAAACGGCAGGATCAAAACGCGGTCGACCGAGACCGACGGCGGGCCGGGCCGCGGGCCCGTCGACGGCGTCGTCGACGTCAGGACGCTCTCGACGTACGGCTCCGACGGCGCTCGCGAGTCCGAAAAGCTGGACAACGACGGCGACGGCGCGTACGAGGAGGTCAGCACCTACCACGACAACGGCAGGATCGAAACGCGGTCGACCGTGCTCGATGACGGGGCGGGAGACGGGGCCGCCGCAAGACGGCTTGTCGCATACGGCCCCGACGGCGCGATCGAGTCCGTCAAGCGGGACAGGGACGGCGACGGCGCGTACGAGGAGGTCGACACCTACCACGACAACGGCAGGCTCAAAACGCGGCTGACCGAGTATGGCGACGGGCCGGGCGGCGCAAGAACGCTGAGCTCGTACGACGCCGACGGCGCGCTCTGGGCCAGTTGGACGGACTTCGACGGCGACGGGACGCACGAGCAGACCCACGCGTACGCCTACCGCGAAAACGGCAAGCTTGAAACGATGCTGGTCGAGTACGACGACGGGCGCGGCGGCGGGACCGCCGGCGACGGCATCGTCGACCGGAGGTCGCTCATCGCGTACGACGCCGACGGCGCGCCCGAGACCGGCAAGCTGGACAGTGACGGGGACGGAACGTGGGACTTCACGAACGCTTTTGGCCGGACCGGGACCGTCGAGCATGGCCGGAGCGCGTTCGTCTTGAGCATCGGTCCGGCCGCCGACGGCGCCGACCGCGCCGTCAGTTTCACCATCGCCGCCGCCGCAGGTCTCGGCGCGACGGCGGACGACGGCGCGACCCGGCACGAGCCCGGCCCGGGCGACGACACCATAACGGGCGGCGCCGGCAGGGACGTGTTCGTTTTCCGTCGCGGCGACGGCGCGGACGTCATCATGGACTTCGACCCCCGCATCGACGTGATCCTGATCAAGGGCGCCGGCTCCGACTCCGCCGGCATCGAGCTCGATGCCCTCGTTCTCAGGGCCGGGGAGGAGGCGCAGCACCCGCGCATTCCGGCGCGTCTCTTCCCCGCCGATGTCTCCGCGGTCGATGTCGCGGTCCTCACGTACGGCGGACCGGACGACCGGATCATCATAGTGGGGGGAGTGGGAGGAAGCGCGACCGGGGATTTCCGCCCCTTCCCGCCGCCCGCCGGCCACGAGCCCGACCTGTGGGAGCCGGGCGGCTGACCGTCCCGGTCCGTCGCGCCGCTGGCGGCTCACCCGAAAGACCTGCGGCCCGCGCGGTCGGCTCCCGGGTGGGACGCCGCCGGCT
>CAYSVD010000102.1:0-26628 GCA_964434395.1 uncultured Pseudohongiella sp.
GCGCGCGGGCGAAAACCCGCCCGCCCGCTTTCGGGTAAAATGCCCCGCCCGCGACCCCGCCCGCAAGGAGGCCCGATGTTCAGCACCGACACCACCCTGTCCGCGTTCGACCCGGACCTCGACGCGGCGATCGAGGCGGAGCGGACGCGGCAGGAGCGGCACATCGAGCTCATCGCCTCGGAGAACCACGCCAGCCCGCTGGTGATGGCGGCGCAGGGCTCGGCGCTCACCAACAAGTACGCCGAGGGCTATCCCCGCAAACGCTACTACGGGGGCTGCGAGCATGTCGACACGGTCGAGGAGCTCGCCATCGCCCGGGCCCGGGAGCTGTTCGGGGCGGACTACGCCAACGTGCAGCCCCACTCCGGCTCGCAGGCCAACGCGGCGGTGTACATGGCGCTGATGCGCCCCGGCGAGACCGTGCTGGGCATGAGCCTGGCGGACGGCGGCCATCTCACCCACGGCGCCAAGGTGAGCTTTTCCGGGCGCCTGTACAAGGCGGTGCAATACGGAGTGGACGGCGCCACCGGCGAGATCGACTACGACCAGGTCGAGCGGTTGGCCCGCGAGCACCGGCCGAAGGTGGTCATGGCCGGCTTCTCCGCCTACTCGCGCGTCATCGACTGGCGGCGCTTCCGGGACATCGCCGACGGCGTCGGCGCCCGGCTCGTGGTGGACATGGCCCACGTCTCCGGACTGGTGGCCGCCGGGCACTACCCGAGCCCGGTGGGCATCGCGGACGTCACCACCTCCACCACCCACAAGACCCTGCGCGGCCCGCGCGGCGGCCTGATCCTCGCCCGGTCCGACCCGGAGCTGGAGAAAAAACTGGACTTCTCCGTGTTCCCGGAAAGCCAGGGCGGGCCCCTGATGCACGTCATCGCCGCCAAGGCGGTGTGCTTCAAGGAGGCCATGAGCGGGAAGTTCAGGGACTACCAGGCGCGGGTCGTGGCGAACGCCCGGGCGATGGCGCGGACCTGCATGGAGCGCGGCTACGACGTGGTGTCCGGCGGGACCGACAACCACCTGTTCCTGCTCAGCCTGATCCGCCGGGGCGTCACGGGCAAGGACGCGGACGCGGCCCTCGGCCGGGCCCACATCACGGTCAACAAGAACGCCGTGCCCGGCGACCCGCAGCCCCCCTTCGTCACCAGCGGCCTGCGCATCGGCACCCCGGCGGTCACCACCCGCGGCTTCGGGGAGGACGAGTGCCGCGAGCTGGCGGGATGGATCTGCGACATCCTCGACGACCTCGGGGACGAGGCCCGCATCGATGCGGTCAGGGAGCGGGCGCTGGCGCTGTGCGCCCGGTTCCCCGTGTACCGCAGGGACTGAGCCGCCATGCACTGCCCATTCTGCGGCGCCATCGACACCCGGGTCATCGACTCGCGGCTGGTCTCGGGCGGCGACCATGTGCGCCGCCGGCGCGAATGCATCACCTGCGAGGAGCGCTTCACCACCTACGAGACGGCCGAGCTGGTGATGCCCCGCATCATCAAACAGAACGGCACGCGCGAGCCCTTCGACGAGCAGAAGCTGCGGGCGGGGCTCGTCAAGGCGCTGGAGAAGCGGCCGGTCAGCGTCGAGCGGCTCGAGGAGACCATCACACGCATCAAGGGGGCGCTGCGCGCCACCGGCGAGCGGGAGATCCCCTCGCGCGACCTGGGCGAGGAGGTCATGAAGGAGCTGCGGGAGCTGGACGAGGTGGCCTTCGTCCGGTTCGCGTCGGTCTACCGCAGCTTCAAAGACCTCAACGAATTCCGCGAGGAGATCGACCGGCTGTCCAAGAACGGCTCGGACTGAGCTCCCGCCCGGGGCGGACCTCTCGGCTTTGCTACCATCCCCACCCCACCGACACGCCGGACGCGCCGCCTCATGAAGACCCTCGCCGGCGACGGGCCGGACGAACTGCCCCCGGGCTGGGCGGCGCACATGCGGCGGGCGCTGGAGCTGGCCGGCAGCGTCGCGTCGGCCTCCCCCAATCCGCGGGTCGGCTGCGTGCTGGCGCGCGGCGGCGACGTCGTCGCCGAGGGCTGGCATGCGGGGGCTGGCGCGCCTCACGCCGAAGCGGCGGCGCTGGCGAAGGCCGGCGCCGGCGGCCGCGGCGCCACCGCCTTCGTCAGCCTGGAGCCCTGCCGCCACGAGGGCCGCACCGGGCCCTGCGTCCGGGCGCTGGCGGAGGCCGGCGTGGGCGCCGTGGCCCTGGCGGGCCTGGACCCCGATCCGCGGATGGCGGGCCGGGGGGCGAAGGAGCTCGAGGCGGCCGGCATCGACGTCTTCCATCTCGCCGGCTTCGAGCGGCCGGCCCGCGCCATCAATCCGGGATACTTCAAGCGGCTGGAGCGGGGGCTGCCCCGTGTCCGCGTCAAGCTGGCCATGAGCCTGGATGGGCGCGCCGCGCTGGCGGGCGGGGAAAGCAAATGGATCACCGGCCCGGCCGCGCGGGCCGACGTGCAGCGCCTGCGCGCCGAAAGCTGCGCGGTGCTCACCGGCGTGGGCACGGTGCTGGCCGACGATCCCCGCTTGGACCTGCGGCCGGCGGAGCTCCCTCCGGGCGCGGCGCCTCCCGCACGGCGGCCGCGGCGCGTGGTGCTCGACAGCCGGCTACGGACCCCCGCCGGGGCCCGGGCGCTCACGGCGCCCGGGCCGGCGATCGTGTTCACGCGCGACGACAGCCCGCGCCGGGCGGCGGCCGGAGAAGACGTGACGGTGACGCCGCTGCGCGAGCGGGACCCGAACCATCCCGACAGGATCGATCCGGCCGCCGTGCTAAAATCCTTGGCCCGCGATTTTCTGTGCAACGAGGCGCTGGTGGAGGCGGGCCCCGCCCTGAGCGCCGCTTTTCTCATGAACGGACTGGCCGACGAGCTGATCGTCTACATCGCGCCGCGGCTGTTCGGCCGCGACGCCCGGGCGCTGCTCGACATCGGCGGCATCCGCTCCCTGAACGACACCGTCGAGCTGACGCTGGCCGACGCGACGCGGATCGGCGGCGACCTCAGGCTGATCCTGCGCCCGCGCGCGCGCTGAACGCCGATGTTCACCGGCATCATCCAGGCCGTGGGCGCCGTCGCCGCGCAGACCGGCCGCCGCCTGACGCTCGACGCCGGCGGGCTGGACCTGTCCGACGTGGGCCGGGGCGACAGCATCGCGGTGAACGGCTGTTGCCTGACGGTGGTCGAGCTGGACAGCGGCGGCTTCGCCGCCGACGTGTCGGAGGAAACCCTGGCCCGCACCACCCTGGGCGGCCTGGGCGAGGGCGCGCCGGTCAACCTGGAGAGGGCGATGCGGGCCTCGGACCGCTTCGGCGGGCACATGGTCAGCGGCCATGTGGACGGGGTGGGCGTCCTGCGGGAGTCCGCCCCCCGCGGCAACGGTCTGGACCTGCTGTTCGAGGCGCCGGCCGGGCTGGCCCGGTACATCGCCGCGAAGGGCTCGGTCTGCGTCGACGGCGTCAGCCTCACCGTCAACCGGGTGCGGGAGGCCCGCTTCGCCGTCTCCGTCATCCCCCACACCCTGAAGGAGACCGCGATCGGCGGCTACCTCCCGGGGGCGGCGGTCAACCTGGAGGTCGACCGGATCGCCCGCCACCTCGAGCGGCTGCTGGAATGCGCCCGCGCGCCGGAGGCCGGAGACCCGGGGGACGCCCCGTGAAGCCCGACCCGACCGAGGCGCTCATCGAGGACATCCGCCGGGGGCGGATGGTGGTGCTGATGGACGACGAGGACCGGGAGAACGAGGGCGACCTGGTCATCGCGGCGGACCGGGTCCGCACCGAGGACATCAACTTCATGGCGGCCAACGCGCGGGGCCTGATCTGCCTGACCCTGACCCGGGAGCGCTGCGAGTTCCTGGGGCTGCGCCCCATGGTGAACGAGAACCGGGCGGCCCAAGGCACCAACTTCACCGTCTCCATCGAGGCGGCCAGCGGCGTGACCACTGGCATCTCGGCGGCGGACCGGGCGCGCACCATCCAGGTGGCGGTGGACCGCGACAGCCGGCCGGAGGACATCGTGCGGCCCGGCCACGTCTTTCCCATCATGGCCCAGCCCGGCGGCGTGTTGCGGCGCGCCGGCCACACCGAGGCGGGATGCGACCTGGCCCGGCTGGCGGGCTGCCAGCCGGCGGCGGTGATCGTCGAGATCATGAACGAGGACGGCACCATGGCGCGGCGGGCCGATCTCGAGCAGTTCGCCGGACGGCACCGGCTGAAGATCGGCACCATCGTCGACCTGATCCACTACCGCATCGCCAACGAGCGCACGGTCCGGCGCGTCGGCGCCGACCGGATGAACACCCGCCACGGCGAGTTCACGGTGCACCGCTACCGCGACACCATCAGCGGCGGCCTGCATCTCGCCTTCGCGCGGGGCGAGCCCGATCCGGAGCGGCCGACCCTGGTGCGGGTGCACATCCCGGACACGTTGCGCGACATCTGCGGCGCGCGCGGCCCCCGGCGCGCCAGCTGGTCCTTCGATGCCGCCCTCGAGCGCATCGCCGCCGAGGGCGGCGGGGTGGCCGTGCTGCTGTCGGGCGAGGACTACGGCCGGGGCCTGGAGCAGAGCCTCGCCGCGGCGCTGGAGAGCGGCGGAAAGCCGGGCGGCGGCGCCCGGACCGGCAACGACCTCACCATCGGCACCGGCTCCCAGATCCTGCGCGACCTGGGGGTGGGCCGGATGCGGCTGCTCAGCTACCCGGCGCGCTTCAACGCCATCTCCGGGTTCGACCTCGAGGTGGTCGAGTTCGTCCCCTTCGAGAACGGGGACGGCGCCCCGTGACCGTCCGGATCATCGAGGACGGCGGCGGGACCGCCTCCGCCCACTACGGCATCGCGCTGGCGCGCTTCGACGCCGAGCTCGGCGATCGGTTGCTCGCCGGGGCGTTGCGCTCGCTGCGCGGCGCCGGCGTGCCGGACAGCCGCGTCACCGTGGTCGGCGCGCCCGGCGCCTTCGAGCTGCCGCTCCTCGTCAGCCGCATGGCGGCCGGCGGCCGTTTCGACGCCCTCATCGCGCTGGGCGCGGTGATCCGCGGCGGCACCGCCCACTTCGAGCACGTCGCCGGCGCCTGCGCGCGGGGCCTGGCCCGGGTGAGCCTCGAGCGCGGCCTGCCGGTCGCCTTCGGCGTACTGACGGTGGACGACCGCAAGCAGGCCATGGAGCGCAGCGGCGACGACGAGCGCAACAAGGGCGCCGAGGCGGCGCGCGCCGCCATGGAGATGGTCGGCGTGCTGCGCCGGCTCGACGGCTGAGCGGCGGCCGGCGTGGACAGGCCCCCCTCCCCGGCCCGGCGCCGCAAGGCGCGCCGCCTGGCGCTGCAGGCGCTCTACCAGTGGCTGCTCGCCCGGGACGACCCGGAGACGGTCGCCGCCCAGTTCCGCGATGCGGGCCAGGGCAAAGTCGACTGGGAGCATTTCGACGCGCTGTTCCCGGCGGCCGCCCGGCGGGCGGAGGAGCTGGACGCGCGGCTCGCGCCGTTGCTGGACCGCGAGGTCGGAGCGCTGGACCCGGTGGAGCGGGCCGCGCTGTACCTGGGCGCCTTCGAGCTGCAGGAGCGCCCCGATGTGCCTTGGCGGGTGGTCGTCAGCGAGTGCGTGGAGCTGGCCAAGGTGTTCGGCGGCGAGGGCGGGCACAAGTACGTCAACGGCGTACTGGACCGGCTCGCCGGCGAGCTCCGCCCCGAAGCGGCGCGCGGGCCGTTGACGGAATCCGAGACGGTCCGCCGCCTGCTCGCCGGACCGGGGCCGGCCTTCCCACGGGACGGGGTCCGCCTCGGCGCCGGCGACGACGCCGCGGCGCTGGCGGTGCCCGCCGGGCGGCTGCTGTGCGTCTCCGCCGACACGCTGGTCGAGGGCGTCCACTTTCCCGCCGGGACCGAGCCCGAGCAGGTCGGCCGGCGGGCGCTGGCGGTCAACCTGAGCGACCTGGCGGCGATGGGGGCGAGCCCCCTGTGCTTCACCCTGAGCCTGACGCTGCCCGCGGCGGACCGGGACTGGCTGGACGGCTTCAGCCGGGGGCTGGCCGCCCCGGCGCGGGAGCACGATTGCCCGCTGGTGGGCGGCGACACCAACGCCGGCCCGCTGAGCGTGACCATCCAAGTCCACGGCCTGGTGGCGGAGGACGCCATGATCCGGCGGAACGGCGCGAAGCCGGGGGACCGGATCTACGTGAGCGGCTGCCTGGGCGACGGCGCCGTCGCGCTGGCGGTCTTGGGCTGCGGCACCCACCTGGGCGCGGCCTTCGAGGTCGACGCGAAGGCGCTGGACGCCGCCCAGCGCGGCTACCTCGAGCGCGCCTTCTACCGGCCGACCCCCCGCATCGCGCTGGGGCGGGCCTGCGGCGCGCTGGTCTCCGCCGGCATCGACGTCTCCGACGGGCTCGACGGCGACCTGGGCCACATCCTGAAGGCCAGCGGCGTCGGCGCCGCGGTGCGGCTCGAGGCGCTGCCCCGTTCGGCGGCGGCGGCCCGTTGCGCCGGCCCGGAAGCCTGGCGGCTGGCCGCCCTGTTCGGCGGCGACGACTACGAGCTGTGCCTGACCGTCCCGCCGGAGCGTTGCGGGGAGCTCGAGGCGCTGGCCTCGGAGCTGGACACGCCGCTGCGGGCGATCGGCGAGATCGCGGCCGGCCGGGGCGTCCGCTACCTGGGGGCGGACGGCGCCGAGGTCGCCATGGACGCGGCCGCATCCTGGCGGCACTTCGGCCCCCGGACGGCGCCGTGAGCGCGGGGCGCATCCGGCGCGATCCCGCGTTGCTGGCCGCCTGCGGCTTCGGCAGCGGGCTGGCGCCCGCCGCGCCGGGCACCGCGGGCTCCGCCGCGGCGCTGTTGCTTTGGCTGCCCCTGTCCGCCCTGCCCCCGGCGGCCTACCTCGCCGCGGTGGGCGCGGCCTTCGCGCTGGGGGTGTGGCTGTGCGGGCTGGCGGCGCGCGAGCTGGGCGAGGCCGACCCGCCCGCCGTCGTCTGGGACGAGTTCGTGGGCCTGTGGATCGCCCTGTTCATGGCGCCGCCGGGCTGGCGCTGGACGGCGGCCGGCTTCGCCGCGTTCCGGCTGCTGGACATCCTCAAGCCCTGGCCGATCAAGCAGGTCGAGCGCCGGTGGCGGGGCGGGGCGGGCATCATGCTGGACGACGCCGCGGCGGGTATAATGACCGCCCTGCTCCTGCAGGCGCTCGCGGCGCTCGCGCCGCCGCCCTGAGCAAGGCGGCCATGCCATCTGTCAAGCACATCGCCTCGGCGGCCCTGCCCACCCGGTGGGGACGGTTCGTCCTCCACGGCTTCGAGGAGGCCGGAACCGGCAAGGAGCATCTGGCGCTGACCCTCGGCGACATGGACGGCGGGGAGCCGCTCCTGTGCCGGTTGCACTCCGAATGCCTGACCGGCGAGAGCCTGGGCAGCATGCGCTGCGACTGCGGCCCCCAGCTCGAGCTGGCCATGCGGCGCATCGCCGAGGCGGGCCGCGGCCTGATCCTGTACCTGCGGCAGGAGGGGCGGGACATCGGCCTGCTGAACAAGATCCGCGCCTACGCGCTGCAGGACGCCGGCGCCGACACGGTCGAGGCGAACGAGCGGCTGGGGTTCGAGCCGGACAGCCGCGACTACGGCGTCGCCAAACCGATGCTCGAGCGCTTCGGGGTGCGGGAGGTGCGGCTGATGACCAACAACCCGCGCAAGGCGGCGGCGCTGGAGGCCATGGGCGTGCGGGTCGCCGAGACGCTGCCGCACCGGACCGGCGCCAACCCCCACAACGAGCACTATCTGAAGGCCAAGGTCGGCAAGCTGGGGCACACCGGGTAGATGGCGGCCCGGCGCATCGTCGTCGACCTGCTGCGCCACGGCGAGCCGGAAGGCGGCGCCGTCCTGCGCGGCCGCATCGACCCGGCGCTGACCGGGACCGGCCGGCGGCAGATGCGCGCGGCGGCGGCCCTGTGCGGACGGGACGGGCCCGCCGGGGCGGCCCCGTGGACCCGCATCGTCTCCTCCCCGCTACGGCGCTGCCGCGAGTTCGCGGAGGAGGCGGCGGCGCGCGCCCGCGCGCCGCTGACGGTGGACCCGCGCTGGCAGGAGATCGACTACGGCGAGTGGGACGGCATGCCGCTCGACCGGTGGCGCGCCCTGCTCGCGGAGCGGTTCGGGGCGTCCCGCCCGGACCTCTCGCGGTTCGCGCCGCCGGGCGGGGAGGACTTTCCCGCCTTCAGCGCCCGGGTGCTCGCCGCCTGGCGGGATCTCGAGAGCCTGCCGGACGGCGACCGCCCGCTGCTGGTCACCCACGGCGGCGTTTTCCGGGTGATCCTGCCGGCCGTGCTGGGACCGCCTCCGCACCGCCCCTTCCGGGGCCCCGTCCCCTTCGCCTGCCTGAGCCGCGTCAGCATCGAGGCCTCGGGACGCGGCGCGCGCGCGGAACTGGTGTTCCACGACCGCGCGGGCGGCGCGGCGCCTTAGACGGCAGGCTACCAGTCGATGCCCTTCTGTATTTTGACGCCGCTGTCGAAGGCGTGCTTGACGCTGTTCAGCTCCGTGACGGTGTCGGCGACCTCGATCAACTCCTTGGAGGCGTTGCGGCCGGTCACGATCACATGCTGCATGGGCGGGCGCCGGGCCAAGGCGCCGAGCACCCGGTCTTTGTCCAAGTAGCCGTAGGTCAGCATGTAGGTCAGCTCGTCGAGCAACGCCACGTCGACCTCCGGGTCGCCCAGCAATCTTTCCGCCTCCCGCCAGGTCGCCTCGGCCGCCGCGGTGTCCTTCTCCCGGTCCTGGGTCTCCCAGGTGAAGCCGGTCGCCATGACGTGGAAACTCACCAGCGGATGGCCGCGGAACATCAGCATCTCCCCGGTCTCCCAAGTTCCCTTGATGAACTGGACCACCCCGCAACGCAGGCCGTGGCCCACGCTGCGCGCCAGCATGCCGAAGGCGGAGCTGCTCTTGCCCTTGCCGGCGCCGGTGAGCACCACCAGCAGCCCCTTGTCGGCGTCCGCCGCGGCGATGCGCGCGTCGACATGCGCCTTCTTGCGCCGCATCGCCCGGCGGTGGCGCCGGTTCCTCTCCTCGCTTTCCGACATGGCCCCTCCCCTCAAAAGCCCAGCCGGACGCCGACGTACGCCGCCCGGCCGGGGGTGTTGTAGCCGCTGATCTCCTGGTAGTCCTCGTCCAGCGCGTTCTCGATGCGGCCGCGGAGCTCGACCCGCTCGGACGCCCGGTAGCGGAAGCCGGCGTCCAGCACGCCGAAGTCCTCCCTCGGCGCCGTCGCGCCGCCGGCATCCTCCACCGCGCCGGCCGAGAAGCGGTAGAACGCGTCGATGCCGAGGCGCCCGTCGCCGCTGGTCCAGCCGAGGCCCGCGTTGAACAGCCGCTCGGGGCGCAGCGGGCGCCGGCGGCCGTCGGGGAGGAAGGCGTCGTTCAGGGTGATGTTGCCGCTCAGCCGCAGGTTGTCCGAGACGGCGTATTCCCCCGACAGCTCCCAGCCGCTCGACTCGCTCACCCCCTCGTCCTGAAGGTAGCCGCTGAAACCGGCCAAGTCGAAGCGGATCGCATCGGTCGTCTCCTGGTCGAAATACACCGCCTCCAGCCGCAGCGACGGATTCGGATAGTACTCGACCCCGAGCTGGCGCCCCGCGCTGGACTCCTCCTTCAACTCCGTCCCGGCGGCCGGCGGGTAGGCGAACGGCCCCCTGTTGTAGGCGGACTCGTAGGGGCTCGGCGCCCGGAACCCCGTGCCCAGGCTCGCCTTCAGCCGGACGGTGCCGGCGGCGCCCGCATCGGCCAGCCAGGCGGCGGAGAGCCGGTAGCTGGCGCGCCGGCCGAAGGCGTCGCTGTCGTCCCGCCGCGCCCCGACGCTTAGGAACAGCGCGTCGGAGAAGTCGCTGATCAGCTCGATGTGGCGGCCCGCATTGTCCCGGGCGGAGTCGGCTCCGCTCTCCTCCTCCCGGTCCGCGCCCAGCACCAGATCGAAGCCGGGCAATTCGTGAAACGCGCCCAGATACTCCCAGCGCTTCAGCTCGCCGACGGCGGCGAAGCCCGACACGCCCCGGGCGAGGTAATCGCGGTCGGTGATGGTCTCCGAGTAGGCCAGGGCATGGCGCATCCCGCCGGCGGAGTATTCCGCCGAGAACCGGCCGGCCCTGAGCTCGTACCTTTCAAGGCACTCGTGCACCGTGCCCGCGCCGGCGTCGAAGCAACCGTCGTACTCGGTTTCGCCGTCCGTCCGGCGGTGCGCCAGCCGCAGCGTGATGCCGTCGCCCGCCGCGAGCTCCGCGTACGCGTGCGCGCTGGCGTTCTCGTAGCCGTCCTCGTCCATCAGCGCGGCGTCGCTGTCCCGCGCGTTGAAGCCGTCGGTGTCGGCGCGGGCGCCGGACAGGAAGAAGCGGGCCGGGCCGCCCGCGCCGCCGAGCCGCACGCTCGTCTGGCGGGCGCCGAACCTCCCGGCCTGGACATCCAGTCCGCCCTCGAGGCCCCGCTCCGGCAGGGGCGAGGCGATGCTGACGACGCCCCCCGCATCCGCGCCGTGGAGGAAGCCGTGGGGGCCGCGCAGCACTTCGACCCTTCCGACCCCGGCGCTGAGCAGATGATGCACATGGGGCATGACCTGGGGGCCGCCGGGGTCCGACAGCTTCATCCCGTCGTACAGCACCAGCGTGCGGAAGCCGTCCTCGCCGCGGATGCGCAGGGAGGTGGACGCGCCCATGCCGCCGTTGCGGACCGTGGAGACGCCCGGCAGCCCGCGCAGGGCGTCGGAAAGGACCAGGCCGCCGCGGGCCGCGAGCTCGTCCTCCGTCAGCACGGAGACCGAGGCGCCCACCCGCCTGGCGGCGACGGGGATCCGGTTCGCCACCACCACGATCTCGTCGAGCGAGGCGGCGGCGGCCGGGGCCTCGCCGGCGCCGGCGGCGGCCGGAGGAAGAAGCAGCCCCGCCGCAGGCAGGGCCAGGAGAAGTCTTGTAGCGTTCATGGCGACATCCCAATGAATCAGGCGGCCGCGCGCGGCCGCTGGTTGCTATTCATCAGGGAGGGAATGGCGTAGGAGGCCCGGGGAGCGCACCTCCCGCACTGATGTAGCCCTCCGCTGCATCGCTTGCGACCCTGGCTGGCTGGTGTCGGGCTCGCGGGCGGTCCGCGGACCGCTCGCTCACCGTTGCGGGGGCAGCGCCGGATTCCCACCGGCTTCCCATTTCAGCCGGCCGTTCGAGACGGCCGGCGCCCGCCAGGGCTTCCCTCGAACGCCGATGGTTCGGCGCCCGAGAGGACCCATCCTA
The DNA here is from genome assembly GCA_964434395.1 of uncultured Pseudohongiella sp. Taxonomy (GTDB): domain Bacteria; phylum Pseudomonadota; class Gammaproteobacteria; order Pseudomonadales; family Pseudohongiellaceae; genus UBA9145. The sequence goes on from CAYSVD010000102.1 coordinate 11,240, forward strand.
CCGCCCGGGGCGCCGGCGCGCAACACGCGCGCGACACACGCGCGCGACACACGCAACGAGTCACGCAACGAGTCACGCAACGAGTCACGCTGTCGCGGGGAAGCGCCACGGGGAAGCGAGAACCCGACCGCCCAACCCGACCGCCCGACCGCCCGGCCAGGACGGCGCCAGCCGCGCTGTGCTACAATGGGCGCATTCCCATGCCTTCCACCAAACCCAAAAAAGCCAAGGGCCGCAAGTCCGGCTCCCCGTCCGGAAGCCGCAGCGAAAAGCCGCCCGTCCACCCCTTCTCGGACCGCTCGTTCATCGTCAAGCAGCTCGAGCTCATCGGACGGCCGGCTTCGTTCGAGTTGCTGTGCGAGCGCACCGGCGCGAACGGGCGCACACACGTCGCCCGATTGGATCAGGTGCTGCGCGCCATGGCCAAGGACGGGGAGATCCTCAGCAACCGCCGCGGCGTCTACGGCCTGGCGAGCCACATGGACCTCAAGACCGGCGTCGTGCAGGGCAGCCGGGGCGAGTACGGCTTCTTCCTGCCGGACGAGGGCGATCAGGAGCTGTTCCTGAGTCCCGACGAGATGGCCGGCCTGTTCGACGGCGACCGGGTGCTCGCCGGCGTGTCCGCGCTCGACGAGCGCGGGCGACCGCAAGGCGCCGTGTTCAGAGTGCTCGAGCGCCGGCGCCGTACGCTGGTGGGAAGGTACTGCTTCGACAAGTGGAGCGAGTTCGGCATGCTGGTGCCCGACAACCCGCGCGTCCGGCACGAAATCCTGATCCATCCCGACAAGGCCGGCGACGCCCGCGGCGGGGACTACGCCGTCGCCGAGGTCATCTCCTGGCCCACCCGGGACCGCCCGGCCACCGGCAGGATCGTGGAGGTGCTCGGCGACAAGGACACCTCGGGCATCGAGATCGAGCTCGCCGCGCGCAGCCACGGCCTGCCCCGCGAGTGGTCCGACGCGGCGCGGGCGGCGGCGGCGAAGCTGCCGGCGAAGGTCCGGGCGGACGACCTCAAGGGGCGCTTCGACCTGCGCGACAAGCCCTTCGTCACGATCGACGGCGAGGACGCGAAGGATTTCGACGATGCCGTGTTCGCGCTCCCGCTACCGCGCGGCGGCTGGACGCTGTACGTGGCCATCGCCGACGTGTCCCGCTACGTCGCGCCCGGCGACGCGCTGGACGAGGCGGCGGAGGAACGGGGCACCTCCGTCTACTTCCCCGGCCACGTCATCCCCATGTTGCCGGAGTCCCTGTCCAACGGGCTGTGCTCCCTCAGACCGGATGCCGACCGGCTGGCCATGGTCTGCGAGATGGAGATCGCGGCGGACGGCGGCATGGCGGGCTTCCGCTTCTACGAGGCGGTGATCCGCTCCCGCGCCCGCCTGACCTACGCCGAGGCGGGCGATGCGCTGGAGCCGGCGGACACCGAGCGGCAAAAAAAGGCCCGGGAACGGGCCAGAAAGCGCCTCGCCCCCGTCGTGGAGCAGGTCGACGCCCTGCACGGCGTCGGCGCGGCGTTGCTGGAGCGGCGGCGGCGATGCGGTTCGCTGGACTTCGACACCGTCGAGACCCGCATCGTGTTCGGGGAGAACCGGAAGATCCGCGAGATCGTGCCGGTGCATCGCAACTGCGCCCACCGCCTGATCGAGGAATGCATGCTGAGCGCCAACGCGGCGGCGGCGGCGCTGCTGCGCGGGCACGGACTGCCGGCGCTGTACCGCGTCCACGAAAAGCCGGGCGGCGAGAAGCTGGACGGCCTGCGCGCGCACTTCCGGGAGCTGGGGCTGCATCTGGGCGGCGGCGCCAGCCCCTCGCCGGCCGACTACCGGCGGCTGCTGGACGCCATCGCCCGGCGCCCGGACCATCACGTGTTGCAGACCATGGTGATCCGCTCCATGATGCAGGCGGTCTACCAACCGGAGAACATCGGGCATTTCGGCCTCGACCTCGAGGCCTACGTCCATTTCACCTCGCCGATCCGCCGCTACCCGGACCTGCTGGTGCACCGGGCGGTCCGCCACCTGATCCGCAACGCCAAGGGCCGGCACCTGCGCCGGCACGAGCGGGCCGGCGCGCTGCCGAAAAAACGCATCTACCCCTGCACCGCCGAAGATCTCGGCCGCTTGGGCAAAGCTTGCTCCGCGGCGGAGCGGCGCGCCGACGCGGCGAACTACAGCGTGGTCGACTGGCTCAAGTGCGAGTACATGCGGGACCGGGTGGGCGAGGTGTTCGCCGGCGCCGTCGCGTCGGTGACCAAGTTCGGGCTGTTCGTGGAGCTCGACGGCATCTACATCTCCGGACTGTTGCATGTGTCCGACCTGAGAAACGACTACTACCACTTCGATCCGGTCCGGCACAGCCTCACGGGGGAACACAGCGGCCGGACGTACCGGCTCGGCGACGCCCTTCGGGTGCAGGTGGCGCGGGTGGACATCGACAGCCGCCAGATCGACCTCCTCCCGGCCCCGGCGCGCAAGGCCGGACGGGGCGCCGGGGCGAGGAAGAAGGCGGCCGGGCGGCGGTGAGCGGGCGGGACGAGTGGGTCACGGGCGTTCACGCCGTGGCCGGGTTGCTGAGCGCCCGCGCCGGCGCGGTCAGGCGGCTGGTGCTGCAGCGCGGGCGCCGCGACCGGCGGCTCGAGCCGGTGCGCGAGGCGGCCGGGCGGGCGCGGATCCCGGTGGAGGAGGTGGACCGGGCCGAGCTCGACGCCCTGTGCGGCGCGAGCCACCGGGGCGTGGCGGCGCAGGTGGCGGAGGCGCCCCGGCTCCTGACGGAACGGGACCTGCCGGGTCTGCTGGACGGGCTGGCGCGCGACCCCCTGCTGCTGGCGCTGGACGGGGTGACCGACCCCCGCAACCTGGGCGCGGTGCTGCGCACGGCGGACGCGGCCGGGGTGGACGCCGTCATCGTGCCCCGGGACCGCGCCGCCGGGATGGGCGCCACGGTCAGCCGGGCGGCCAGCGGCGCGGCGGAGGCCGTGACGGTGGCGGCCGTCACCAACCTGGCCCGCGCGCTGGCGCAATTGAAGGCGCGGGGCGTGTGGGTGGTGGGCGCGGACGCACGGGCCCCGCGGCCGCTCTACCGGCAGGACCTGACCGGCCCGCTGGCGCTGGTCATGGGCTCGGAAGGCGGGGGTCTGCGCCGCCTGGTGCGGGAGCGCTGCGATTTTCTGGTGTCGATCCCGATGGCCGGGCGGGTCGGCAACCTGAACGTGTCGGTGGCCGCCGGGGTGGCGCTGTTCGAGGCGGTCCGCCAACGCTCCTTACCCCCCCCCCCCCCGCGACGGCGCTCCGACCCGCGCGCGCCACAAAGGCCGCGCCACAAGGCCGCGACACGGTGTTGCAGGCGGCAGCCGGATTGGCCTACAATGCCCGCCCCGGCCGAGCCGGGCAGACCGTCAACTCCTTGCCTCACCGCGCGCGCCGGCGCCGTCGGGAGGCATGAGCCGAGAGGAGTCCTCATGCGACACTACGAAGTGGTTTTCTTGGTGCACCCGGACCAGTCCGAGCAGGTGCCGGGAATGATCGAGCGCTACACCCAATTGATGACCGACAGCGGCGGCGCGGTGCACCGCACCGAGGACTGGGGGCGGCGACAGCTTGCCTACCCGATCAGCAAGATCCACAAAGCCCATTACGTGCTGATGAACATCGAGTGCGGCGGCGAGGCGCTGGAGGAGCTGTCCTCCCTGTTCCGCTACAACGACGCCGTGCTGCGCAACCTGATCGTCAAGCGCAAGCGGGCGATCACCGAGGAATCGCCCATCCTGAAGCACGAGAAGGAGAGCAAGGAGCGCAAGCAACGGGCCGAGCGGCGGCGGGCGGCGGGCGGCGGGCAACGGGCCGGCGGCGGCAGGGCCGGCGGCGAGACCGCGGACAAGGCGCCCGATGCGAAGGCCGCCGGCGACGCACCGCAGCCGGAAACCCCCGGCGACGCACCGCAACCGGAAACCCCCGGCGACGCACCGCAACCGGAAACCCCCGGCGACGCACCGCAACCGGAAACCGATGACGGGACCGATGCCGCCGGAGAATCCGCGCCCGAAAACGAGCGGTCCTGAGCCGCCCCCACCCCGACCACAGGAATTTCGCCATGGCCCGTTATTTCCGCCGCCGCAAGTACTGCAAGTTCACCGCGGAAGGCATCAAAGAGATCGATTACAAGGATCTGGACATCCTGAGGGAGTACATTTCCGAGACGGGGAAGATCGTCCCCAGCCGGATCACCGGGACCAAGGCCCGCTACCAGCGGCAGCTGGCGACCGCCGTCAAGCGGGCCCGATACCTGGCGCTGATCCCCTACACCGACAGCCATCAGGTCTGACGCGGACGGGCCGATGCGCGGTCTCGCGAAGTTCGTCATGACCGGCCGCGGACAGGCCGTCGCCGCCGCCATGTTGCTCGGTCTGGTGCCGGTGCTCAACATGCTGAGCCCGGCGGTGACGGGGCTGGTCATGCTGAGGCGGGGCGTGAGGGAAGGCGCCTTCGTCATGATGTGGGCGCTGCTGCCGCTGGCGGGCTGGGCGGTGGCGGGCGAACCGTTTCCGCTGATCGTGCTGGCCGGCGTCGCCGGGCTGGCCTGGTTGCTGCGGGAGACCCGCTCCTGGGCGCTCGTCCTGCTGGCGGCCGTCCTGATCGGCGTCGGCTGGGACGTTTACGCGGGGCTCGAGCCCGCCCCGCTGGACGCGCTGCTCCGGCAGATGGAGACCCTGCTCGCGGCCAGCGGCGTCCAGGCTCCGGGCATGCGGCTCGAGGACGTGTGGGGCATAATGCTCAACCTGCTGGGCGCCAGCCTCATGGTGACGACGTTGCTGGTGCTGGTGCTGGCGCGCTGGATGCAGGCCGGGCTGTACAACCCCGGCGGGTTCGGGCGGGAATTCCACAGTCTGCGCTTCGGATGGAAGGCGGCGCTGGCGTTGCTGGCGGCCATGTTGCTGTCGGCGGTCGGAATGCTGCCCGGAACCTGGATCGTGTACCTGATGGTGCCCTTCACCTTCTCGGGCGTCGCGCTGGTCCACGGCGTGGTGGCGATCAAGCAACTGTCGGCCGTATGGCTGGTGGCGTTTTACGCGTTGCTCCTGACGCTGCCGGTGCTGGCGAACAGGGCGCTGCTGCTGGCCACCCTGCTGGACAGCGGGTTCGACTTCCGCGGGCGGCTGGGGAGCTCCGCCGGCGCGGACTGAACGGCGACGCAACCGACAACGAGGCGCACGACATGAACGTTATTCTGCTGGAAAAAGTGAGCAAGCTGGGAGAGATCGGCGACACGGCGACCGTCAAGGCCGGCTACGCCCGGAACTTCCTGTTCCCCCGGGGCAAGGCCATTCCCGCCACGCCGGAAAACCTGGCCCGGTTCGAGGAGCGCCGGGCGGAACTGCTGGCGATCCACAACAAGAAGGTGGCGGCCGCCGAGGCCCGCGCCGCCAAGGTGAATGGCATCGAGCTGACCCTGGAGGTGAACGCGAGCGAAGAGGGACGGCTGTTCGGCTCGGTCGGCACCCGCGACATCGCCGAGGCCGTCAACGAGCGGACGGACAGCGACATCGCCAAGGGCGAGGTGTTGCTACCCCACGGCGTCATCAGGGAGTTGGGCGAATACGAGATCGCGCTGGATCTCGGCCACGACGTGCATGCGACCATCCGGCTTCTGGTCGCGGCCGTCGGGTCCGCCGCCGCCGTCAACGACGACGGCAGCATCGAAACGGAGGATGCCGGCGGGGATGCCGGGGAGAACGCCGGCGAGGACGCCCGGGAGCCGGTTGCGGCGGCGGAACCGGCCCCGGCCGACGACGCCCCGTAGGCGGCGGGCGCCCATGGCCCGAACCGCCGCCTTCCGCTACACTCGGCGGTGACGTCCCCGCCGCCCGACGCCCCGGCAATGCCCGACCCCAGCGACACGCCGGTCTTCGAGGACGTCGTTCCCCACTCGGCGGAGGCCGAACTGGCGGTGCTCGGCGGCCTGTTGCTCAAGACGGATGCATGGTCCGAGGTCGGGGACGTCCTGACGGCCGATGACTTCCACCACGCCGGGCATCGGATGATCTTCGAGATGATGATGCTTCAGGCGGAGGCCGACAAGCCGATCGACATCGTCACCCTGAGCGCGGCGCTCGCCAGCCGCGGCTGGCTGGACAGCGTGGGCGGCCGGGAATACTTGGCCGAGCTGGCGGGCGACGCCCGCGGCACCGCCAACATCCGCCACTACGCCGCGATCGTCCGCGACCGCGCCGTCCTGCGGAAGATCATCATGGTCGGGGACGAAGTCGCCGGCGACGCCCGCAAGCCGGAAGGGCGCTCCGCCGCCGAAGTCCTGGAACAGGCGGAACAGAAGATCTTCGACATCGCCGACGGACGACCGGACAAGGGGCCTTCCTTGATCGGTCGGATGCTCGCGGATGCGGCCGGCCGGATCGAGATGTTGCGGAAAAGCGGCGCCAGCCTGACCGGCGTGCCCACCGGCTTCGACAGGCTGGACGACCTCACCAAGGGCTGGCAGCCGGCCAACCTGATCGTCATCGCCGCGCGTCCGGGCGTGGGCAAGACCTCCTTGGCCATGAACCTGGCGGAGCGCGCCGCGCTGAGCGGCGACAAGCCGGTGGTGGTGTTCAGCCTGGAGATGTCGAGGTTGGAGCTGACCCTGCGCATGATCTCCTCGCTGGCCAGGATCGATCAGGCCAAGCTCCAGACGGGGGATCTGACCGATGCGGATTTCAACCGGTTCCAGCGGGCGGCGACGAAGCTGCAGGGCGCCAACCTGTACATCGACGACAGCACCGAGACCACGCCGATCGAAATCCGCTCCCGGCTGCGGCGGATCCAGCGGAACCACGGCGGAGAGTTGGGCATGGTGGTCGTCGACTACCTGCAACTGATGAGCATCAAGAAAAAAACCGAAAACCGGGTGGTCGAGATGTCCGAAATATCCCGCTCGATGAAGTTCATCGCCCGCGACTTCAATTGCCCGGTGATCGCGCTGTCCCAGCTCAACCGGGGACTGGAGCACAGGACCAGCAAGCGCCCCCACATGTCCGACCTGCGCGAGTCGGGCGCCATCGAGCAGGACGCCGACCTGATCCTGCTGATTCACCGCAGAGCCAACGAGGACGCCACGCCCGAAGAGGAATCGCGGTTCGAGGGGAGCACGGAGATCATCCTGGCCAAGCACCGCAACGGGCCGACGGACAAGTTCCCCCTGGTCTTCCTCGACCGCTTCACCCGCTTCGAAAATCCGGACGACATCGAACGGCGCTACGACGACCGCGACCACCGCCCCGAGCGGGCCGACCGGCACGCGGACCCTCCCTCCGCTTTCTGACCGATGCCGCCCGCCTCCGCCGCCGCGCCGGCCGACAGACGAGCATGGGCCGTCGTCGACACCTCGGCCGTCCGCGACAACCTAGCGCGGGTCCGGGAACTGTATCCGAGCGGCCCCATCATGGCCGTCGTCAAGGCCGACGCCTACGGCCACGGCATGGCGCGGACGGCGACGGCGCTCGCGGGAGCCGAGACCACGGTGGGCGCCTTCGGGGTGGCCACGCTCGACGAGGCCGTCGCCTTGCGGGAACTCGAGCCGTCGTTGCCGATCGTGCTGCTGGGCGGATTCGTCGGCGAAGAGGAGTTGCGGCTGTGCCTCGCGCGCCGCATCGAGCCGGTGGTGCACGCCGGACACCAGGTCGCGCTGCTGCTGCGACGGCGCCCCGACTGGGCGGGCGGACGGCTGTGGCTGAAGCTCAACACCGGCATGAACCGCCTCGGCATGACGGCGGACGACGCCGCCGCCGCCTACGACCAGCTGCGGCGGCTGTCCGGAGCCAGCGTGATGCTGATGTCCCATCTCGCCCGGGCCGACGACCCTGGAGACGCCGAGTGCGCGCGGTTCACGGACGCCCAGCTGCGCCGGCTGCTCGAGCTGCGCGCGCGGGTCGCGATCGCCGGGCGGCCCGACCCGGCGTGCAGCATGGCGTCCTCGGCGGCGATCCTCACGCGCCCGGACGCCCATCTGGACTGCGTCCGCCCGGGCATCATGCTGTACGGCTCCTCGCCCTTGGCCGGCCGGACCGCCGGGGAGCTGGGTCTTCGGAGCGCGATGGCGCTGCGCTCCCGGCTGGTCGCGGCGCGCGACCTCGCCCCCGGCGAGCGCGTCGGCTACGGCGGCGCCTGGACCTGCAAGCGCGCGACCCGCCTGGGCGTGGTGTCCGCCGGCTACGGCGACGGCTATCCCCGCTCGGCGCGCAGCGGCGCCCCGGTCATGGTGCACACCCGGGCCGGTCCGGCCCGCGTCCGGCTCGCCGGCCGGGTCTCCATGGACATGCTCACCGTGGACTTGGCCGGCGTCGAGGCGGCGACGGCCGGCGACGCGGTGACCCTGTGGGGAGGAGAGCTCGATGCGGACGAGGTGGCCGGCCACTGCGGCACCATCGCCTACGAACTGTTCTGCCGGGTCGCCCGCCGGGTGCCGTTCGAGTACGTCTGAGGGCGCGCGGATGGCGAAGGGCAGGACCGTCTACGTCTGCTCCGACTGCGGCGCCGAGCAGGCGCGCTGGCAGGGACAGTGCCCGTCCTGCAAGGAATGGAACACCCTTACCCGGTTGCATCTGGGCGCGGAGGGGACGCCCGCCGCGAAGGCGGACTTCCGGAAGGCGGGCTACGCCGGCGAGCGCGCCGCGGCGCGGAGCCTCGCCGAGGTGGACCTGCAGTCCCTGCCCCGCTTCTCCAGCACCTCCGGCGAACTCGACCGGGTGCTGGGCGGCGGCCTGGTTCCCGGCTCGGCCGTGCTGATCGGCGGCAGCCCCGGCGCGGGGAAAAGCACGTTGCTGCTGCAGGCGGCGTGCCGGCTGGCGGCCGCCGGCCGGCCGGCGATGTACGTGACCGGCGAGGAGTCGCTGCAGCAGGTGGGCATGCGGGCCGCCAGGCTGGAGTTGCCGACGGAGGGGCTGACGGCGATGGCCGAGACCTGCGTGGAGCAGATCTGCGCGGCCGCGGCGAAACAGCAGCCGGCGCTGCTGGTGATCGATTCCATCCAGGTCACCCACAGCGAGGCGGTGCCGTCCGCGCCCGGCAGCGTCGCGCAGGTCAGGGAGTGCGCGGCCCTGCTCATCCGCTACGCCAAGCAGACGGACACCGTGCTGCTGCTGGTGGGCCACGTCACCAAGGAGGGCCACTTGGCCGGGCCGAAGGTGCTGGAGCACATGATCGACTGCTTCGTGATGCTGGAGGGCGGCAACGAAAGCCGCTACCGGGTGCTGCGCGGCCAAAAAAACCGCTTCGGCGCCGCCAACGAGCTGGGCGTGTTCGCCATGACCGAAGGGGGGCTGAAGGAGGTGAAGAACCCCTCGGCCATCTTCCTGAGCCGGCCCGAGGAGGAGGCGCCCGGCTCGCTGGTGATGGCGCTGTGGGAGGGCACCCGCCCCCTGCTGGTGGAGGTGCAGGCGCTGGTGGACGACGGCGCGCTGGGCAATCCGCGCCGGGTCGCGGTCGGGCTGGAGCACAACCGCCTGGCCATGCTACTGGCGGTGCTGCACCGCCACGGCGGGCTGGCCTTGGGCGACCAGGACGTGTTCGTCAACGTGGTGGGCGGCGTCCGGGTGTCCGAGACCAGCGCCGACCTCGCGCTGGCGCTGGCCGTCGTGTCGAGCTTCAGGGACCGGCCGCTGCCGCGGGATCTGGTGGTTTTCGGCGAGGTCGGCCTGACGGGCGAGATCCGGCCGGTGCCCGCCGGCCAGGAGCGCCTCAGGGAGGCCGCCAAGCACGGCTTCGTCCGCGCGGTGGTGCCGAAAGCCAACGTGCCGAAGACCCCGGTCAAGGGCATCGAGGTCGTCGGCGTCGGCAAGATCGCCCAGGCGCTGGAGGCCGTCCAGTCGCTGGAAGCCGTCTAGGGGCCGGATGTCCAGGCTGCTGTTCAGGATGCGCCACGTGCCCGACGAGGAGGCGCGGGCGGTCCGGGAGCTGCTGGACCGCCACGGCGTCCGCTGGTTCGAGACCGGCGCCGGCCGCTGGGGGATCGCGTTCCCCGCCATCTGGGTGGCGCGGGACGAGGAGTACGCGCGGGCGCGGCGGCTGCTGGACGAGTGGCAGGCCGAGCACAGCGCCCGGATGCGCCGGCTCCACGCGCGGCGCCGGGAGCGCGGCGAGGCGGCGACCCTGTGGCGCGGCTTCCGCGAGCGGCCGGTCCGCTTCCTCGGCCACATGGGCCTGATCGGACTGGTCCTGTTCCTTTCCCTGTGGCTGTTCTTCTCGTTCTAGGCCGGCGGGTCAGATGTAGCTCCGCAGGCGGGGCGGATGGCGGTTCTGCCGCAGCATCCGCAACCATCGCCCGCGCTCGGAGGCGTCGGCCTCCCCGAACGGATGCGCCTCGCCCCCCTCCAGGGCGGCGACCGGCGTCCCGCCCCGGTACAGCACCCGGTTGCCGGCGAGGCGCGGCGGCCGGCGGCCGGAGCCCGTCAAGCCCGTCAGGTTCAGCGGGTCGGCGGCGGCCAGGCAACGGTACGGCGCCGGCCCGCCGCCGGGACGGCCCCCGGCGAAGCGGCGCAACGCGTCGACGGTCTCCGGGAGGGCGAACTGCTCGCCGCCCACGCCGGCGACGAAGCGCCCGCCCCGGAGCGCTCCGCGCAACTCCATCCCGCGCAGCGTCCGCAACAGATCCCGCCAAGGCGGCGCGAAAGACTCCCGCTCCAGCAGGGCCCGGAACAGCACCCCCCAGCGGCGGAGGTACACGCCGACCAAGCGCTCCAGCCGCTCCTGGTCCAGCGCCTCCCGGTCCGGGGCCGGACGCTCGACGGCGTCCAGCAGGCTCCAGCGCCCCGCGTCCTCCACGCCGAACATCATCCGCCGGCCGCGGCGGCGGCCGCCGGCCCGCTTGCGGGCCGGGACCAGCAGCGCGCGCAGGCCGGTGAAGCCGTCGCTGCCGACCCGGCCCCGGCTGACCAGCTCGGCCAGCCCCTCCTCCAGCTGCGAGCGCAGCAGACCGGTGCGGGCCTGGATCTGGTCGAAGAAACTGGCGCCGTGCCGCGCGAGATCCGCCTCGATGCGCCCGGCCGCGCCGCCCGGCGCCGGCGCCTCCCCGGGGCCCGCCAACGCCCGCCAGAGGTCCAGGTTGGCGCGCAGGGCCAGCGTCACCGGAGTGGTCCTGACCGGCCCGGCGGCGCGCCGGCCGGCCGGCCGCCCCGCCGGCGGAGAGTACCGGCCCCAGGCCGCCCGGCCGCCGATGCACAGCGCATCCAGCCAGGCGGGATCATAGTCCGGCACCCGGGCCGGGAGGAGATCCGCCTCCCAGCAGACGGCCGGCGCGGCGATGCCGTCCAGCATGGCCAGCGCGTTCTGCAGCCGGGTCTGGCCGTCGAGCGCCGGGGTTTCGAGATCGGCCCCGACCGGCAGCAACTGGTGTCGGTCGAACAGGAATTCGGCGTAGGCCTCCAACGGGACCGGCTTGATCCGCCGGCGGTGCGCATCGATCGTGTACCGGTGGATGCGCTGTAGCAGGCGGCGCTCGCACCACTCGACCGGCTCCCCGTCCCCGCGGCCCGGCGTGAACCGCCCCTGCAGGACGAAGCCTTCGGCCTGCAACGCGGCCAGCGCCGCGTCGATCCCGGCCCGGGGAACGCCGAGCGCCGCCGCCAGCCGTTCGGCGGTCACCGGCCCCGTCCCCTCCAGCCGCCCCCGTGCGATCTCCCGCAGCGCCTCGTCGGGCCGCTGCGGACGCCAGGCCAGCGCGGCCGGCGCCGGGACGTCCCGCGCCTTCTCCCCGAACACGGCGGCGAACCGCGGCAGGTTCTCCATGGCGATCCACAGCCCGCCGCAGGCGTCCAGCTCGGCGGCGCGCCCGACGGCGGCGAGCTCCCGCGCCCACCCCCCGCGGTCCGCCGCCGCGAGCTCCCGCGCCGTCATGAACGACAGGCCCAGCAGGGCGTCATGCAGCTCTTCGGCGTTGCGGGCCTCCGGCCAGGCCTCCTCCCCGACCCTCGCGATCGCGTCCGCATCCAGCGCCGCCAGGTCGCCGACCTCGGCCGGATCGGTCCAGCCGCGGTTGCGGACGGCGTTGGCGCGGCGCTCCTCGAAAGGCGCGTCGTCCAGGAAGGCGTAGGGGCGGGCGTTGATGATCTCCTGGGCGAACGGGGAGGGCTCGCGCAGATCCTTCGCGACCAGCTCCAACTCGCCGCGCTCGATCCGGCCCACCAGCGCCTCCAGCTCCTCGATGTCCATCGCCTCGGTCAGGCAGTCGTGGACCGTCTGGCGCACCAGCGGATGGTCCGGCACCTCGCGCTCGCCGCTCAGGTTCTCCTGGCAGGCCAGCTGCTCGGGGAAGACTTGGGCGATCAGGTCCTCGGCGTCCATGCGCTGGAACTGGGGCGGCGCCCGGCGGCCGCCGCGGCTGCGCCGGACGGCCAGCGCGCGGGTGGCGTTCCAGCGCCACCTGACCTCGAACATGGGGGCGTCCAGCAGAGCCTGGACCAGCGTCCGCCGGACCGTGGCGCTTTTGAGGTATCCGAACACCTCCTCCAGCGGAAAGCTGTGCGCGGCCCCCAGGGAGATCACGATGCTGTCCTCGTTCGCCGCCGCCTGCAGCTCGAAGTTGAACGAGCGGCAGAAGCGCTTGCGCAGGGCCAGGCCCCAGCCCCGGTTCAGGCGGCTGCCGAAGGGCGCGTGGATCACCACGTGCATGTCGCCCACCTCGTCGAAGAAGCGCTCCATCGCCACCGTCCCGCGGGTCGGCATGACGCCGAGCGCCTTCATGCCCGCCTCGAGGTACTCCGCCAACTGCGTCGCGGCCGCCGGCGGCAGCCCCGTCTCGTCCGCCACCTTCCGCGCGGCGGCCGGCGCGCCGCCGGCGCCCAGCTCCCGCGCGACCAGCTCCCGCAGGCCGGAGACGGCCTCGGACAGCTCGCGGGTGCGCCCCGGCCCCTCGCCGAGCCAGAACGGCACCGTGGGGGGCATGCCCTGCGCGTCCCGGACCCGGACCTTCAGTCCGTCGATGCGGACCAGCCGCCAGCTGTGGGTGCCGAGCGTGAACACGTCCCCCGGCAACGCCTCCAGCGCGAAGTCCTCGTTGAGCGCGCCGACCGGCGCGTCCTCCGGATCCAGCACCACCTGGTACTCGAACATGTCCGGGATGGCGCCGCCGTTGGTCAGCGCGGCCAAGTTGGCGCCGCGCCGGGGGCGGACCCGGCCGTTGATGGCGTCGAGATGCAGCAGGGCGCCGCGGCGGCCGCGCCGGGTGCTGTAGCCCTCGGCCAGCATGCCGACGATCTCGTCGAATTCCCGGCGGGTCAGGCCGCGGTAGGGCCAGGCTCCGGCGAACAGGCGGCGCAGCTCCTCCAGATCCCAGCCGAGGCCGTCGTCCGGCAGCGTCGAGACCTCCGCCACGATCTGCTGGGCCAGGATGTCCAACGGCCGCTCCGGCATCGCGATCCGGTCCAGCTCGCCCCGCCGGACGCAACGTAACAGGGCCGCCGACTCCACCAGGTCGTCGCGGGTCAGGGGAAACAGCACGGCTTTCGGCGTGCCTCGGACCGAATGGCCGCTGCGGCCGACGCGCTGCAGGAAGGCGGCGACGCTTTTGGGCGAGGAGAGCTGCACCACCAGGTCGATCAGTCCCACGTCGATCCCCAGCTCCATGGACGCGGTCGCCACCAGCGCCTTGAGCTCGCCCGCCTTGAGCCGCCGCTCGGCGTCGAGGCGATGCTCCTTGCTCATGCTGCCGTGGTGGGCGCGCACCGCGTCCTCCCCCAGCCGCTCGGCCAGCGCCAGCGCCAGCCGCTCGGAAAGCCGCCGCGTGTTCGCGAACACCAGGGTCGTGCCGTGGCCGCGGACGAGCTCCACCAGGCGCTCGTACAGCTCCTCCCACACCTCGTTGCTCATCAGGGCGGACAGGGGCGAGCCCGGCACCTCCAGCCGCAGGTCGAGCCGCCGCCGGAAGCCGCTGTCGATGATCTCGCAGTCGGGCTCCCCGTCCGCGCAACCGGCGGCGCCCACGAGGTACCGGGCGACCAGCTCGACGGGCCTTTGGGTGGCGGACAGGCCGATGCGCTGCACCGGCGCGCCGCCGGCGCCGCGAACCAGGCGCTCCAGCCGCTCGACCGACAGGGCCAGGTGGGATCCCCGCTTGTCGCCCAGCACGGCGTGCACCTCGTCCACGATCAGGACGGAGACGGCGCCCAGCATGGCCCGGCCGCCGGCGCTGGTGAGCAGCAGATACAGGGACTCCGGCGTGGTCACTAGGATATGGGGCGGGCTGGCGACCATCCTGCGCCGCTCCGCGGCCGTCGTGTCGCCGGTGCGCACCGCGACCGAGATCTCCGGCCGCGGCCCGCCGGCCCGCTCCAGCCTTTCGGCGATGCCGGACAGGGGGAGCTGGAGGTTGCGGTGTATGTCGTTGCCCAGCGCCTTGAGCGGCGAGACGTACACGACGCGCGCGCCCGGAGCGGATCCGCCGGCGAGGCCGTCCCGCACCAGCGCGTCGATGACGGCGAAGAAAGCGGCCAGGGTCTTGCCGCTGCCGGTGGGCGCCGCTATCAGGGTGTGCCGCCCGGCGCGGATCGCCGCCCAGGCCCGGGCCTGGGTCGCCGTGGGCTCGCCGAAGCGGTCGCGGAACCACTCCCGGCAGGAGGGGTGGAAGGGTTCAAGCGCCATCGGTGGTTCCCGTCCGCCGCCGCGGGAAGCCGAGGTTTCCGTCTGAAAGGGGACTTCGCATGGGATTTCGGCGAACCGGACGCGTTGCTGGACCGAAAAGTCGATCAAGGATCCCTGCTTCGTCCTCGATGCGGCGGACCGTCAGTGAAGCGTCAGCCGTTCAGCTAGACAAGCGGCGATATCCCTCTTCTCATGGATGACGCCGACGATCGCGGGGGGATCCAAGCCTTCCCTGAAGAAGAACACGAAATGTCGCCGGTATTTCGTTGCAAGCAGACCGGGGAATTTCTCTGCGAAGGCCCATTCTCTCGTCTCCCTCCTGCCAATACTCGCGAAGGTGTCCTTCAAGCCTTTTCTGTGCTTTCCTAGTTCCTCCCTCCCCCACGTATTAAAGGCGTATCTCGCTATTTCGCGCATGTCTCGCCTTGCATCGGACGATATCCTATATGAGGACACTAGTCAGCACCTCGCTGCTTTTCGATTTCTTCAATGACCTCGTCGAATATCTCTTCTACTGTCTGATCGCAAATGTCGCCCCGTTTGGCGGCCTCGACGCGCGGTCTTAGGAAGTCCACAAGATCATCCAACGTCTTCCCGCCGCCGTTCGAAAGGACGCGCTTGAGCACATACTCCTGAATCGACTGCCCCTCCAGAGCCGCGCTCGTCTCCAGTTCCTCGTACTGCTCCTCGGTGATTTCAATGGAAAGGCGCATGGTCCGCCCCCTTGGCGAGTCCGCATTCCCGACGGAGCGTAGCCCAATGCCG
>CAYSVD010000103.1:0-4568 GCA_964434395.1 uncultured Pseudohongiella sp.
GTCCTCATGTCGCCCCGGCGGCGCGCGGCGAAAGCCGAACGCCCTCCCCGGTCTTTCCTTCCCGCCCATCGCCTTCCTTAACTTCCTTCCTTGCTTCGCCGATCTGCGACGCCGCGGGCGAAGCATCGAAACCCGCAGACCGTCGCAGGCGGATTGTATAGGGCTTTCGGCCTGCTGTCATTCCGAATTGCCGAATTGCCGAATCCACATCCCAATCGCCTATCGCGCATCCCCATTCGCGCATTCATCGCGCCGTCGCACTTCGCACTGTCGCCCGGTTGGCGGTTTCGCCGTCGTCGGCTTCGGTGTCCGTCGCGCGGCCGCGGGATGCCGCGGGGAGGCGGAGCCGTCCGGTTTCGAGCCAGCGGAACCGTCCGTCCCAGCTCCGGCGGATCCTTCAGTTCCGCTCGTGGATCAGGGTGGACGGGGCCTTGCCGATGTCGCGGTCCACCGCGAAGCCGTGCCGGCGCGCGATCGCGCTCATGATGGCCAGATGATGGGTGCTGTGGGTGACCAGTCCCATCAGTTCCCGGCCGACGGTGCTGGACACCTCCACCCGCGGGCCGAGGGGATGCGCCGTCTCGCGCACCGCCATCGGTTTCCGGCCGACGGCCGCCAGGTCCAGCCTCTCGAGCCGCCGGGCCGCCGCCGCCAGCGCGGACCGGGCCGCATCGGGGGCGGTCTCCACCGCCGGGTCGCGCCGGCGCTCGTCGTAGTCCACGCAGGCGCCGTCGAGACCGGCGAAGAAACAGTGGAAGCGGTCGAGCAGGTGGCGGACGTGGGCGCCGATGGAGGAGGCGCCGTCGGCGCCGGGCCGGGCGTAGGCCTCGGGCGGGAGCCGGTCCAGCAGTTCGCCGCACTGGCCGATGCAACGCAGGCAACCTTCGATGAGCCGGAAAGGGGCGGCGCCGCCCGGGGATGTCGCCGCCGCGCCGCTCATTTCGTCGTTCGGCTCTCCGGCCGCCCGGCGCGGCCGCCCCGCCTTCCTACGTCCGCTTCAGCACCGAGACCATGCCCCTGAAGTAGTCCAGCAAGGTCTCGTGCTTGTAGTCGGTGAACTCGCCGGCATCCATGAACATGCCGTGCTCCTCGCAGCCCTCGTACTCGAGATGGGGCTGGCGGGAGTCGGTGAGCCGGGTCATGGGCTTGTCGCAGCGCGGGCAGTGGATGTCCCGCACCCGGTTGTAGGTCCTTCCCACGTCCGGGTCGCCGCTGTCGACGAAGTCGGACATCCAGTTCTCCTTGAGCTGCTCCGCCTCGCCGTTGTCGAACCACAGCCCCGAGCACCGGCCGCACCGGTCGATGAGAACCTGTCCGTGCAGGGTCTCGATTTTCAGCTCCTCCATCTCGCCTTCGCATTTGGGACACTTCATGATGTTCTTCTCCTCGGGGACGGCCGCTCCGGCGGGGACGGCGCGGACTCGCAGGGGGATCTTCGCTGCGGGCGCATTGTACCGAATATGCCGGCCGCGGCCAAAACCGGGGCGGGGCGGGCCGGGGCGGGCCGGTGTTGGGGCGGGCCGGCGCCGGCCGGCCGGGGATGCTCAGTGGTCGTAGCTGACCGCGCGGGCCGCCAAGGCCCCGGCATCGAGCTCCCCCCGCCCGCAGGCGGCCACGTCGCCGCCCGGCAGCACATGCACTCGGTCGGGGCGCCGGCCGTCCTCCCCGTCCCGGCCCAGTCCCTTGAGGATCAGGGTGACGCGCTGTCCGGCGGGCAGCCCCCGCAGGGCCGAGCCGTACTCGCACAGCGCCGCGAACAGGGCGGCCTCGAATTCGTCCAGCTCCTCCAGCCACCGCCGGGCGTACTCCCGCCCGGCCCGGTCCATGCGGGCCTTCAGCTCGTCCGCCATGGCCAGCGCCCGCTCCCGCTGCGGCTCGAGCTCCGCCAGCAGCTCGTCGAGCCGGCCCGACAGCGCCTCGTCCGCGCCGGCGCCCTCCCGCTCCCGCTCCTCCTGCTCCCGGCGGGTCTCCCGCTCGATCCGGCGCAGGCGCTCGAGATTGTCCTCCATTTCCTCCCGCGCCTGCGCCAGCTCCGCGCGCAGCGCGTCGTAGCCGTCCTGATCGAGCGCGTCCAGGGAGCGCAGGGCCCGGGCCGACTGGGACGCCTGCTGGATGGCCATGCTCATCGCCCGGGCGTAGTCGATGTTGGCGATCCGCGCCGCCAGCTCCTGATACCGGCCGTCGACGGGCAACGGCGGCGCGGGCGGCGCGGCCTGGGCGGCGCGGGCCAGCGCGTCGAAGGGGTTCGCGCCGAAGGGGATGACGCCGTCGAGGCCGGCCAGCCCGGCCCGGTCGCGCCGGGCGGCGAGCGGCGAGCGGATCTCGAACAGGGCGCCCTGGCCATGCAGGCGGATCCCCTCCACCCCGCCCAAGCCGGCGTTGAACAGTCCGCCCCCCCGGTTCAGCTCCAGCGCCTCCTCCAGGATCCCGGAGAAGATCCCGATGTCCCGCCGGACCGCCGCCGCATCCTCGTCCGGCTGCGCGTGGGCGGCGGGCAGGCACAGGCACAGGCACAACGTTCGCAGTGGTGCTTTCATGGCGTTTCTCCTCGTTTAGCGGACCGGCGCCTGGCGGCTGACGTACTGCGCCAGCCGCCGCAGGGAGCGGACGGTCTCGTAGTCGCTGTCGGCCAGCTGCTCGTAGCCGGCGCGGATGGCCTGAAGATCCTGAAGCCGCCGCCGCTCGAAGTGCGCGAGCAGGCCGTCCATGTTGTCGGCGGCGATCGCGGAGGCCTGCTCCAGCACCGCCAGCAGCGCGGCTTCGCCGCGCGCCTCCAGCCGGGCCTCCATCGCCGCGGCCCGGGCCCGTTGCTCCTCCTCGAAGGCGGCCTGCCGCCGCTCGGCGCCGAAACTCACGGCGACCCCCTCCCCGCCCACCGTCACGGAGACGTCGAGCAGCACCAGGCAGAGCATGGCGAAGGACGCCGCCAGCGGCGCCCACTGCAGCCAGCGGCCGGGTGCCGGGCGCCGCTCCGTCCGGCGCTCGCGCCGGTACAGCTCCAGGCCGCGGTCCCAGTGCGGCACGGACTCGGCGCGCCAGCCGGCCAGCCCGTCGCGGGCCCGCTCCAGCGCGTCGCGCTCGGCGCGGCAGTCGCCGCACCGCGCCAGATGCCTTGCGATCTCCTCGCGGGCCGGCGGCGCCAGCTCGTCCGAGAAGTACTCCCGCATCAGATGTTGCGTCTTAGGACAGGACATGGTCTCGCTCCATTAGTTTCTTCAGTTTGCGCAGCGCGCTGTAATACCGGGTCTTCGCCGTGTTGGCGGAGATGTCCTGGATCGCGGCGATCTCGTCGAAGGTCCGCGACTGGAAGATCTTCAGCTCCACCACCAGCCGCGTCTCCATCGACAGGGTTCCCAGCAGGCGCATGATCTGCCGGTTCTCCCGGGACCGGCCGAGCTGCTGCTCCGGTCCGGTCTCCGGCTCCGCCGGCAGGGCGTCCGGCTCCGCCCCGCCCGTGGACGCGACGGGGCCGGGGGCCAGCAGGCGCCGGCGGCGGCTCAGATCCACGGCCTTGTTGTGGGCGATGCGGAACAGCCAGCTGCTGAACTTCGCGTCCCCGCGGAAGCGGTGCAGGTTGCGGTACACGCCGAGGAACACCTCCTGCACCAGATCCATCGCGTCCGCGCCGTTCCCCATCAGCCGCAGGCCTTGGTTGTAGACCCGGCCCTCGTGGCGCCGGACCAGTTTCTCCCAGGCGGGGGCGGAGCCCGCCAGTGCCGCGGCGATCAGCGCCTCGTCGTCATCCGGCATGGCCGTGGCCCCCATCATGCAGGCTTGGTCGCAGCGGACGCCGGAAAAGTTCTAGCGCGTCGCACGCGGAGCCGGGTCCGCCAAGGCGCCCCAGATGCGGTTGTAGGGGTGCACCCGGTCGGTCCCACCTGCGTCGTCGACCATCGGGCGGCCCTGCCCGGCCCACCCGAAGATGCCGCGGCGCAGGTTCTCCACGCGGACGTAGCCCAGCGCGCGGAGGCCGGCGGCCACCTTCGCCGAGCGGTAGCCGACCGAGCAGTACACCACCAGCGGCGCGGCGCGGTCGGGAAAGCGCGCCGCCACCGCCGCGGCCGACTCCAGGTTGAGCGCGCCGGGAAGGCGGCCGACCTCGAACTCCTCCGGGCCGCGCGTGTCGATGACGGCCGGCGCGCGGGACGGGTCCGCGCCGTAGCGCGCCGCGAGCTCGTCGGCGGAGACGAAGGGCGTTCCGGGGTGTTCCCGCTCGATCCGGCGGTCCACCGCCTCCCAGCTCACGCCCGCCAGGCCGAGCAGGAAGGAGTAGAGGGAGCCCAAGGCGGCGGAACTGGTCATGGGGCGCTCCGTGACGCGCGATGCGCGCGGGCCGAGAATAACCGATGACGTCCCGCGCGGACGACCCTACCGGGAACGGCCTCCCGGGAGCGGCGCGCCAGGCGCGGCGAAGCGGGCCCGTCCGCGAAGCCTCAGCCGGCCCGACGCGGGAGCGCGAAACGCGCCGCCTCCAAGGCGGCCAGCGCCGCCAGATGCCACCAGGCGGCCGCCGGGTCGAAGGCGGTCAGCATCCAGTGCAGGAAGACGAGCGCCGCGGCCCCGTAGAC
>CAYSVD010000104.1:0-8566 GCA_964434395.1 uncultured Pseudohongiella sp.
GTCCGGCTCCGGCCCCCCCCGCCCCGGAGCCGGACGCCCGGCAGGCCCTGTTCGACGCCGTCAACCGGGACGGCCGGCCCCTCGACTTCCCCGGCTGGCGCGACCCGGCGCCGGCGCCGGCCGCGCCGCTGGCGGAGGACGCGGTGGAGCTCAACTACGAGCAGGCCTCCCTGCGCCTGGTGCTGGAGGAGCTGGCCGGGGCGCTGGACCTGCCCCTGGTGATCGATCCGGCCATCGACGGCCAGGTGACCATGCGCACCCCGCCGGAGCGCCCCCTGCGGATGGGGGACGTCTGGCCCCTCATGCGGCTGCTGGCGCGCGACGCCGGGGTGGTGCTGGAGCGGGCCGGCGCCGTCTACAACGCGCGGCGGGCGGGCTCCGCCCTCGCCCCCGAGATCGCGACGCCCGAGACGCTCGGCGGCGGCGCGGCGGCGCGCATCATGCAGGTGACGCCGCTGACCTACGTGTCCGCCGAGGCGGTGGAGCAGGCCATCGGCCCGCTGCTGGAGCCGGACGGCGGCATCGCCCGCATCGGCGGCGGCAACCTGCTGCTGATCACCGCCCCGGAGGAGACCCTGGTCCGGGTCAACCAGCTGCTGCTGCTGATCGACGCCGACCCGTTCCGCAACCAGGGCATCCAGGTGTACCGGCTCGACAACGCCGGCGCCGCGGAGGTGGCCGAGGAGCTGCGGGAGATCCTGGCGATGATCGAGGGGCCGGACCCGGCCTTCCAGGTGCGGGGCATCGAGCGCATCAACGCCGTCCTGGTCACGGCGCCGGCCGCCCGGGGCTTCGAGGAGGTGTCGCGCTGGGTGCGGATCCTGGACGCCGCCAGCCAGGAGCAGGTGGAGCGGCTGTTCATGTACCGGGTGAAGAACCTGGCGGCGCGGGACCTGGCCGCCACCCTCTCGGACGTGTTCGGGGACGGCGGCGCCGACGAGGACGCCGCGCCGCCGGCGGCCCCCGCGACGTCCGCCGCCGCGCCCGCTCCGGGCCTTGCCCCGGCCGCCCCGGCGGAGGCCGGGGGGGTGTCCGCGGACCTGTCGGTGCGGGTGGTGGCGGACGAGGCGACCAACAGCCTGCTGGTCCGGGCGAGCGCCCGGGACTACCGGCAGCTGCTGACCGCCATCAGCCGGCTGGACGCGGTGCCGCTGCAGGTGATGGTGAACGCCGTGATCGCCCAGATCACGCTGACCGACGACACCCGCTTCGGCGTCGACTGGAGCCGGGTCGCGGCCGACGCCGGCGCCGCGCCGATCTCCACCGCCGCCGCCACGGACTTCACGCCCGCGCTGGGCGGGCTGATGTTCAGCAAGGGGTTCCTGGACGGCGCGGCCCGGGTCGAGGCGACGCTGGAGGCGATCGCCTCGGACAACGACGTGCGCCTGCTGGCGCGGCCCTCGCTCACCGTGAGCAACAACCAGGAGGGCGAGATCCAGATCGGCGCCGAGGTGCCGGTGGAGGCGGGGCAGACCATCGGCGCCGGCGGCGTGTCCACCACCAGCATCCAGTACCGCCCGACCGGCATCGAGCTGTACATCACGCCCCAGATCAACGAGGACGGCGTGGTCAGCCTGATCATCCGGCAGGTGCTCTCCTCGGTGGACTCCGGCGCGGCCGGGGTGAACAACAACCCGGTGTTCACCAACCAGGAGATCAGCACCACCGTGGTGGTCCGCGACGGGGAGAACGTGGTGCTGGGCGGGCTGATCCAGTCCGACGACGAGCGGCTCGCCACCGGCGTGCCGCTCCTCGGCCGGCTGCCGCTGGTGGGCGGGCTGTTCTCCTACCGGCGGGACCGGACGGAGCGCCGCGAGCTGTTCATCGTGCTGCGCCCGGAGATCATCAACCTCAACCGGCGCGCGGGTGTACAATACAGCGCCGTCCTCGACCGTTTCGAGCTGGCATCCGAGCTGCTCGAGCGGTCCGGAGTCCAGTGAGGCGGAAGCCATGCGTCGCGCCGCGGGATTCACCCTGATCGAGATCCTGATCGTGATGGCCATCATCGCCATGCTGGCGGTGATGGTGGCGCCGAACCTGTTCAACCAGCGCACCGGGGCCCAGCGCGACGCGGCCCTGTCCCAGATCGCCGCGCTGGAGGCGGCGCTGGACGCCCACCGGCTGGACCTCGGGGAGTACCCCGAGACCCTGGAGGGGCTGGTGGAGAACGAGTCCGGCCGGGCCGCCTGGAGCGGGCCCTACCTGCGCCGGGCGGTGCCCCTGGACCCCTGGGGCAACGTCTACGTCTACGAGGCGGACGGCCGGACCTTCACGCTGATCTCCCATGGGCCGGACGGGCGGCCGGGCGGCGAGGGCGATGACGCCGACATCGGCCTGTGACCGGCCGGCGGGCTTCACCCTGCTGGAGCTGCTGCTGGCGATGGCCATCATCGCCATGGCCGCCGCGCTGCTGGCGCCGTCGCTCGGCGGCCTGGAGGCCCGGACCTTCGACGCCCAGGTGCGGCGGGCGGGCGCGTTGCTCAACCACGCCCGCCGCGCCGCCGTGGTGAGCGGCCGGCCGGCGACGGCGGCGTTCCACGCCGATGCCGCGGCGGCGGCGGAGGGCCCGCGGGGCAGCGCCGGCGACTGGACGGCGGAGGGGCTGCGCCTCGGCTTCCGCGACGGCGCCGGCCGGGAACGGGACGCGGACGGGACCGTCGTCGTCGCCTTCTACCCGGAGGGAGGCAGCTCCGGCGGCGTCCTGCTGCTGGCCGGCGCCGGCGGGACGGCGCGCATCGGCATCGATCCCTTCACCGGACGCATCGCCAGTGAGCGCGTCGAGCCCTAGGCGCCGCGCGGCGGCCGGCTTCACCCTGCTGGAGGTGGTGGTCGCGCTGGCGATCGCCGGCTTCGTGCTGGGCGGGCTGTTCAGCCTGATGGCGGGCAGCAAGCGGCTGGGCTGGCGCGCCGAGGACAGCCTGGCGCGCGCCATGCGGATCCGCGCCGCCACCAACTACGGCCTGCTCGACGACGGGCGCCGGGAGCTCGAGCCGGTGCTGGCCGGGCGCGGCCGCCGGGTGCGGGGGCTGGACGAGCTGCCGGTCCCCCTGCGGAAGACCCAGCCGAGCGTCTGGGCCCTCGGGGCGTTCGAGGTGGTGGACGAGGAGCGCGGCGAACGCTTCGCCGGGGTCCGCTGGACCCGCCTGGAGCTGCCGCGGTGAGCGCCGCGCGCCGCGTCCGCGGCCACACCCTGATCGAGGTGCTGCTGGCGCTCGGTCTCACCGCCCTGCTGCTGGGGCTGCTCAGCGCCGGCATGTTCGCCGCCGCCGCGGACTGGCGGCGGCACGGCGAGGGCCTGTCCGCATCGCTGGACGAGACGCTGTCGGCGCTGACGGTGGACCGGGCGCTGCACGGGGCCTTCGCCCACAGCTACTCCGACCCCGACACCCTGGCCCGGCGGCTCTACTTCGCCGGCGGGGACGACGCGCTCGACTGGGTGTCCACGGTCTCGCCCCGGCGGACGCCGGGCCTGACCGCCTGGTCCCTGCGCTCGGTCCGCGGCGAGGGGGTGTACTTGGCGCTGGCGCCGGCCTACAGCGACGACCCCGCCGGCCGGCTGGAGCGGGCCGAGCCGGAGCTGCTGTTCCCGGGCCGCTCGGCGCGGTTCAGCTACCTGGGCGAGGAGGCGGACGGGCGCCGGCGCTGGACGGACCGGTGGGACGCCGAGCGGGCCCTGCGGTTGCCGCTGGCGGTGCACGTGCTGCTCGAGCCCGAGTCGGGGGAGGGCGAGCCGCTGGAGCTGCTGGCGCGGATCCGCGCCGGCGAGCACCGCAGCATCCGGCCGAACCTCGCCGGGAGGGAGGGGCCGTGAGGCGGCAGCGCGGGGCGGTGCTGATCATCGTGCTGTGGACCGCGGTCCTGCTTACGGTGCTGGCGACCGCCATGGCCGCCGGGGTGCGCCTCGCCGCCGCCACCGCGCGGCACAACCAGGAGGCCAGCGCGGGCTGGGGCGCCCTGATGGGGGCGGTGAGCCGGGCCGAGATGGAGCTGATGATGGAGCTGATGCCGCTGCCGGTGGACCCGGAGGGCCGCCCGCTGGCCGGGGAGGGGCCGGCGCGCGAGCCGTCCTGGCGGTTCAACGGCCGGCCCCTGCGGCTGGCCTATCCGCAGGAGGAGGACGTCGTGGTGCGCATCTACGACCACGGCGGCAAGATCAACCTGAACCGGATCCCGCGCCGCAACATGCAGCTGCTGCTCGAGCATCGCCTCGGCGGCCCGGACGCCGACCCGCGGCGGGTGCAGGACCTGCTGGCGGCCTGGACGGACTGGACCGACCTCAACGACCTCGAGGGGATCAACGGCGCCGAGGCGGACCACTACCGCTCGCTGGGCTACCTGCCGCGCAACAGCCCCGAGCTCGACACGGTCGAGGAGATCCTGCACATCCGCGGCTTCGCCGAGCTGTTCGAGGGGGTGAACCTGGATGCGGCCTTCACCGTGTACGGCAACGCCCGCACGGTGAACCTCAACCTGGCGACCCGGGAGGCGATGGCGCTGCTGCCGGGGCTGGACGAGGAGCTCATCGAGCGGATCGTCGCCTTCCGCGAGCGCGAGGACATCGGCGGCCGCGTCCAGGCGGCGCGGGTGGTGCCCTTCGAGAACATGCAGCTGCTGTCGCCCTGGATCGGCTCCGGCGCGGCCGGGGTCTATTCCGTGTTCGTCTACCGGCGGCAGGATCCGCCCGAGACGGTCCCGGCGCGGATGCGCGGGGAGCGTGATCTCGTCGATGCCGATCCCGTCACCCACGCCCACATGGAGATCATGGAGGTGCGCGCCTACAACGCCCTGCCCCGCGTCTACCGGGTGGATCCCTACGGCCGCCTGCCCGACACCGCGCCGGCCCGCGTGGAGTTGCCGGAGGCGCTGTTCGCCGACTAGATGCGGGGCGGGCCGCCCGCGGATGTCCGCAACCGGTCCCCGGGCCGAGGATTCCCCCGGCAAGGCGACATTCCCTTCGGCCGCCTTGCATTGTCCATCGTTTTTGATGGGACACATGCATCGAAAGAAGCAAGCGGCTCGGCGCCGGCGCCTATCTTCAACATCTCCCTTCGGACCGTCGGGCCGCTAGCCGCGCCGGACCGACCAGTCCGCCTCCATGACGAGCGGGCCGACGCCCTTGTTGGGCCGGACGGAGAGCGGCCGGCTGATGCGGGTCTCGTACCAGTGCAGCCCGGTGCCGTCCGCCAGGCCGCCCGCCACGTGGTACTCGCCCACCCGCATGGGCAGCCGGCGGACCGTCAGCGACACGGTGAAGCGGTCCCCGCGGCGGAACGGGCCCTTCTCCACGCTCTCCTCTCCGATGGTCAGGAACGAGGCCGCCGGCTCCTCGGCCGAGCGCATGAAGGCGAAGCCGAAGTGCCCCTCGACCCCGTCGCGCAGCACCTCCACCGTCATCTCCAGCACCACGGAGCCGAGCGGCTCCAGCAGCTCCACGGGAGCGCCGTCCAGGTCCTTGACGGTCAGCGAGTCGATGCGGCAGTCCGGCTCGACGGGCCGCCGGTCCGCCGTCCCCGGCTCCGGCAGGTCGCGGGGCCGGTCGCCCGGGTCGCGGCTGCTGAAGTCCTCGTAGTGGCCGACCACCGAGCGGCAGTCGCCGATCTCCCGGATCCGGCCCTTGTGCAGCCACACGGCGGTGTCGCACAGCTCCTGGATGTGGAACATGGAGTGGCTGCAGAACACCATGGTCTTGCGCCGCTCGCGCAGCTCGTGCATGCGCCGCAGGCACTTGCGCTGGAAGGCCATGTCCCCCACCGACAGGGCCTCGTCGATCACCAGCACGTCGGGTCGGGCCATGGTGGCGATGGAGAAGGCCAGGCGCACGAACATGCCGGACGAGTAGGTCTTCACCGGCCGGTCGATGAACTCGCTCAGTTCGGAGAAGGCGATGATGTCGTCCTCCAGCTCGTCGATGCGCGCGTCCGGCACGCCCAGCAGGGCGGCGTTGAGGTGGATGTTCCGGCGTCCGGAGAATTCCGGGTGGAAGCCGGCGCCCAGCTCCAGCAGCGCCGCCACCCGGCCGCGCACCCGGACCTCGCCGGCGGTGGGCTTCAGGGTGCCGGCCAGCACCTTGAGCAGGGTGGACTTGCCGGCCCCGTTGGCGCCGATGACGCCGAGGCTGCCGCCCTCGGGCACCGCGAAGGAGACGTCGCTGAGCACGCGGAACAGCAGGTGGCGCGGCCGCCGGACGAGCAGCTCGGCCAGGCGGTCGCGCGGGCTTTCGTAGACGCGGAAGTCCTTGTGCAGGCTGCTGACGGCGACGGCGGGCGGCGGGGCGTTCATGGCGGGCGTCTACAGCACGTCGCCGAAGGCGTGCCGGATGCGCATGAACAGCCAGCCCCCCAGCAGGTAGCTGAACAGGGCCGTCGGCGCGGCGATGAGCAGGTTGACCGGAGACGGCTCGCCCAGCAGCAGGATCTCCCGGTACAGGTTGATGAAGCTGTGCATGGGGTTCAGCAGGAACAGCTCGCGCACCGCCGGATCCTCGATCATGCTGACGGGGTAGATGATCGGGGTCAGGAAAAACCACACCGTCACCAGCAACGCGATGATCTGCTCGAGATCCCTTAGGAAGACGCAGAAGGCCGAGATCGCCGCCACCAGCCCCAGCGTGAACAGCAGCTGGAGCAGGAACACCGCCGGCAGCAGCAGCCAGGCCGGCGAGAACAGGCCGAGTGCCGCCAGGTAGGCGAGCAGCACCCCCATGCCGGCGGCATGGGTGAGGTAGGGCACCACGGCGCCGACGGCCGGCAGCACCTGCACGGGGAACCGGACCTTGGTGATCAGCGGCGCCTTCTCCAGCAGCAGCGAGGGGGAGCGCCCCAGCGCCTCGGCGAAGGCGAACCAGGGCAGATAGCCGGTGATCATGAACAGCACGAAGTCGACCTGCCCGAACTCGGCGGGCGGACGCACCCTGAAGATGTAGCTGAAGACGAAGCTGTAGATGAGGATGTGGGCCGCCGGGGTCAGGAACAGCCACAGGAAGCCGCCGACGGAGGCGCTGAACTGGGCGAAGAACTCCTGCCGGATGAAGTTGCGGAACAGGCGGTAGTGGATGCCGGGCGCCAGCGTCCACTGCCGCAGCAGGCCAAGGATCGTCATCGGTCCGCGCGCCCGCCGCGGGGCGGGGATTCCGAATCGGTCCGCCAAGGCCGCTGGCGTTTCACGTCCTCCCGCAACGCCGCGAGTCTACTCTTCATCCCGCTCACCGTAGGCGCCGCGGCGGATCTCGTCCGCCACGTTGTCGGCGAATCCTTCCTGCAGCTCCAGCACCGTCCTCGCCGCGCCGCGCAACAGAACCAGCCGACCGGATGGTCTTGATGTTTTCTCCGCCTGCACCAAAAACCCTTTCAGCGCATTCATCAGAAAAGCGTGATCTGCGCGATTGGAATCCATTGCCTTCCTGCGTTCGGCGGACGGGTTCTCGGCGCACGCGCTTGCGGTCAAGCGCATATGCTCTTGCATCATCAGCGTCGCCAGCATGGCCCGGTCAAGCAACGGCTCCAACTCGTGATATGGCGCTGTCCCATCGCAATTTTTCGTTAGCGAAAGGCGCTCCCGCATCGTCTTCATCATGCTCACCTCCTGGGGGGCATTATCGTTGGATTGCGGACAGGGGCCGGCATCCTATCGGCGCGGCCTCATCCGCTAGGGCGGGGCGCCGATTTCCGCAACGCCGGCGATGTTGCATCATGACCTTTCGATGCGTGTCGCCGAACATCCGCGCCCGCAAAACAAAACAATGGCCCGCGGGGGTCGCCGCTTCGCTTTTCTTGTGTCCGTGTGCGCTCATTTCGTGTTGTCTGCAATGGGCGACCCGGGCCGGATGGCGCAAGGTTAAACTCCCGGCATCGAAAAGCGGGTATAGTCTGGCGCTCGCCCCCGGCTATTGGTGAAAAGCCTGACAGGTCCGCATCAAAGCGCGCGATTTCAACAGGATCTTGCTCGTTGATGAGAGAAACGGGAAAGCTCGGCGCGTTGCGGAAGGCGAAAGCGTTGTTGCCGGGATCTGTTTGAAGCGACGCTTCATTGCGATAGAGATCGCGCCCGTCCTTCGCGAGACGCCAGGCGGGGAAACAGCACCTGAAGCCCGACCGGCGACCCCGGCCCGACAGCAATCCCCGCGCCGCGGCCCGCAACCATCCGCCCGCCGCCGGCTATTCGGGTGCGGGCATGCGCGAACGCCCGAGGAGCGAGTTTTTTCGAGCATTCGAGATCCTGCCGCTATCGCCAACATGCCGCACGCGGCCGGAGACGTCGTCTCGACGGGCGGACCGGCGGGCATGCGGCTTCGCCAGCGAACGCCGGTGGCTTCCGGAGCGCATTATACAGGCGAATTTCCTGAAAAACCTGCGGCCGCGCGGCTATACTGCGCCGCCCCGGAGCCCCCGGAGCCCCTTCCGTGCTCAGTCCCGAACCCGCGCTCGTCCCCTTCGACGTCTCGCCGCTGCCCGCCGGGCCGTGGCTGGTGCTCGCCCCCCACGCCGACGACGAGACCTTCGGCATGGGCGGGGCGCTGTTGCGGGCCCGGGACGAGGGGGTGGCGGCCCGGGTGGCGGTGGTGACCGAC
>CAYSVD010000105.1:0-32309 GCA_964434395.1 uncultured Pseudohongiella sp.
TCCCCGCCCAGCACGTTCTCCGCCGGCACCCGGCAGTCCGCGAACGCCAGCTCGCCGGTGTTCGACCCGCGCATGCCCAGCTTGTCCAGCTTCGGGCCGGCCTCGAGGCCCTCGAAGCCCCGCTCGACGATGAAGGCCGTGAACGCGGCGGCGCCGTCCGGTCCGTCCGCGCCGCGGGCGTACGCCACGATGACGTCGGCGTCGGGCGCGTTGGTGATCCAGGTCTTGACGCCGTTCAGAACCCAGCCGCCGTCCCGGCGCTCGGCGCGCAGGGCCATGCCGGCCACGTCGGAGCCGGCGCCGGGCTCGGAGATGGCCAGGGCGCCGACATGCTCGCCGGCGCACAGCGCGGGCAGGTGCCTGCGCTTCTGCTCCTCGGTGCCGTGACGCGCGATCTGGTTCACGCACAGGTTGGAGTGGGCGCCGTAGGACAAGCCGACCGCCGCCGCGGCGCGGGAGATCTCCTCCATCGCCACGCAGTGGGCGAGATAGCCCAGCCCGGCCCCGCCGAAGGCCGGGTCGACGGTGACGCCGAGCGCGCCGAGCGCGCCGAGCTTGGGCCACAGGTCCATCGGGAACGCGTTGTCCCGGTCGACCGCCCGCGCCCGGGGCGCGACCTCGTCCCGGCAGAACCGCCGGACGCTGTCGCGCAGCATTTCGATCTCGTCGCCGAGCTCGAACCGAAGTGCCGGGAAATCCACGCTCATCGCAGGTCCGCGCCCGCCGCGGCGGGCGGCCGTCCATGGTAGCCCACGGCGGCGGACGGTGAAACTCCCCGGGCCGTCCCTGGGCCGAGTCAGGCGGGCGTCGCGGAGTGGACGGGCGGGGCGCGAGGCCGGACGGGCCGGCAAGCGCCAAGAACTACACCCGCGACATGGCCTCGAATATCCGTCGGCAGAGACTCAAGGCGTCCACGGCTTCCTTGATGGAGACATCCTCCCCGTCGTCGTAATCCGCCCTGTTCCTCCTCTTCCGCAGATCGTCGAGTTGCAATGAGATAAGAGCGCCCTCGCCCCCTTTACGCTGAAAGAACTCCCGCACCGCGCCGTGGATCCGTCCCCCCTGTCCGACAATCCCGGACAAGTTCCGCAATGCCAAAAACACCGCATAATAGGCTCTGCCTATTATCGTCCTGATCAGCACCTCGTCCGGATCGGCCGCATCCACCTCTGAATACAGCCGCACCGCAAACTCATAAATATTCCGTGGCGTTATCATATCCACTCAACCTCGAAGAAAACGACACAATCAGAGGATCGTACGCCGACGGGCCCAGCGGGTAGAGATACTCCGTGAAAACGTCGGCCTGTATCTTCGCCAGCTCATCCGGGTCCGCGGTGTTGTATTTTGGAGTCACACGCAGCTTCCTTCGCTCGCCATCGTCGGAAGGAGCCTCGTGTTCGAAATCGCATTCCAGAACTATCTGGCTCACCCCGTAGGTTTCGGCAAGATAGTCCGACAGGTTGTTCAGCACACGGATCACATTCGGGCGCGCGCCAAGGAAATCGTCAACGTCGACGGCCTTCCTCTTCAGATACCTTGAATCCAACTTCGCCGGCCCGCTGACACGGCCGCCGGCCTCCCGCTGGATATCCATTTGCGCGGCGTTTTCGGGCATCGTCGGGCACCTACGACATGTAACGGGATGCCTCCGGCGCCGCGCCTCCCGGCCCGGCGTCCGTCCATCCCCTGCGGGGGCAATTGTAACTCTGGACCGACCTGCGCACAACTCTCTCACACTCTCTCACTGTCCCGGACTCACACTCTCTCCGCACTCACGCTCTCTCCGCACTCACGCTCTCTCCGCAACAACCCGCGCCCGAGCCGGCCGGATGCGGCTGGAAATCCCGGGGGGCTGTCCGCTCCGCTACGGACGGGCGCTTCCTTCTCCGACGGACGCCTCAGGGAGGCGACCGCGGGATGCGGAGCCCATGGGGCGGGCGCCGCCCGTCTCATCAAGCCCTCTGACCGTCCCCTCAAGAACCCCCACACGGGTGGACAGATCCCTCAGATTGTCGTTGACGACGTCGAACCGCTTGTTGACGTCGTCGAACCGCCTGTCGAACCGCTCGACGACCGCATCGATCTTTCGCGGCAGGAAGAACAGCCCGCCTCCCATCATCAACATCAATGTAAGGTTCGTCCCCGCGGCCGTGAGGATTATCGTCGTCATCCACCTCGTCATTTCCGCTTCTTCCACGATGGCGTCCTCGTTCCGCCGCCCTGACCGGGCCCACACGGGAAGAGTACGCCCAACAAGCGCATCGCGTCAACTCTCTCTCTCACTCACTCGCTTGTCGGAACTCGCTTGCCGGAGCCGACCGGAGCGGCGCTCGGGGATGCGGGGCCCGGCGCGATCCGCGCCGGCTCGCCGACCGGCTCGAAGCGGTCGTAGCGGGCGCTGCGGGTCGCGAGCTGCGGAACCCGCACCCGCGGGACCAGCAGCCCGTCGAAGGCCGCCACGTCCTCGTTGTCCCGGTCGAGCCAGCGCCCGATGAGCTCCGGCTCCGGCGGCAGCATCAGCGGGCTGGCCTTGCGGTGGATGCCGCGCCATTCGGGCAGCGGCCCCAGGGTGATGATGGACGCTCCCAACGTGACCCGGCCGGTCTCCGGATCGACGTATTCGCGGCACAGGCCGCCGAAGGCGATGGCGGCGTCCTCCAGCTCGATGCGGTGGTACACGCCCAGGCCCGCCCCCAGGCTCTCGGTGAAGCTCGTCGCCGGCACGATGCAGCGCGAGCGGCGCCAGGACTCGAAGGCCTCGGGATAGCCGGGGTCCGACAGGCGGTCGGCGCGGGTGTTGGCGCTGAACCGGCGGGCGACCGGGCGGTGGGTGCGCCCGTCCAGCGCCAGATGCCACACGGCCCGCTCCACCCGGCGCCGGCCGTCCCGCTCGCGCACGACGGAGACGACGTCGGTCGGCCGGGCGGGCGAGCGGTACAGGAACTCCTCGGCGTCCACGCCCAGCGCCGCGGCCAGCTCCCGCGCCCGCGGGCCGCGCTCCAGCTCGAACAGATTGCACATGGCGGCTCGCGGCGGACCGGGGCGGACGTGTGGCTTTCGGCGGACGGCGGCACTATGATGGGGCCGTTCACCCACCGCGCCGGCGGGAGCCGGCCACGGAGCCGACCATGAGAGCAACACGACGGGAATTCTTCAAGGCCGCCGGGGCCGCCGGCGGCGCGCTCGGCGCCGGCGCGCTGCTGGGCCGCGGCGTCCTGGCCCAGACCCGGGCGGACCACGCCCGGGCCGTCTACGACGGGGGCGTCATCCAGCTGCACCAGAACGAAAGCGCCCGCGGGCCGGGGCCCCGGACCATCGAGGCCATCCTTCGGCACACCACCCGGCGGGTCGGCCGGGGCTACGCGCCGGACCACGTGGACGAGCTGCGCCGGTCGATCGCCGCGGCCCACGGGCTGGACGAGGTCCACGTGCAGCTGGCGACCGGCTCGACCCCGCTGCTGCAGGCCGCGCCCCGGGCCTTCTGCGCCCCCGGCAAGCCCCTGCTCACGGCGGCGCCGACCTACTCCACCAGCGAGGTCGCCGCCCGCGCCATCGGCGCGCCGGTGAAGGCCGTGCCTCTGGACGGCGCCCTGAAGCTGGACCTCGAGGCCATGGCGGCGGCCGCGCCCGGCGCCGGACTGGTGTTCCTGTGCAACCCCAACAACCCCTCCGGCACCGTGCACGGACCGGAGGCCGTCGCCGGCTTCGCGCGGCGCGTCATGGACGAGTCCCCCGGCACCTTCATCCACATCGACGAGGCCTACGTCGACTACGCCGACCCGGCGGCGATGCGGCCCGCGCTGCCGCTGACGCGGGAATTCAAGAACGTGTTCATCACCCGCTCCTTCTCCAAGGCCCACGGCATCGCGGGCCTGCGGGTGGGCTACGCCCTGGGCCATCCCGACACCCTGGCGGCCCTGCGCCGGGGCTGGGGGCTGGGGGACGTGAACATGCTGGGGGCGATCGCCGCCCTGACCTCGTTCGAGGACGCCGCCCACATGAAATGGGAGCGCGAGGAGAACGCCCTGATCCGCGGCCGCGTGGTGTCGGCCTTCCGCGAGATGGGCTACGAGGCGCCCGAATCCCACACCAACCACATCTTCGTGAACCTCGGGCGGCCGGCGCGGGAGTTCCGCGCCGCCTGCCGCGAGCGCGGCGTGCTGGTGGGCCGGGACTTCCGGCCCCTGGAGAACACCCACTGCCGCATCTCCCTAGGCAGCCGGGAGGAGATGGCCCGGGCGGTGGAGGTGTTCCGCGAGGTGCTGAGCTAGGGAGCGCCGCCATGGGCGCCCGCGCCGCCCTGCTGGCCGCCTGCCTGGCCGCCGCGGCCGCGCCCGCCGCCGAGGACTGGCGCGCGCCCCGCACCGAGTGGGGACATCCGGACCTCCGGGGGGTGTGGAACTTCTCCTCCAACGTGCCCATGGAGCGCCCGGCCCGCTTCGGCGAGCGGCGCTTCCTGACGCCGGAGGAGACCGCCGCCCTGCTGGCCGAGCGGCGGGCGGCCGACGAGCGCTCCGACGCCGCCCTGCCGATCGCGGGGGTCGACGGCTCCTACAACGACTTCTGGGTCGAGAACGCCGGCATCGGCGAGACCGCGCGCACCTCCCACATCATCGACCCCGCCGACGGGCGCCTGCCGCCGCTGGCGCCGGGGGCGGTCGCCCGGCAGGGCGTGTACGGCGGCGACACCACCGGCGAGGCGCGGCCGGTGCGCATCGCCGCCGGCGGCATCGGCACGGACGGGCCGGAGGACCGGGGGCTGTCCGAGCGATGCATCGTCGGCTTCAACTCCGGCCCGCCCTTCGTGCCGAGCCTGTACAACAACAACGTGCGGATTTTCCAGAACCGGGACACGGCGGTGGTCCTGACCGAGATGATCCACGACGCGCGCGTCGTGCCGCTGTACGGCTCCCCCGAGGAGGCGGGGCGCCTGGACGATGCCGTGCGCCTGTGGACCGGGGACTCCCGGGGCTGGTGGGAGGGCGAGACCCTGGTGGTGCGGACCCGCAACTTCAACGGCCTGGCCGCCAGCTTCGGCGGCTCCGGCGCATCGACGGAGAAGACCCTCACCGAGCGCTTCACCCGGGTCGGGCCGGACACGGTGGACTACGAGTTCACCGTCGACGACCCCGCCACCTTCGCCGGGCCCTTCACCGCCGTCGTGCCCATGACCCGGGTGGCCGGGCGGATCTACGAGTACGCCTGCCACGAGGGCAACTACGGCATGGTCAACATCCTGCGCGGGGCGCGGGAGCGGGAGCGGCGGGCGGCCGAGGGCGCCCGCTGAGGCCCCCGCCGGGACGCCCGGCGGGGATTTGCATGCCGGCCGCGCCGCGCGTATTCTCGCCGGAAACGGCCGGGCCGCGCGGTCCGCGCCGGCCACCATCGGGACGCCGGCCGCAGAGCCGGGCCATCACAGGGGACGCAAGCATGAAGACACAGGCGGAGCCGGGACTGAACCGGCGCGATTTCATCCGCGGCGCCGGCCTCACGGCGCTGGCCGGGGCGGCCGGGACCATGGCGGCGGGCGCCGCGGCGCCGGCGGCGGCGCGCGCGCGCGACGGCGGGACCGACATCCCGCTGCTGGCGGGCGGGCGCTACGACTTCGACACGCCCTACAACCGCGGCGGCACCAACTGCGCGCGCTGGGACACGCCGGCGCGGCGCTATCCGCCCGGGGTGTTCCGCTACGGCATGGGGGTGGCCACCATGGACTTCGAGTGCGCGCCGTGCATCACCGAGGCGCTTGAGGAGCGCATCCGCCACCACAACTGGGGCTACCTGAGCAGCACCGACTCGCTCAAGGACGCGGTGGCGCGCTGGAACGGCGAGCGCCACGGCGTGGACCTGGGGCCGGACATGATCACCCTGTCCGACGGCGTGTACCCGGGCGTCATCGCCGCGTTGCGCTCCTTCGTGCCGGCGAAGGGCAAGGTGCTGCTCAACACGCCGGCCTACACGGGCTTCTACTCCATGGCCCGCCACGCGCGGGTCGACACCGTGGACAGCCGGATGCTCCGCCGCGACGGCCGCTTCGAAACCGACTGGGACGACCTGGAGGCGAAGATGACGCCCGACGTGCGGGCCATGATCGTGTGCAACCCGCAGAACCCCACCGGCAACGTGTGGACCGAGGAGGAGCTGCTGCGCATCGGGCGGCTGTGCCTGGAGCGCAAGATCGTGGTGCTGTCCGACGAGATCCACTCCGACGTGGTGCGCCGCGGCCACCGCTACGTCCCCTTCGCCAGCCTGCCGGACCGCGCGGTGGTGAACAATTCGGTGACCTTCAGCGCCATCAGCAAGACCTTCAACCTGGCCGGCATGAAGAACGCCTACTACTACTCCATGAACCCGGCGCTGCTGGCGCGGGTGGACCGATTCCACCGCGCCGACCTGAGCACGCTGGGCGTGGTGGCGAACGAGGCCGCCTACACCCGCGGCGGCGAATGGTTCGACCAGGCCAACGCCTACATCGACGGCAGCCACGACATGGTCGAGGAGCACTTCCGGAAGCACATGCCCTCCGTCGGCCACACCCGCAACGAGGGCACCTTCATGACCTGGCTGGACTTCTCCAAGACCATGGCGGCCGTCGGCGCGGGCGAGTTGTACAAGTCGCACGGCAAGGACACCCCCGAGAAGTACTTCCAGGACTGGCTGGTGCACAACTCCGGCGTGTACCTGAACGCCGGCTCCGACTACGGCGACGGCGGGGCCGGGCACATGCGCATGAACATCGCCTCCTCGCGGCGGGTGCTGAAGGAGGCGCTGGACGCGATGGCGGCGGCGGTGAACCGGGTCTGACCCGGCGCGCGCCGCCAGCGATGCGGGCGGCCTGGCTGGCGCTGGCGCTGGCCCTGCCGCCGGCCGGGGATGCCCTCGGCCGGCAGCCGGTCGGCGACGCCCTTACCCGGGCCCGGGCCGCCGACGGCTCCTTCATCAGCTGGCGCGAGCACCTGATCGACGATCCCGTCGCCTCCGGCGTGCCGTTCAGCGGCAGCGACGGCTTCGTCGTCGCCGACATCGACCGGGACGGCATCGAGGACATCGTCTCGGTGCACGAGTCCGATGCGGAATACGACTCCGCCGCGCACGCGCCGGGCTTCGTCCCGCCCGTCGCCGGGCATGTGCGCGTCCACTT
This sequence comes from uncultured Pseudohongiella sp., assembly GCA_964434395.1. Lineage (GTDB taxonomy): Bacteria > Pseudomonadota > Gammaproteobacteria > Pseudomonadales > Pseudohongiellaceae > UBA9145. The sequence goes on from CAYSVD010000105.1 coordinate 7,145, forward strand.
CGGCTCGCCCGACCCGCGGCGGTGGACCAGCATCACCCTGGCCGAGGGGGCGGACGCGCCGGCGCCGGAGGACGCGGCGGCGGCGGACTTCAACGGGGACGGCTGGCCGGACGTGGCGGTGGCCGCCGAGCGCTCCCACCTGATCTACCTCCAGAATCCCGGCGCGTCGGCCCGGAGCGCCCGCTGGCCGCGCCTGATCCTGCCGCTGTCGCGGGGCAAGGGCTCCTACATCCGCGTGTTCGCCGCCGACTTCGACGGCGACGGCCGGCCCGAGCTCGCGGCCGCCAACAAGGGCGCCCAGAGCCCGGGGCCGGCCGACTTCGCGCGCTCGACGCCGGTGGAGCTGCACGCCTTCGCGGGCGATCCGCTCGACGGGGACGGCTGGAGCCTGCGGGTGCTCGGCCGCTACAGCGTGCCGCAGAACGCCGAGCCGGTGGACATCGACGGGGACGGGGATCTGGACATCGTCGCGGGCAGCCGCGGCGAGGGCCGGCTGGCGCTGTTCGAGAACCCGGGCGACGGCGGCCTCGACTTCCGCGAGCGGGCCATCGGCATCGTCGGGGCCCGCATGGCGGGCTTCAACCTGGAGTACGCGGACCTGAGCGGCGACGGCCGGCTGGACATCATCGGCGCGGGCGAGCGGAGCGTGGTGTGGATCGAGCAGCCCGCGCGCCGGGGCGACGCCTGGAACGCGCGCCGGATCGGCAGCTTCGCGCCGGACCGCCACATCGGATTCTCCGTCGCCGACATCGACGGGGACGGCGACGCGGACCTGATGGCCGGCGGCTACAGCGAAGGCTCGCGCACGGAGGACGACATGAGCCTGGACGTCCGCGCCGCGCTCGGGCGCATCGGCTGGTTCGAGAACCCCGGCGCGGCGGGCGGCGAGTGGATCCGCCACGACGTCTCCCGGCGGCGGCGCGGCATGTTCGACCGCTTCGCCGCGCGCGACCTGGACGGCGACGGCGACGCGGACTTCATCGGCACCCGCGGCAACAGCCACCCCTACGACGGGGTGTTCTGGCTGGAGCAGGTGCGCACCGAGCGCCCGGTCGCCGCCTTCGAGCGGGCGCGGCGGACGGACAGCGAGGAGATGCCGCTGCCGCCGTGACTACCAGGTCTTGCCGATGGTGAAGACGATGGACTCGCCCTCCGCCGCCATGCCGAACTCGTCCCGCTCGTCCGACAGCTCCTCGCTGCTGAAGATGGCCGCGACGCCGATGTCCAGCTCGGCGACGGAGCCGCCCCAGCCGAGCTCGATGTAGCTGCCGTCGAAGTCGCCTCCGAAGGCGCCGTAGGTGCCGTAGACGCCGTTGTCCAGCGCGACGGTGCCGGCGGCGAAGCGGTAGTCCTGGGACGGGCCGGCGAAGTTGTCGTACTTGCCGAGGGAGTACTCGAAGGCGAAGGCCCCGTAGCCGAAGTTGAGGTTCGCCTCCTCGTAGGTGTCGTCGAACTCGCCCGTGTAGTAGTAGCCGATGAGCCCCAGGCTCGCCGTGAAGCCCGCCTCGGTCTCGATGCCGTAGCCGAAGTAGCCGTCGACCTCCAGCCCGTCGCCCACGTCCGCCGCCCAGGAGCCGATGTAGAAGCCGTCCCGGGCGTAGTCGACCCCGGCGCTGGCCGAGGAGTTCTTCTGCCTGACCCCCCGGAAGTGGTATTCCGACGCCCAACCGACGTTGAACGACAGTTGGGCCTGCGCGGGCGCCGTCCAGCCGGCGGCGAGCGCCAGCGCGGCGGCGCCTTGAAGAATGAACTTTTTCATGACCGTCTCCTCATTTGCCTGCGGGTCGCTCCCCGCTCCCGCATTGTCGGCGGGACGGGGGAGATCTTGACGCTCCGGCGGCGACGCCCCGGTCAGCCGGGGAGCGGTATCCCGGCCGGTTTCGGCACGTTGCAGCCCGCCGCCACGGCCGGACGGGCGGCGACGCGCAGGTACCACTCCTTCACCGCCGGGAAGTCGTTCAGGTCCATCCGCTGGTACTCGAAGCGGGAGATCCAGGGCCAGGTGGCGATGTCCACGATGGAGTAGTCGCCGCAGATGTGCTCCCGGTCCCTGAGGCGCGCGTCGAGCACGCCGTACAGGCGCGCCGTCTCGTTGCGGTAGCGCTCCTCGGCGTAGGGCGACTTGCCCGGATGGAACTGCAGGAAATGGTGGGCCTGGCCCAGCATGGGGCCGATGTGGCCGACCTGGAACATCAGCCACTGCATCTGCTCCCAGAACGCCGGGCCGGACGGGCTCATCAGCCGGCCGGCGCGGCGGGCCAGGTACATCAGGATCGCGGCCGACTCCATCAGGCGGACGCCGCCGGCGTCGTGATCGACCAGGATCGGAATCTTCCCGTTGGGGCTGATGGCGGCGAAGGCCGCCCGGCGCTGCTCGTCCCGGGCGATGTCGACCGGAAACACCCGGTAGGCGAGCCCCAGCTCCTCGAGCATGATCGACGCCTTGCGCCCGTTGGGCGTACCCCAAGTGTAAAGGTCGATGCCGGACTTCCCTTCCTCGTCGCTCATGACGTCTCTCCCGCGGGGTCGGCCCGGGCCGGGAAGCATAGCCTTCGCCCCCGGAAGACGCAAGGCCGCGTCTTGGCCGCCCGTTGGGGAAAGCGGTCCGTTCCAAATTCGGCGGGCGCGTCCCGGAGTCGCGTGAACGGGGCGCCGCGGCGCGCCATCGCGGAACCGGACGCGGATGCGGAGGGGTTGCGCAACAGGGGTTGTGCAGCAAGTTGCGCAAAGCGGAAAAAAGCCGGAGAATCAGGGAGATGCTTGGTTGCGATAGGTTGCGGCGCCGCGTTCCGTCCCGCCCCGGCAATCTGCTAGAATGGCCCCTCAATAGTGGAGAAGGATCCCTTGAGAAGGCACAGAGCCAATGCGTGAAGCGACCGACGATTTTGCCGATGCTGGCGGAACCCCTCCTCAAACGCGTTTGCGGTTGCCGACCGCGGGGGGCGGCCGCTGGCGGGCGGAGCAAAGCGGGCGCGACGATGCGGGCTCGCTGACGCTTGGGCCCGCTTATTCGCGCGTCGCCGATGAAGACAAAGCGAACGATTTCCTTGCAAGAACCCCGCATCTGGCAACGGCGCTGAATGGTCTGGCGGCGTTTCTTGCCGAAAAACACAATGTGACGGAGATCTCCATCGAGTATGTGCCGGAAGACTATGATGAGCGTGAGTCTTTGGAGATCTTCCCTGGGTTTCACGCCAAAGACGCGGCTGAACTGGTCGACTTGCATGGAGAAGTGTTGGACGGTTTTTTCAGCCGCCTTGAGTGGACCGTCGCTGACGGCATAATCTTTTCGATTCGACCGGGGCAGGCATAATGAAGGGGCGATTCTTTTATTCGGTTGCTCGTCGGTCGCATTCGGACTTGGACGAATCCAATCCTGACGAGGCTTTTATGAGGACCATAATGAGCAGGGCATGCTATGCCGTGTTTTTGGAATCGCTCAAAATGTCCATGATCGACGCCAGAGGACGCGGCGGGCATAGGAAGGCATCCAAACGCTACAAGGAGAACGGAGGAACGGAGTCAATCATAGGCGGTCGTCTTGATGTCCTCAGGCGCTTGAGAGCAAAAGCGGGCTGCAAAATGGGTTCGACGATATCCATCGAGGAAGCGGAAATGTCATTGAATCTAAGCAAACCCATACTGGAGGATATTTCCAGGATGCCGTGACCCGTTGCGAAACGGATATCCTCGTCCGGATGGAAACCCCCTCTCCCCGCCCATGCCTCCCATGAACCTTCCAAGACGGCTGCTCCCGGCGCCGGCGCTGCTCCTCGCGGCGGCCGCCGCCGCGCAAGGGCCGTCCGCGCCCGCCGACCCGCCCGACGCGTTCGCCCGGACGACGCAGCTCGTCGAGCAGGGCGAGCACGAGATGCGCGTCGGCGACCTGCCTGCGGCCGAGCGCAGTTTCCTGGATGCTCTGCAGGCCGTCCGGGTGACTTACGGGCTCGCCGCCCCCGAACAGCGGCCCGTGCTGCGCCGGCTCATCGCCGCGCAGCTGGCGCAGGAGAAATGGGGCGCGGCCGACCGGCGCCTCGGCTACTTCGAGTGGGTCAACGACCGCATCTACGAGCGGCACTTCTACGAATACCTGCGCGGCACCCGCGAGCTGGGCCGGCTGCTGCTGGATGCCTCGGCGATCGCCGGCAACCCGCGGGCCCCGCAGTACTTGGAGGAGGCCAAGAACCTTTACTGGCGGGCGGTCTCCGCGATCGAGGCCACGCTGGGCGAGGAGAGCGTCGAGCTGGCCCCCTGGCTTTACGAGATCGTCCTGACCCACCACTACCGCAGCGCCATGTCCCGGCGCACCGCCCTCGTCCCCTACGCGCGCGACGCCCGCGACGGCGGCCCGTTCGAGGGCTGGACGCAACCGAGGACCGAATCGCTGCGGGTCAGCCACCGCATCGGCCGGGAGCTGCTGCTGAGGATCCAGCGCCTGCACGAGAACGCGCCCGACGCCGCGCCGGAGGCCGCGGCCCTGGTCCAGGTGCTGCTCGGCGACTGGGCCCTGCTGTACGGCCACGCGGACGAGGCGCTCGCGCTGTACCGCGGCGCCCGCGACCGGCTCGTCGCGGCTGGATTCGACGGCGGCCGGGCCGATCTGGCCTTCGCCGGCCCGGTCGCGCTGCCCGTCGGCGAGCTGGTCGACAGCTGGGAGAAGCTGGCCGCGGCCCGGCGGGAGGGCCCCGTCCGGCACATCGCCTGGTCCCCCAACTATCCCGGCGTCCCGGCCCCGCCGCACCAGGCGGCGCGCACCCCGCCGGGACCCGTCGCCACCCTGCGCTTCGGCCTGCGCCCGCCGCCTTTCCCGGTGCGCAGCAACGCGCAGGATCTGCGGCTGGGATTCCAGCTCGACGGCCTTTCGGTGACCGGCGCCGCGCCGGACACCGAGGCGCTCAGGACCCAGGCGCGCCGGGACGTCTCCCGGATGGTGTTCCGGCCCCGGCTGGCGGCGGGAACGCCGGTCGGCCAGGCCGAGGTGACGCTGACATACCGCCCTCCGGCCAGCGACGCCGGCGGTCCGGCGGCGGGGTCCGGAGGATGAGGCCGCCCGGCGCCCCCGTCCTCGCCCTGGCGGCCCTGCTGGCGGCCGGTTGCGCGGCGACATCCGAGGCGCCCCGGACCCCCACCGACGCCGAGGTGGAGCAACACAACGCCCTGGCGGCCGCGGACGAGCGCATCGTGTGCCGGCGCGAAACGCCGGTCGGCAGCAACATCCCGCGCCGGGTGTGCCGCTACGCGCGCGACGTCGCCGAAACATCCGACGTGCACCGGCGCGAACTGCGGCGGGTGCTGCGCTAGCAACGGGGGACGCCGGCCGATGCCCGATTTGCATTTTCCCCCGCGCGGCGGTTTCATACCCCAAGACATTGCGGAAACCGGACCGATGCCATGAACGATGAAGCATCCCGCTGGCTTGAGAACCAGTTTTTGATCGCGATGCCGCGGCTTGCGGACTCGAGCTTCTCGAACACCGTCACCTGGCTTTGGAAGCACAACGCCGACGGCGCGCTGGGCATCGTCATCAACCGGCCGCTCCGGGCCCGCATCGCCGACATTCTCGACGAGCTGGACATCAAGTATTCCGCCGAGGACTGCCCGTTCGCGCAACACCACGTGCTGGCGGGCGGTCCGGTCGAGCAGGACAAGGGCTTCGTGATCCACGACACCGGCAAGATCTGGGACTCCTCCATCCCGGTCACGCCGGATCTCGCCGTGTGCACCTCGCGGGAGATCCTTCAGGACATCGCCAGCGGCGAAGGGCCGAAGCGGTACCTGATCGCGCTGGGCTGCGCCGGCTGGGATGCGGGCCAGCTGGAGCGCGAAATCGGCGAAAACGCCTGGCTGACGGCGCCGGCCGACCCCGACCTGCTGTTCTCCCGCGACTACGCCGGCAAACTGGAAAGCGCCGCCGCCCTGCTCGGCGTCGACCTGGCGCAGCTCGCGCCCGACGCCGGCCATTCGTGAGCGCCGGGCGCGGCGGCGCATGAGCCTCGACAGCTTCCCGGCCGACCGCGGCCGGCCGGTCGCCGCGCTGGCCTTCGACTTCGGCGCCCGCCGCATCGGCGTCGCCTTCGGCCAGAGCGTCTCCGGCACCGCCCGCCCGGTCGGCGTGCTCAAGGCCCGGGACGGCAAGCCGGACTGGGAGCAGGTGGCGGCGCTCATAAGGGAGTGGCGGCCGGATCTGTTCGTGGTCGGCCTGCCGTTCAATCTCGACGGCAGCGAGAGCGAACTGCTGGCCCGGGCGGTGCGTTTCGCGCGGCGCCTCAACGGCCGCTTCGGCAAGCCCAGCTACGGCATGGACGAGCGCCTGTCCTCCCGGGAGGCGATCGCGCAGGTGGTGGTGGAGGGCGCCGGCCGGCCGGGGCGGACCGCCATCGACGACATCGCCGCGCGGATCATTCTCGAGAACTGGTTCTGCGAGCTGAAGCGGGTTCCCGCCCTGGAGGGCGGCTAGCGGCCCGCCGGACTTGGTCGAACAAGGTCGGCATTTCGCGTTTTCGGCCTGAACCCAACGGCCCGCCGGACCCCGCGGCGCCGGGCCGCGCGCCGGACACGCCCGGACACGCCCATCGCAAGCGTTCGTATTCGGCTTTATAATCCTTGGCGCATCTCCGAGAAACGGGAACGGGCGGCGCCGAACATGGTTTTTTGAGAGCCGCTCCAATTGTCAAAAATCATGCAAGGCGACAAGGCGATGGCATCGGGAAAATTGCTCAGACGGTTGATAAAGACGGGCGCCGAAGGAAACCATGACGCCTTCCGCCAGGCATCGGAGGAGGTCATTCGCGAGGAGCGCGCGAAGCATCACCACCTTCTCGCCGACGACCTTGAAAGAATTCTCCACGGCCGCGCGAAATCGCCGGGCATGCGGCCGTTCCCGCTCGGCGGGAAGGTTCCAACCGATCAGGAGCGCGGCCTGCCCCTGCTTCAGGTCAAGGAGCCGTTCAAACGTCTTGAAGACGTCGTTCTGTCGGACGAAAACCGCTCCTTGGTCGACGAGGTTTTGCGAGAACGCAATCGTGTCGACGTCCTCAAAAGCAACGGCCTGCTCCCGGCGGACAAGCTGCTTTTTTGCGGTCCCCCGGGGTGCGGGAAGACTTTGACGGGCGAGGTGCTGGCGAGCGAGTTGGGGTTGCCGTTCGCGATGGTTCGCATTGACAGCGTCATCTCCTCGTACCTAGGCGAAACCGCAACCAACCTCAGAAAGGTATTCGACTTCATATCCGTCATTCCCATGGTTGTTTTATTCGACGAATTCGACGCCTTGGCGAAAGAGCGTTCCGACGAAGCGGATCACGGCGAACTGAAGCGGGTGGTCAATGCGTTTCTGCAGATGATCGACGGTTACGAGGGCAAAAGCCTGTTGGCCGCCGCGACGAACCACGAGGGAATCCTCGATTCCGCGGTATGGCGCAGATTCGACGAAGTGCTCGTGTTCGACCCTCCCGACGCGGACCAGCTAAGATCGCTGTTGCGGGTGAAGCTGCGCGGTCTTAGGCGGAGCTTCGATATCGACGATGCCCGCATCGTCGATCAATTCGAAGGCATGACGCACGCCGACGTCGAACGCGTGCTGCGGCGCGCCGCGAAGCAGATGGCGCTTTCCAGCGCGGATTCCCTGCACGAGGATCACCTGCGGGCCGCGGCGCGGCGGGAAGACGCGCGAAGGGCGCGGGTCCGGCGGAGCTGGCGGCCCGCGGAGGATGAATCCGCCCGGGTCCATGCGGCGGAACAGCCCGCCGGACCCGGGCCGAAGCCGGGCGAAATCCCGCCCGAAAGGAGCGGCCGCATGAGCGGTCAGGCGAGCTCTCGGCCGGTCCGCGGAGCGTCGGCGCTTCCGGCCGGCGCAGACGGCCGCGGAGCCGTCCGCCTTCCGACTCCGGAGGACCGCTAGGCGGTGGACGGCATCGGGGAGCGGGTCGAGGCCGTCCGCCGGCGAATCCGGGAGTGCGAGCGGCGGTGGCGGCGCCCGCCGGGGTCGGTCCGGCTGCTGGCGGTCAGCAAGCGTTTCGGCCCGCGGCAGGTGCGCGAGGCGGCCGCGGCCGGCGTCGCCGACTTCGGCGAGAGCTACCTTCAGGAGGCGCAGGACAAGATCGCCGCCCTCGGGGACCTCGCCGCGCGCTGGCATTTCATCGGGCCGCTGCAGGCCAACAAGACCGGCGGCGTCGCCCGCCGTTTCGACTGGGCGCACAGCGTGGACCGGGAGAAGGTGGCCGTCCGCCTGGACCGCCAGCGCGCCGGCGCGCCCCTCGACGTCTGCGTCCAGGTCAGGCTGTCGGGCGGCGCCGCCCGCGCCGGGACGCCCCTCGACGGCGCGCCGGCCCTGTGCGCGGCGGTCGACGCGCTGCCGAACCTCACCCTGCGGGGGCTGATGGCGATGCCGGAGCCCGCCGCCGGGCTGGAGGAGCAGCGGCGCCGCCTCGCGCCGGCGGCGGCGCTGTTCCGCCGCCTTCGGCGGGATTTCCCGTCCATGGACACCCTGTCCATGGGCATGAGCGCCGACTTCGAGGCGGCGATCGCCGAAGGCGCCACGATCGTCCGCCTGGGCGAGGCGGTTTTCGGCCCGCGGAGTCCTTGAGAGGGCGGCGGCCGCGCCGGAGCGCCGCGGCTTTGCGATACAATCCGCCGGCGGCCGCGGCGGGGCCCCGGGCGGCGGGAGAGCGGCTTGAACGACGACACCATCGGCTTCATCGGCGCCGGCGCCATGGCGGGCAGCCTGATGCGCGGGTTGCTGGCCCAGGGACGGGACGCCTCCTCGCTGCTCGCGGCCGACATCGACCCGGCCCGGCTCGAACGGCTCGAGCGCGAGCACGGCATCGCCGGCGGCTCCAGCCGGGACGTGGCGGAGCGGGCCGACATCCTGGTGCTGGCGGTCAAGCCGCGGGACGTCCGGCAGGCCTGCGCCGACATCGCCCCGGTCGGAGCGGCGCGGCTGGTGGTCTCGGTGGTCGCCGGCGCGCCGCTGGCGCGCCTGGCCCGCTGGCTCGGCGGGGAAGCCGTCGTCGTCCGGTGCATGCCCAACACCCCGGCGCTGGTGGGCCGGGGCGCCGCCGCCCTGTTCGCGGACGAGCGGGCCGACGCGGCGCGGCGGGAGGCCGCCGCCGCGCTGATGGGCGCGGTGGGGCTGGCGGTGTGGGTGGAGCGCGAGGAGGATCTGGATGCGGTCACCGCCGTCTCCGGCAGCGGCCCCGCCTACTTCCTCCTCCTCATGGAGGCCATGGAGGCGGCGGCGCGGGAGATGGGCCTCGAGGGGCGGCTGGCCCGCGACCTGGTCCTCCACACCGCCGCCGGCGCGGCCGAGCTCGCCCTCGCCGGCGGCGAGGAGCCGGCGGCGCTGCGGCGGCGGGTGACCTCGCCGGGCGGGACCACCGAGGCGGCGTTGCGGCGCCTCGAGGCGGGCGGCTTCGACGCCCTGATGCGCGCGGCGCTGCATGCCGCGCGGACGCGGGCGCGGGAACTGGGACGGGAAACGGCGGACGGGAACTGATGGGCAACGCGGCGATCATGATCTTCAACATGCTGGGCGGACTGTACCTGGCGGCGGTGGTGTTGCGCTTTCTGCTGCAGCTTTCCCGGGCCGACTTCTACAACCCCCTGTCCCAGGCCATCGTCAGGATGACCGACCCGCCGGTGCGGGCGTTCCGGATGTTCATTCCCGGCTGGCGCGGCCTCGATTTCTCCTGCCTGGCGCTGGCGCTGGCGCTGGAGGCGGCCTGCATCTGCGTCCTGCTCCTGCTCTACGGCGCGCCCGTGCCCGGCGCCGGCTTCGTCGTGACCTGGTCCCTCGTCGGCGTGGTCTACGTCATCGGCAGGGTCTATTTCTACGCGATTCTCGCCGCGATCGTCATGTCCTTCATGGCGGCGTTCTCCGGCGGCGTCGGCCCGCATCCGCTGATGCGGGTCGTCCTGCAGCTGACCGAGCCGGTGATGTCGCCGGTGCGGCGGATCATCCCCCCGCTGGGGGGTCTCGACTTCTCGCCGCTGGTCATTTTCATGGCCATGTACCTGGCCGACGACCTGCTGCGCGGCGTGTTCGGCATCACGCCCTCCCACGCCGCCGTGGTCATCGGCATCTGACGCCTCCCCGCCCGCCATGACGGACACGCCGCCGGGTTCAGTCGGCCTGGTCACGCCCCGGACCCTGCGTTTCGACGCGCCGCTGACGTTGCGCAGCGGCCGGACCCTCTCCGGTTTCGACCTGACCGTGGAGACCTACGGAGAGCTGAACGAGCGGCGCACCAACGCCGTGCTGGTCTGTCCCGCGCTCAGCGGCAACCATCACGCCGCCGGCTACCACACCGGCGAGCCGGGCGAGAAGCCCGGGTGGTGGGAGCACTGCATCGGCCCCGGCAAGCCGCTCGACACCGACCTGTTCCACGTGGTGTGCCTCGACAACCTCGGCGGCTGCGCCGGCAGCAGCGGCCCGAACGCCGTCGACCCCGAAACCGGCCGGCGCTTCGGACCGGACTTCCCGGTGGTGACGGTGCGCGACTGGGTGAACAGCCAGCTCATGCTGATGGACCGGCTGGGCATCGGCAAGTGGGCGGCCGTGATCGGCGGCAGCCTCGGCGGCATGCAGGCGCTGCGCTGGGCGATCAGCCATCCGGAGCGGCTGGCGCACGCCGTGTGCATCGCGGCCGCGCCGAAACTGTCCGCCCAGAACATCGCCTTCAACGAGGTGGCCCGCCGCTCCATCGCCGGCGACCCGGACTTCCACGCCGGCCGCTACCTGGAGCGCGGCGTCTTCCCGAAGCGGGGCCTGATGCTGGCGCGCATGATCGGCCACATCACCTACCTGTCCGACGGCGCCATGCGCGCCAAGTTCGGCAAGGCCGCGGCGGAGCTCGGGGCGGGCGGCGCCAACTTCGGGCGGGACCTGCGCGCCGGCAAGCTGAGCTTCGGCTTCGACGCGGACTTCCAGGTGGAGAGCTACCTGCACTACCAGGGCGAGCGCTTCTCCGAGAACTTCGACGCCAACACCTACCTCCTGATGACCAAGGCGCTGGACTACTTCGACCCCTCGGTCGACTACGGCGGGGATCTGAGCCGGGCGTTCCGCCGCGGCGACTGCCGCTTCCTGCTGATCTCCTTCAGCGGCGACTGGCGCTTCCCGCCCGAGCGGTCCCGGGAGATCGTCGACGACCTCCTGAAGGCGGAGCGCGAGGTGAGCTATTTGGAGATCGAGGCCGAGGAGGGCCACGACGCCTTCCTGCTGCCGGTCCCGCGCTACCTCGAGGGGCTGTCCGCCTACCTGCGCCGGGTCCACCGGGAGCTCGCCGATGCGCCCCGACCTTGAGATCATCGAACGGTGGATCCGCCCCGGCAGCCGGGTGCTGGACCTCGGCTGCGGCGACGGCGCCCTGCTCGCGCGCCTGAACGCCCGCAAGCGCGCGCGCTCGGTCGGGCTCGAGATCGACCCCGGCGACATCGTCCGTTGCCTGGAGAACGGCGTCAACGTCGTCGAGCAGGATCTGGACCGCGGGCTGTCCAATTTCGGCGACGACAGTTTCGACACGGTGCTGCTGGCGCAGACGCTGCAGGCCCTGCACCGCCCCCACGCGCTGATCGAGGAGATGCTGCGCATCGGCCGGCGCGGCATCGTCACCTTCCCCAATTTCGGCAACTGGAAATGCCGGCTCCAGCTGCTGTCGAAGGGGCGCATGCCGGTCTCGGAATTCATGCCCCACCAGTGGTACGACACGCCGAACATCCACTTCTGCACCGTCAAGGACTTCGACGCCCTGTGCCGCGAGCGGGGCATCCGCGTGCTCGCCCGCACGGTGGTGGACTCGCGGCACCGGGGCGGCTGGCGCATGAAGGTCTGGCCCAGCCTGCTGGGCGAGATCGCCATCTACCACATCGCCCGGCGATGAGCGCGGCGCGGCGGCGGGCGGTGCTGGCCACCGGCAACCCCGGCAAGATCAGGGAGTTCCGGGCGTTGCTCCCCGGCGCGGAGTTGACGCCCCAGTCGGCGCTGGGGGTCGAGCCGCCGGAGGAGACCGGGACGACGTTCCTGGAGAACGCCCTGCTCAAGGCCCGCCATGCCGCCGCCGCCACGGGCCTGCCCGCCGTCGCGGACGACTCCGGCCTCGAGGTCGACGCCCTGGGCGGCGCGCCCGGCGTGCGCTCCGCCCGCTACGCCGGCGTGGACGGCCCCGGCGCCGACGCGGCCAACAACCGGAAACTGCTCGAGGCGCTGGCCGGCATACCCGAGCGGCGGCGCGGCGCCCGTTTTCGGTGCGTGGTGGTGTTCCTCGCCCGCGCCGAGGATCCGGCGCCGCGGGCGTTCCGCGGCGTCTGGGAGGGCCGCATCCTGACCCGCGCGGCCGGCGCGGGCGGCTTCGGCTATGATCCGCTGTTCCTGGTTCCGGACCTCGGCCGCTCGGCGGCGGAGCTGGATCCGCGGACCAAGAACGCCTTGAGCCACCGCGGCCAGGCGCTGCGGGAACTGTCGCGATGCTGGAACAGCCTCCCTTGAGCCTGTACGCGCACATTCCCTGGTGCGTCAGGAAGTGCCCGTACTGCGACTTCAACTCCCACGAGCGGGCCAGCCCGTTGCCCGAGGCGGCCTACATCGACGCCCTGTGCCGCGACCTGGACGGCGAGGCGGAGCGGCTGCCGCCCGCGGCGCCCCGCGCGCTGCGCTCGGTGTTCATCGGCGGCGGCACCCCCAGCCTGTTCGATGCGGCCTCCATCGACCGGCTGCTGCGGCATGTCGCCCGGCGCCTGGAGCTTCCCCCCGGGACGGAGATCACCCTGGAGGCCAATCCGGGCGCCGTCGAGGCGGGGCGCTTCGCGGAGCTCGCCGCCTGCGGCGTCAACCGCCTGTCCCTGGGCGTCCAGAGTTTCGACGACGGGCAGCTGCGCCGGCTCGGCCGGATCCACGACGCGTCGGAGGCGCGGGCGGCGGTCGACGCGGCGCGCCGGGCCGGTTTCGAGAACATCAACCTGGACCTCATGCACGGCCTGCCCGGGCAGACGGCGGAGCAGGCGCTGGCCGACCTCGGGCGGGCGCTGGACTGCGGGCCGGCGCACCTGTCCTGGTACCAGCTGGCCATCGAGCCGAACACCGCGTTCCACCGGCGCCCGCCGGCGCTGCCGCCGGAGGCGGCGGTGATCGCGGCGCAGGAGGCGGGCCGGCGGCGGCTGGAGGAGGGGGGCTGGCGGCGCTACGAGGTCTCGGCCTGGGCGGCGCGGGGGATGGCCTCGGCCCACAACCTGAATTACTGGCGCTTCGGCGACTACCTGGGCATCGGCGCCGGCGCCTGCGGCAAGCTCACCTTCCCCGCCGAGGGGCGCATCGTGCGCACCCGCAAGTTCAGGCGGCCCGAGCGCTACCTCGCCGGCCCGGGCTTCGACACCGGACGCGACGAGGTGCCTCGCGGCGAGCGCCCCCTCGAGTTCCTGCTCAACGCGCTGCGCCTGCGGGACGGCTTCGCGGAAAGCGAGTTCGCGGCGCGCACGGGGCTGGCCTTCGACGCGATCGCGGAGACGGTGGACTCCCTGGCCCTGAACGGCCTGCTGGCGCGCGGCGGCGGCCGCGTCGCGCCGACCCGGCGCGGCTACCGCCTGCTGGACAGCCTGCTGGAGGCCTTCGTCGGGACGGATGCGGAACATGACGGCGCTGCGCCTGCGGCCCTGTGAGCCCTGCCGGGCGGACGCGCCCGGGCTGGGCGGCCCCGAGGCCGACGGGCTGATGCGCGAGCTGCCGCGGTGGGAGCGGCGCGTCGAGGACGGGGTGGAGAAGCTGGTCAGGCGGCTGCAGTTCCGCGACTTCAAGACGGCGCTGGCCTTCACCATGGCGCTCGGCCGGCTGGCGGAGGCGGAGGACCATCATCCCGCCATCACCACCGAGTGGGGCCGGGCGACCGTGCGCTGGTGGACCCACCGCATCGGCGGCCTGCACCTCAACGACTTCATCATGGCCGCGCGCACCGACGCGCTGGCCGCGGAATCCGGCGCGGCGGAATCCGGCGAGCGGTCATGAGGCGCGGCGCTTCAGGTTGAAGACGGTGTACGGCGGGTCGGAGTCCGCGACGCGCACCGGCCTGACGGCGTTCTCCCATTCGCTCTCGTCGAAACCGGCGAGATAGGTGTCGCCCTCGTACTCCCTGTGGACCCGGGTGAGGTGGAAGCGCCGGGCCAGCGGCAGGGCGGCCTCGAACAGCGCCGCCCCGCCGATGACGAAGGCCTCGCAGCGCAACGGCTGTCCGGTCGTCTCCCGCTCGCGTTCCCGTCGCCGCTCCTCCTCCTCGGAGGGCATGGACGGGTTCAGTATTCCGTCCTCGTCCTGCGACCGTTCGGCCTGTTCCAGCGCCCGCTCCAGCGAAGGAACCACCACCACCCGCTCCTTGCCGGCGCCGCACCCCGGGTTCCGGCTCACCACGATGCCGATGCGCCCCGGCAGCGGCCAGCGGATGGACTCGAAGGTGCGGCGGCCCATGATGAGCGGGCGGCCCATGGTCGTCCGCTTGAAGTGCTCGAGCTCCCCGGGCAGATGCCAGGGCAGCCCGCCGCCGCGGCCGATCACCCCGTTCTCGGCGGCGGCGCAGATGACCGACAGATGCATGGCGGGTCACACGGAAAAGGGATAGGCGATCGGCTCGTGGTGCCGGTAGCCGACGACGCTGAAGTCGTCCAGGCTCACCCAGGTCTCAAGGTCCTCGAGGGTCTTGATGTCCGGATTGATGCGCAGCCGCGGCGGGTCGAAGGGTTCGCGCTTGAGCTGCACGTCGCGCATCAGTTCCAGCTGGTCCTCGTAGATGTGCGCGTTGACCACCTTGTGGTGGGCGATGCCGGGCTTCTTGCCGGTGATCCGCGCCATCAGCGCCAGCAGCGTGAACGCCTGGATCTGGTTGAAGTTGAGCCCCAGCGGCACGTCGCAGGAGCGCTGGTAGCTGGTCAGGTGCAGCGTGTCGCCCAGCAGCGAGAAGGTGTGAGTGTGCATGCACGGGCGCAGGCAGCCCAGGTCGAACTCGCCCGGGTTGTAGAAGGCGAGGATCTCGCCGCGGTCGTCCACCCCGCGCCGCAGGTTGCGCGCGATCTTGGCCAGCTGGTCGAGCTCGCCGCCGTCCGGCCGGCGCCAGCGCCGGCCCTGCACCCCGTAGACCCGGCCCATGTCGTCCTCGCCGCGCCGGGCGGGGTTGGCCAGCCAGGCCGCGTTCCGGTTGGCGTTGGCGTCCCAGGAGCGGGTTCCCAGCCGCCGGAAGTCGGCGGCGCTGTCGTAGCCCCGCAGGTAGCCCAGCAGCTCGGCGATGGCGGCCTTCCAGTAGCTCTTGCGGGTGGTGACGATGGGAAAGCGGTTGCCGGCCACGTCGTAGCTGAGGTCGGCGTCGACCACCGTCAGGCACCTCTTGCCCGTCCTTTCGTTCTCGACCCAGACGCCCTCGTCGACGATGCGCCGGCACAGCGCGAGGTACTGGCGCATCCCGCCGCGCCCCTACGCGTCCGCGGCGCCGTCCCGGCGGCGCCGGTTGTAGGCCAGGAACAGCATCAACAGGCCGACGGCCACCATCGGCGCCGAAAGCAGCTGGCCCATGGTCAGCCAGTCGAAGGCGACGAAGCCGATGTGCCGGTCCGGCTCCCGGAAGAACTCCACGAAGAACCGCTGGCAGCCGTAGCCGACGGCGAACGCGCCGGAGACGGCGAGCCGGGGCCGCGGATGGCGGGCGTACCACCAGACCACCGCGAACAGCGCCAGCCCCTCGAGGGCGAACTGGTACAGCTGCGAGGGATGACGCGCCAGCTCGTCGACGTGGGGGAACACCATGCCCCAGGGCGCGTCCGTCGGCCGCCCCCACAGTTCGCCGCCGATGAAGTTGCCGAGGCGCCCGGCGCCCAGGCCGAAGGGGGCGAGCGGGGCGATGAAGTCCAGGGTCTCCCCGTAGTCCCGGCCGATGCGGCGGGAGTAGATGTAGAAGGCGGCGAGCACGCCGATGAGGCCGCCGTGGAAGGACATGCCCCCCTCCCAGACCCGCAGCAGCCACAGCGGGTCGTCCAGGAAGCGGCCGAAGTTGTAGAACAGCACCGAGCCCATCCGGCCGCCGACGACCGCGCCCAGCGCGCCGTAGAACACCAGGTCGGAGATCTGCGCGGGCGACCAGCGGCCCGGTTCGCGGCGCGCCCGCCAGCTCGCCAGCGCCCAGGCGCCGCCGAAGGCCACGATGTACATGACGCCGTACCAGTGGATCTGGAGCGGCCCCAGCGAGACGGCGACGGGGTCGAACTGCGGATGGGTCAGCATACCGTCACCGGGAACGCGCGCCGCGGCGGACCGCGCGGGACGCGGGAGTATAGCAAGGGGGCCGCATGGCCGTGTAGACGGAGTCCGGCGCCGGGCGGCCGGGGCGGGCCGGCGAAGGCGCGCCGTCCTACGTCGCGTAGGGGATCGCGGCGGGGCCGGTCGCCGTCTCGGACGTGACCGCCACGCCGGCGTTCACGCCCACCACGGTGATGGCGTGCTCGGTCCCGGCGCCCCCGCCGTCCATGAGGATGTAGGTGATCTTCGTGTCGGCCCCGTCGGCCTTCACCGCCGTCGAATCGTCCTTCACGCCGCCGCCGGCGATCAGGATGACGTCGCCCTCGGCCGCGCTGTAGCCCCTGACGATGTCGTCGCCGCCGGCGGAGCCGCGGCCCTCGTGGAACCCGAAGGTCGTGGGGCCGGCGCCGCCGGTCAGGACGTCGTCCCCCCGGCCGCCCTCCACCTCGATGTGCGGACGCGCCGCGGCGGCGATGCCCGCGATGTCGATGCCGCCGATGTCCACCGCGCCGCCGTCCGCGTCGGGATCCAGCGCGAAGGTGATGACGAGGTCCGCCGCCGTCAGGGTGGCGGCCGACCGGCTCGTCACCGCGATCGCGTCGTCGAAGCCGTCGGACACGCGCAGCCTCATCTCCAGGCGGCCGTTGCCGCCGCCGTCGTCGAGCGCCAGCACGATGTTCTCGACGCTCTCGATGAAGGCGCGCGGCGCGAAGGTCCCGCCGCCGGCGTCGGCCTCGACGAGCAGCGTGTCGTCCCCCTCGCCGCCGTCGAAACGGACGAAGTGCCCGGCCCGGGCGGACGCCGCGCGGCCGGAGTCGCCGGCGGCGAACTTCAGGATGTCGTCGCCCTTGCCGCCGTCCAGGGAGACGGCGCCGGTGACGTCGACCGGCGCGACGATCGTGTCGTCGCCGGCGCCGGCGGCCACCGTCAGCCGCGGGGCCGATTTCGTCTGCAGGCCGGCGGCATCGAAGGCGTCCTCGGTGTCGGCCGAGCGCCGGACGGTGAACGTATCCATGCCGTCGCCCAGAATGAAGTTCTGTCCGGCGCCCAGGGTTCCGTCGGCCTTCGAGCCGCCCGCGATCTCCGCGTTCGCGACGGCGTCGTCCAGATCGGTCGCGGTCACCGTCAGCGCGCCGGTGTTGCCGCCGAGCATACCGTCGAACCCGCCGTCCAGCTTCACGCCCGCGGTCGACCCTCTCGCGTCCAGCGCGATGATTCCGCCGTCCGCATCGCGGGTCGCGGCGAACTGGAGCTCGAAGACGAGATCCGCCGCGGCGTCGTTGTTCTCCTGATAGGTCTTCCAATTCGTGTCGGAGCCCTCGTAGGTGTACCGATGGATCCGGTCCGGCGGCGCCGGGGGCTCGGCGCCGATGCCGGAGCCGCCGTCCCAGGCGTCGTAAAAGAGGATCTGCGCGACCCTGCCTTCTTCGTCGAGCTCGCGCAGCGCGTTGCGGAAGCCGTAGATGTACGTGCGCGGGTCGTGCGGAGCGCCGGAGCCGCTCAGCCATGTCCGCCAGAAACTCACGGCGCTTAATTCCCAGCCGTAGAACACGATCCGGTCGCCGTCCTCGTCGTTGAATTTCAGCACCGTGCCTTGGGCGTTGCCGGAACGCAGGCTCGACTCGATCTCCGGGTATTCGCTCGCCTTATCGGCCAGCCTGCCGTGGTAGTCGATCTCGATGTCGCCTGTGCTGAACCCGTCGTCGAGGATCAGGACGCTGTCGGCGGGATTGGCGCCGGGCGGCCCGAAGCCCCTGATGACGTCCACCCCGTCCCCGGACTGGAAGACGAAGACGTCGTCCCCCTGGTTCTTGGCGTTCTCCTGGCCCGCGGCGATGGTGTCGTTCCCCGGTCCGGGAATGAACCAGTCGTCGCCGTTGGTGCCGGAAAGCCGCTTGCTTCCCTGGTCGTCGCCGTCCGTGCCGAACACGAGGCGGACCTGGTCGGACGTCTCGTTGTTGGCGCCGTTGTCGTCGTCCATGGTGGCGACCTGCCGGGCCCTGGGCGTCCCGCCGCTGAAGTCGTACCTGTTGATGTAGTCCCAGGTCCCGTTGTTGTCGGTGTCCAGGAGGATGCGGACGACCCGTCCGCTCTCGTCGAACCTGTCCTCCCGTTTCCGGTCGAACGCGCCGTCCTCCGCCTTGCCTCCGCCCGACCCGTCGTCGAACTCGAACGTCCGGTGGGTGACGGAGCCCTCGGCGTCGCGGGCGATGGTGACCTTCGCCTCGAACACGCCGTCGGCATCGCCGTCGATCAGGATGCTCTTCCAGAGCCGGTCGGCGCCGTCGTAGACGTACTTGTGGACCCGGTTCGCCGACAGGCCGGCGGGGTCCGCGGCGCCGTCCCAGTCGTCGAAGTGCCGCGCCTGCTCGACCCGGCCGGATTTGTCGTGCGACAGCAGCCACAGGGCGGCGGCCCCGTCGCGGGTATGGTCCTGCATGCGGTCGACCGCGCCGTCCGAATCGTAGTCGTACGCGATGCGGGCGGGGGTTCCGTCGGCGTCGAAGACCTCGAACTTGCTGTCGTCCGTGCCGCTGTCGCCGTCGTAGTCCTGAAGGAAATGATGCCGGGCGACGAGGCGCCTCTCGGCGACGTCCTCGGTGCCGGGGTACTCGTTGGGGTCGACGCCTTCGCGAAAGTCGATCCGGATCCTGTGGTCGGCATCGTTCGTTCCGTCTCCGTCGCCGTCGCCGTAGACGTGCGACTCCACCATGTCCCAGTACGGACTTGGCGATGCTGACGAATCCCCCGGATCCCTCCAGAAAGTGACGGACGACTGTCTGAGCAGGATGGCGCCCGGCGTGGCCGTATCATGATCGTATCCCGGCCCGAAGTAGTCCTCCCCGACATACTTGTCCACCACGCCGTCTCCGCCGTAGTCGTGCGACTCCCTCTTGACGATGTCGTCCGATGGGTCGTGTATCGTGAGGATGTCGTCGCCGATGCCGACGCCGTCCAGCGTCTGCCCGTAAAGGACGAGCTCCTCGTGAGACCCTATGGCGCCGCTGAGAAAGTCGTTGCGGTCCCATTGGAACCCCTCCCAGAATCTGGCCCGGACCTTGGTGTCGGTGGCGCCGTCGTAATCGTACACATAGGCCTCGTCGTAGTCGATGCCGAAACGTCTACCATCGCTATCTCCCGTCTCCGTTATCCACAGCCGGCCGAGGTCGTCGTAGGTGTTGCGCTCAAAGATGAGGTCGCCGGAAAAAGTGCCCCTTTCCTCGACGCGGTTCCATCTGCCGTCGCCGTCGTCGTCGTAGCGGGTCCGGTCGAGCCCGCCGGCCGCGTCGTACGCCTTTTCCACCCGGCGGTCGAAGACGCCGTCGGCGGGACCGCCGATGCCGTCCGTCTCGATCAGCAGTTCGGCGAGCGTCGTGCCGTCGCCGTGGTACGCGCGGCTGCTCCTCGTCACCAGGTCCGGCTCCAGCGAGAGCGCATCCTCGGCATCGACGCCGTCCCAGGCGTCGTAGGCCCGGACCTCCGTCGTCCTTCCGCCCTCCTCCAGGATGCGCAGGTCGTTGCGGCTGCCGTACGCGTAGGCGCCCGGATCGTGGTCGATGTCGGGTGCCGCGAAGCGCGCCCGGAAGTAGCCGGCGTTGTCGGAGTCCCAGCCCTCCAGCACGATCCGGTCCCCGGGCCCGCCGCCGTAGGCGAGGACCGTGACCTTGACGTCGTCCTCGCCGGCGCCGGGGAACAGCCTGGGTGGAATGTCCGGATGGTCGGCCGGGTCGTCGCTCGAGGAAAGCGTGGCGTTCGCCACTACGCTGACGTCGGAGGCGCTGAAGCCCTCTTCAAGGATCCAGATCGTGTCGTGGATGGCGTTCCCCTCCGGCCCGAAGCCCCGGACGACGTTCACGCCGTCGCCGTACCGGAAGACATAAACGTCCTTTCCCTGCATGTCGGTGCCGGCCCCGGAGCCGCCGGACACGGTGTCGTCGCCCGGGCCGGGAAAAAACCAGTCGTCGCTGGCGCTCCTGCCCGAGAGCCCTTCCTGGTCGTCGCCTTCCGTGCCGAACACGAGACGGACCGAATCGCCCTGTTTGTCGTTGTTGGAGTCGCTGTCGTCCATGGTTTCCGTGCGGCGCACGGTGCGGGGACGGGGATCCCCGCCTCCGGATTCGTACGTGTAGGCGTCGATGTAGTCCCACGTGTTGTCGTTGTCGCTGTCATGGCGGATGTGGGTGATCCGGCCGTTCCCGTCGATCGTGTCCCACCGCCTCCGGTCGAAGGCGCCGTCGTCCGCGGTTCCGCCGTTCGACCCGTCGTCGTACTGGAACAGCCGGCCGGTGACGGCGCCGGCGGCGTCGCGGAAGACGCTGACCTGGGTCTCGAAGACGTGGTCGGAGCCCGCGTTGTCGTTCATCGAGACGGACTTCCACTCCCTCCCGCCGCCGTCGTAGGCGTAGCGGTGGATCCGGCCGGCGGGCAGGCCGCCGAGCTCGGCGACGCCGTCCCAGGCGTGGAAGTGACGGACCTCCGTGATCCGCCCGGCCGCATCGCGCGCGACGTCCCGGACGGCGCCGCCGGGCGCCGCCGCCGCCTCGCCGAGGCGGTAATGGCCGGCCTTGCCGAGGGATTCCAGCTGCCCGTCCGGGAACCAGATCCAGTCGCCCTGTCCGCCGTAATCGTAGGCGAGGCCGGCCGCGCCGCCCAGGGCGCGGGCCGTGAAATCGCTCTGGTCGATCCCGCTCTCCCCCTGCGCGATCCAGACCCTGTCCTTGTCGCCGTCCGCTCCGCTTTCCTGCGGCTTGAAATCCGTCAGGCGGTCCTTGCCGTCGCCTTCCCGGAAGACGAACCAGTCCCGTCCGCCGCCGCCCGTGACGACGTCGTCCCCCTTGCCGGCGACGATCCATTCGTCGCCGGAGGTGCCCTTGATCGCGTCGTCCCCGTCGGTGCCGTAGATGATCGAAAACTCGATCGCGGCGTCCGCCGTCCCGTTGTCGTCGCTGTCCTCCTCGTACTTGACCGAGACCGGGCGGGCGCCGCCCTTGTAGGCGTAGGTGAACGTCCGGTCCCAGGTTCCGTCGCTGTCGTCGTCGTACCGGGCCTTGGCGAGCCTCCCGTCCGCCCAGGTCTCCTCCCGGTCCCGGTCGGGGGAGCCGTCGTTGGCGGCGCCGCCGCCCGAGCCGTCGTCCAGCTCGACCATCCGCTTGGTGACGATGCCGCTCTCGTCGCGGTCGTAGGTCTCGATGCGGTCCGCCGTTCCGTCGCCGTCGTCGTCGTACCGCGCCCCGACGAGCCTTCCGTCCTTGACGGTGTAGCGCGGGAAGACCTCCGCGGTCTCGTCCCAGGTTCCGTCGTTGTCCGTGTCGATCAGGGTCCGGACGAGGATGCCGCCCTCCCTCGTCTCCTCCACCCGCCGGTCGACGGAGCCGTCGCCCGCCGCCGCTCCGCCCGCGCCGGAGCCCATGCCGTCGTCCAGCTCCCTGACCAGCGTTTCGGCGTCGCCGCTGTAGGTCCATGTCTCGATGAGGTTGATCTTGCCGTCCGTGTCGTAGTCGTACTCGACCCGTACGCGCCGGGCGTCGGCGTCGAGGGTCTCCGTCTTGCCGTCGTCGGCGTCGCCGTCGGCATCGTAGTCCTGAAGCAGCCATGCGGACCGGCTGACGGCCTGGTCGGCCGGATCCTTCGTTTGATCGTAGTCGTCGTAGTACAGGGTTCTCGTCAATTGCCCCGCGACGTCGTACCGGTACTCCTCCGCCTTCTCGTAGGAATTGTCGTGCCCCGCATCGAATTCGACCAGACTCTTCCGCCCGATGTCGTTGTAGCTGTATGTTTCTTTACGGGTGAACGCGCCGGTGGCGGGGTCCGGATCGAACGACCGCTGGATCTCCCGGCCGCCGTTCCGCAGGTCGAGCACCACGGCGCTGTCGAAGGTGCCGTCGGCGTCGGCGTCGGTCTTCCGCTCCTCGCGGCGGGGCGAGCCGGACGGGGTGAAGACGCTCTCCCGGATGCGGTCGACGGTGCCGTCCGTGTCGTGGTCGTCCGTGATCCGGAGGATCCGCCCCTCTCCGTCGAAGTCCTCCGTCCTGCTGTCGTCCGAGGTTCCGTCGCCGTCGAGATCCCTCATCAGGTGGACGGTCTTGTCCGCTTGCTGGGAGTTGACGTTTCGATTCTGGTTCCAGTCGCCGTAGTAATCGGTCCGCACCTTGCCGGCGTCGGACCAGACGTAGATCTCGGCCCGATCGAACGTGCCGTCCTTGTCGTCGTCGAATTCGATCCGGACGAGCCGAGCCTGATCGTCCGTGGTTTCGCGCTGGATGTCGACGGTGCGGTCCCAGACGCCGTCGCCGTCGTCGTCGTGCTTGATGGATACGACCTTGCCCCCGGAGTCGAAGATATCGAACCTGCTCCTGTCGAACACTCCGTCGTCGGCGGCGCCGGTTCCCGTCCCGTCGTCGAGGTCGATGCGGCGCGTGGCGAAGGTGGCGGCGGCGCCTTGGTACGTGACGGTGGTCATGCGGTCGGTCTTGCCGTCGCCGTCCGCATCTTCCGAAAAAGTCCGCCAGCGGTCGTCGCCGGCGTCGTAGGTGAATTTCTCGATGCGGTCGATGCCGCCGCCCGCATCGTAGTCGTACGCGATCCGGACGACCCGTCCGCCGCCGTCGAAGGTCTCCGTCCTTCTGTCGTCGAAGGAGCCGTCGCCGTCGAGATCCACCATGAAGTGGACGGATTTGTCCGCCTGCTGGCCCGCCGCGTCCTTGTCGTCGTCCCAGACGCCGTAGAAGTCGGTGCGGACCAGAACGTCGCCGGCGCCGTAGGCGTAGGCTTCGGCCCGGGTGTAGGTTCCGTCCCCGTTGTCGTCGAACTCCGTCAGCGCGGTCTGGCCCTGGCCGTCCTTCGCGCTGCGGGTGCCGCGGTCCCAGGTTCCGTCGCCGTTGAGGTCGCGCCTGGCCAGGACGGTCGCGACCTTGCCGTCGGCGCCGTAGGTCCAGACCCTGTCCGCCGCGTCCGCGGCGGGAAGGCCGAAGGTTCCCGTCCAGGAGTCGTAAAAACGGGTCTCCGTCCTGCTCCCGCCGCCGTCGTATTCGTGGGCCTCGGCGCGGTTCACTCCCCCGTCGTTGTCGTCGTCGAACAGGGACTCGACGACGAGCTTGCCGGCGACGTCGTAGAGGTCGCTCCGGCTCGACTCGCCCGTGCCGTCGCCGTTGGCGTCCATGACCTCCAGCGCCCGGTCGATGGTCTGGTCGGCCAGCGCCTTGCCCGTTCCGTCCGTCTCCAGCGCCCAGTCGTCGTACCAGGTGGTCTTGATCTTCAGGTCGCCGCTGCCGTACTCGTAGGCTTCGGCCCGGTCGTAGGTGTAGGGCGGCTCCGTCTCGTCGGCGAATTCCGCCAGCCTGACCCTGCCCTTGCCGTCGTAGGCGTAGCGCGGGTTGCTGTCGTCCGTGCGGTCCCAGACGCCGTCGCCGTCGTCGTCGTGTTTGGTGAATTCAGGCTGGCCGCCGGCGCCGAAGGTCTCGAGGACGCTCCTGTCGACCGTGCCGTCGTCGGCCGCCTTGCCGCCCGTCCCGTCGTCGTAGTCCTTCCGCACCTCGGCGCGGACGGCGCCGGAGCCGTGGTACGTGAAGGCGGTCTTGAGGTCCGTCACGCCGTCGCCGTCGAAATCCTCCGAGAAGGTCAGCGCCCGGGCGTCGGCGGTGTCGGATGCGTCGTAGGTCCAGGAGTGGATCCTGTCCTCCGGCGCGCCGGCGAGGTCGAACGTCCCCGCGTACGGGTCGAAGAAGCGGGCCTCCGTCTTGCGGCCGGCGGCGTCGTAGTCGTACGCCTCGGCGCGGTCCGCCGTCCCGTCGCCGCCGATGTCGAACAGGACCTCGACGGCGCGCCCGTCCGCGTCCAGCTTCTCGTACCTGGCGTCGTCTTCGCTGCCGTCGCCGTCCTCGTCCACGCCGAAATAGTGGATGCGGCTCGCCTTTTCGGGGGCGAGCGCGGAAAGCGCCGCATGGTCCGCCGCGCCGTCGTAATCGTCGAAGAAGCGGCTCTCCGTCTTCACGCCGGCGGCGTCCAGGATGCGGACTTCGGCCCCGTCGTAGCCCACCGTCGCGGACGCGGGATCCGCGCCGTCGACCGTGCCGGTCTTCCGGAACACGACCCGGCCGTTCGCGTCGTATTCGTAGCTTTCCGCCCGCTCCCACTCGCCGTCCGCGGCGTTGTCGTCGTCGAACAGCGACGCGACGACCGTCTCGCCGTCCGCGCCGTACGCGTCGTGCCGCCGCGACTCGCCCGTGCCGTCGTTGTCGTCGTCCTTGACGATCAGCGCCCGGTCGGCGGTCTGCATGTCCAGCGCCTTGCCGGTCTTGTCCGCCTCGAGCGCCCAGTCGTCGTACCAGGTGGTCTTGACGACCAGGTTCTTGTTGGCGTCCGTCGCGCCGTACTCGTAGGCTTCGGCCCGGTCGTATTCGGCGTCTCCGTCGTCGTTGAATTCGATCAACACCACCCGTCCCTGATCGTCCATCGACGAGCGGGAACCGGTATCCACGGTGCGGTCCCAGCTATCGTCGCCGTCGTCGTCGTACTTGATGGACTCGAGCTTGCCGTCGGCATCGAAGGTCTCATGGACGCGCTTGTCGACGGTCCCGTCGTCGGGGGCCCCGCCGCCGTGCCCGTCGTCGTAGTCCTTCCGGCGCGTGGCGACGACATCGGCGGTTCCGTGATACGTGAAGGCGGTCGCAAGGTTCGTCTTGCCGTCGTTGTCGAAGTCCTCCGAGAAGGTCAGTTCCCGGCCGTCGGAGGCGTCGGCGGCGTAGGTCCAGCTGTGGATCCTGGACACGGCCGCATTGGACAGGTCGGACCGTTCGAAGCTGTACAGGTCGAGGGCGGACAGGGGGATGGAGAGGGAGTCGTAGATGTAAAAGCGGGCCTGCGTCCTGCGCCCGGCGGCATCGTATTCGTAGTCCTCGAAGCGGT
>CAYSVD010000106.1:0-9874 GCA_964434395.1 uncultured Pseudohongiella sp.
CCCGCCGCCCGCCGCCGGCGCGAAGACGGCGGCGCGGGCGTCGGCCGCCGCGTCCGCGAACTCGAAGGCGTCCCGCCGGCCCTCCCCGTCCTCCAGCACCAGCACCCCGCGCACGCCCGACAGGTCGTCGAGCATGCGCCGGGGCTGCTGGTGGGTGATCTGCAGCAGCCGGGGCTGGATGCTGACGTCCCGCAGCGGGCCCGGCTTGATCACGCGGCGCCGCTCGGGAAAGAACCAGGCGTCGCGGTAGGCGCCGAACAGCGGCTCCGGCGACTCGAAGCCCAGGCTCACCCGCTCGCCGGCCACCGCGATGAAGGACCTGAGCCCGTGGTCCGCGGCGGGCAGCGCGGCCCGGGCCGTCCGGAACAGCTCCCCGGCCGCGGGATCGGGGACGGGCTCCGGGCCCACCGGCAGCGTCAGGTCCAGCCGCATCTCGCCGGGGATGCAGATCTGCTCGCACACGTTCCAGTAGGCCAGCGCGCTCAGGGTCGCGCTGTCGCCGGCGTAGTCGGCGGGCAGGGTCGCCGGGAACGGCAACAGCGCCTCCTCCTCGTAGCCGAAGTTGACCAGCCCCGTGTCGTAGAACGGCAGCCAGCGGGGCGCGGGCCAGCGGATGGCCCCGATCTCGGCGCCGGGCGGCGCGCGCCACTCGTTCAGGCTGGTGGGCTCGCCGCTGTCGCCGCCCATCTTCCAGTAGGTGTGCCAATGCTCGGCCGGATCCAGGCGCAGGCCGAGCCAGACGGTGCGGCCGGGCGCGAGCACGGCGTCCTCGGACAGCAGCTCCACCTCGATGCTGTGGTCCCAGGCGACGCGGGCGTGTTCGGCCCGGACCTGCCAGGCCCGCGCGCTCCCGTCCCCGTCGAGCACCGACAGCACGCCCTCCACCCCCTCGGCGGCGGCGCGGGCCGGATCCAGCTCCGGATGCCGCGCCGCCCCCACCTGGACGCGGTCCGCCTCCAGCAGGACGTCGCGGTCCGCCGCGGCCTGCACCGGCCGCCCGGCGGCGGGGAAGAACCAGGCGTCCTCCGCCCCCTCGAACAGGGGGCCGTCCGCCCGCGCCATCACGTTGAGCCGGCCGTCGTGGGTGTTGAAACGGACGGAGATCCCGTCGCGGGCGGCCGGCGCCGGAACGCGGGCCCGGGCCTCGGCGAAGGCCCGCCGCCGGCGCGGGTCGGGCGCGGCCGTCCGGGCCACCGGCAGGGACAGGGAGAGCTCGGCGCCGCCCGGAGCGCACTCCGTCCGGCAGGCCAGCCAGTCGACCCGGACGGACGCGGCGAACTCGTCCCCCTCGTGGCCGGCCGGCACCGTCACCGGCGCCGGCAGCAGGATCTCCCGGCTCCAGCCGAAGTCCGTCCCCCCGGCCGCGGGGATCCATTCGGGGGCCGGCCAGGCGACGGCGCCGGCCGCGGCGCCGGGCGGCAACCGCCACGGGCCGATCCGGACCGCCGCCTCCGCGCCGCCGTCGACGCGCCAGGGCACATGCCAGCCCTCGGCCGGAACCAGCCGGACCGCCAGCCAGAGGGTCTCGCCCGGCGCCGCGGCGACGGTCTCGGCCGCCAGCTCGGCCTCGACCCCCTCGGCGCCGCGCGCCGGCCCGGCCGCTCCCGCGGCCAGCAACATGAGGCCGGCCAAGGCCGGCGCCCCGCGCGCCCTGCCGCGCATCCCGGATCCTCCCGTCGTCGCGCCGCGGCGCCCGCCGCCGCGGCCGCCCCGAAGGGTAGCAAAAGGCGCGCGCCGTCATGCGCGGGCCGCCCGGCGTGTCGCCCGGCGGCCGCCCTCAGCCGTCGGGGAGGATGTGCTCCACCACCAGCTGCAGGCTCGTCTCGCCCAGGTACTCGTTGGCCTCCAGCCGGTAGGCGATGCGGATCTCCGCCGCGTCCGGCGGCGGCCGGGCGGCCTCGTCGACGTTGAAGGCGATGGCGGCCAGACGGAGCCGGGAGCCGGCCTCCGACGGGCGCAGGACCATCTTGAGGTGCCGGTCGCCGACCCGGCGCTGGCTCACCAGGCGGAAGCGCCCGTCGAAGAGCGGCGCGGGGAAGGACGGGCCCCAGGGGCCGCCCCGCTCCAGGGCCTCGGCGGTGGCCAGGTTGAGGTGCTCCGCGCCGAGCTCCCCGTCGCTCGTCACCGTCGCGGCCAGCAGCTCGGGCGAGATCGACCGCTCCGCCTCGGCCTGGAAGGCGCGCTCGAAGTCCTCGAGCCGATCCCGCTCGAGGCTGAGTCCGGCCGCCATGGCGTGGCCGCCGAAGCGCTCGATCAGTCCCGGCTCGCGCGCGGCCACCGCCGCCAGCGCGTCCCGGACGTGGAAGCCGGGGATGGAGCGCAAGGAGCCCTTCAGCGCGCGGCCGCGGTCCGTCTCGGCGAACACGGCCGCCGGCCGGTGGAACCGCTCCCGGACCCGGGCCGCCACCAGCCCCGTCACCCCCTCGTGCCAGCTCCGGTCGAACAGGCACAGGGCCGCCGGCAGCCGGTCCCCGTCCGGGGCCCGTTCCTCCAGCGCCTGGAAGGCCTGCTCGCGCATGTCCGCCTCGATCTCGCGCCGTTCGCGGTTCATGCCGTCGAGCCGCGCCGCCAGGGGCCGGGCCCGCTCGGCCGTGTCGGCCAGCAGGCATTCGATGCCGAGCGCCATGTCGTCCAGCCGGCCCGCGGCGTTCAGCCGCGGGCCGGCGGCGAAGCCCAGGTCCGCCGCGACGGCGCGCCGCGGATCCCGGCCGGAGACCCGCAGCAGCTCCGCCACGCCGGGGCGGGCCAGCCCCGCGCGGATCCGGCGCAGGCCGCCCCGGAGCAGGATGCGGTTGTTGCGGTCCATGGGGACCACGTCGGCCACCGTGCCCAGGGCCACCAGGTCCAGCAACGCGGCCAGGTTCGGCTCCGCGCGGCCGGCGAAGCGGCCCCGCCCGCGCAGATGCGCCCGCAGCGCCAGCATCACGTAGAAGATCACGCCCACCCCGGCCAGCGCCTTGCTGGCGAAGCCGCAGCCGGGCTGGCTGGGGTCGACGATGGCGTCGGCCGCGGGCAGGACCGCGCCCGGCAGGTGGTGGTCGGTGACGATCACCCGCGCGCCCGCCGCCCGCGCCGCCGCCACCCCCTCGACGCTGGAGATGCCGTTGTCCACGGTGACGACGATCTCGGGGCGGCGGGCGCGGGCCAGCTCGACGATCTCCGGGGTGAGCCCGTAGCCGTACTCGAAGCGGTTCGGCACGATGTAGTCGACATGCGCGGCGCCGAAGCCGCGCAGGGCGCGCACCCCCAGGGCGCAACCGGTGGCCCCGTCGGCGTCGAAGTCCCCCACCAGCAGGATGCGCCGGTCCCGCTCGACGCCCTCGGCCAGCAGCGCGGCCGCCTCCGCCGCGCCCTTGAGATCCTCCGGCGGCAGCAGGCGGTCCAGCCCCAGGTCCAGCTCGTCGGCGTCGGCCAGCCCGCGCTGGCGGTAGACGCGCTCGAGCACCGGATGCAGGGCGCCGGGCAGCGCCAGGTCGGGGTCGGGCGTCCGGCGGCGCAGGGCGGCCATGGCCTCAGCGCCGCAGCCGGCGGCGGACGAGCTCCGCGACCCGGGCCGGATCGGCCTCCACCGCCTCGCAGCGCTCCTCGCCCCGGAGCCGCTCGGCCAGCCGGGCGGGCGGCGGCGGCGGCGGCAGGCCCGCGCGCTCCGCCGCCTCGGCGAACTTGGCCGGATGGGCGGTGGCCAGCGCCACCATGGGCGCCGCGCCGTCCCGGCGGCGGCGCCGGGCGGCGGCCAGGCCCACCGCCGTGTGGGGGTCCAGCCGCCGGCCGGCCTCCATCTCCCGGACCATGGTCCGGCGGACGGTCTCGTCGTCGACGGCGGCGCTGTCGAAGTCGGCCCGCATCCGGCGCCACCGCCGTTCGCTCAGCGCGGGCCTCCCGCCGCCGGAGCGCTCCATGAAGGAGGCCAGACCGGCGCCGTCGCCCTCGAACAGCTCGAACAGGTAGCGCTCGAGATTGCTGGGCGCCTGGATGTCCATGCTGGGCGACAGGGTGCGGCGCAGGGGGGCCGCGGCGCGCTCGTTGCGCTCGATCAGGCGGTGCAGGACGTCGTTGCTGTTGGTCGCCACGATCAGCTGGCCGACCGGCAGGCCCATGCGCCGCGCCAGATGGCCGGCGAACATGTCGCCGAAGTTGCCGGTCGGCACCGAGAACGACACCGGCCGCTCCGGCCCGCCGAGCGCCAGCGCCGCCCGGAAATAGTAGACGGTCTGCGCCATGATGCGCGCCCAGTTGATGGAGTTGACCGCCACCAGCTCCCGCCCCTCCGGCAGGAAGGAGCGGTCGGCGAAGGCCGCCTTGACGATGCGCTGGCAGTCGTCGAAGCTGCCCTTCACCGCGAAGTTGTGCACGTTGTCCCCCGGCGCGGCGGTCATCTGCCTGCGCTGCGCCTCGGACACCCGCCCGAAGGGATGCAGGATGAACACGTCGACCCGGTCCGAGTGCCGGCACCCCTCGATGGCGGCGGAGCCGGTGTCCCCCGAGGTGGCGCCGAGCACCACCGCCCGGCGGCCCCTCCGCTCGAGCGTATGGCCGAGCAGCCGGCCGAGCAGCTGCAGCGCGAAGTCCTTGAAGGCCAGGGTGGGGCCGTGGTGCAGCTCCAGCAACCATTCGTTTTCCCCCAGCTTGGACAGCGGCGCCACCTCGGGGTGGTCGAAGTCCCGGTAGCTGTCCTCGACGATCCGGCGCAGGACGGGCGCGGGGACGTCGCCGCCGACGAAGGGCGCGATGACCTCGAGCGCCAGTTCGGCGTAGGGGAGCCCCCTCCAGCCGGCGATCTCCCCGGGGGAGAAGGCCGGCGGCGCGGCGGGGACGTACAGCCCGCCGTCGGGCGCGAGCCCGGCCAGCAGGACCTGCTCGAAGGACCGTTCGCCGCCGCCGCCGCGGGTACTGACGTAGCGCATGGCCGCCCCGCTCACTCCGCCCCGCCGCGCAGGGACTCGACCCGGATTTTCGCGACCGGGCCAGCCGCCGCGTCCAGCCCCTCGATGGCGGCGACGGCCCGGTCCATGTCCCGCTCCGCGGCGCGGCGGCTCAGGATGACCACCGGCACGGGGCCGCCGGCCGGCTCCTTCTGGATCACCGCCTCGATGCTGATGCCGCAGCCGGTGAGGACGCCCGTCACGCCGGCCAGCGCGCCGACCCGGTCCATGACCGGAACGCGCAGGTAGTATTCCGTCTCGATCTCCTCCATCGGCAGCGCCGGCGGCCCGCCGTCCGCCGCGCCGGGGCCCGGGTCCGGCAGGAGCGGCGGCCGGGCGCCTGCGGCCGTCAGGCGGGCGATGTCCATGAGGTCCGCGACCACCGCCGAGGCGGTGGCCTCCGCCCCCGCCCCCGGGCCGCGGTACAGCGTGGCGCCGGCGGCGTCGCCGCGGATCAGGACGGCGTTGTCGGCGCCGTGCACGTCCGCCAGCGGCCGGGGCACCAGCGCCGGATGCGCCCGCAGCTCCACGCCGCGCCCGGCGCGCCGGGCGATGCCGAGATGCTTGACGGCGTAGCCCAGCTCCGCCGCGTAGGCGATGTCCTCCGGGGCGATGCGGTCGATGCCCTCGACGTGGATCCGGTCCATCCCGAGCGGGACGCCGAAGGCGAGCGCGGCCAGGATCGCGAGCTTGTGGGCGGCGTCGGTGCCGTCGACGTCCAGCCGCGGGTCGGCCTCGGCGTAGCCCAGCCGCCGCGCGTCGGCCAGCGCCCCGTCGAAGTCCCGCCCCCGGGCGGCCATCTCGCTGAGGATGAAGTTGGCGGTGCCGTTGAGGATGCCCGCCAGCCACTCCACCCGGTTGGCGGCCAGCCCCTCCCGCAGCGCCTTGACGACCGGGACGCCGCCGGCGACGGCGGCCTCGAAGGCCAGGCACGCGCCGTGGTCCCGGGCGACGGCGAACAGCTCGTCGCCCCGCTCGGCCAGCAGGGCCTTGTTGGCCGTGACCACATGCTTGCCGCCCGCCAGCGCCGCGGCGATGAGCTCGAAGGCCGGGTCGAGGCCGCCCATGGTCTCGACCAGCACGTCCACGGCGGGGTCGGCGGCGACGGCGAAGGGATCCCGGCCGGCGCGGGGCACGCCCCGCGTCCGGTCCGGCTTCGGGGTCCGGGTCGCCACATGGACGACCTCCAGCGGCCGGCCCAGCCGCCGCGCGATCTCGCCGGCGTTGCGCTCGAGCAGGGCCAGTGCGCCGCCGCCGACCGTGCCCAGCCCGCAGATCCCCACCCCCGTCGCGCAGCCGGCGCCCATGCCTCCGTCCTGCTGTCCGGATCGCGGCGAGGCCGGGCGGGAAGTCAGTCGAGCCCGAGCAGCGCCGCCAGGCGCCCGCTGTCCGCGTACCCCGGCACGATCCGGCCGTCCGCCAGCACCAGCGCCGGAGTGCCGCTGATGCCCAGCTCGTTGCCGAGGACGTAGTGCTCGAGCACCGGCGATTCGCAGTCGCGCTCGGGCGGCTCCCCGCCGTTCTTGGCCCGGGTCAGGGCGCCGGCGCGGTCGTCCGAGCACCACACCGAGACCATCTTGCCGTAGGAGCCGGCCAGCTCGCCGCCGCGGGGATAGGCCAGGTAGCGGATCTCCACGCCGAGCGCCAGCAGCTCGTCCAGATCCCGGTGCAGGGCGCGGCAGTAGGTGCAGTCCACGTCGGTGAACACCGCGACGGCGGCCCGGACGCTCTCCGGGCTGAAGATGATCATCTCCGACGCCGGCACCGCGCCGATCTTCTCCCGGGTCCGCGCCCGGCGGGTTCCCTCCGACAGGTTCACCAGCCCGTTCGGCGTGGCGGCGTACATGTCGCCGGCGAACAGGTAGCCGCCGGAGATGTCGCTGTAGAGTATTTCGCCGGTGTTCAGCTCCACCTCGTAGACGGCGGGCAACTCGGTGGCCTTCAGGCCCACGATCCGCAATTGGCCGCCGGACGGGGCCTCGATGGCCTGCTCCAGATTTTCCCGCAGGGACTGCCCGCCGCCGGCGACCGGCTGCGCGGACAGGACGCCGCCGCCCAGCAGGGCGGCGGACAGGACGGCGGCGCGCAGGACGCGCAGGGATGTCTCCGGCACCGCGCGGCCTTAGGCGGTTCCGGACGGAGCGGCCTCGTCCGGCGCCGCGGGCACCGCGGCCCCGCCCGGCGCCGGCGCGTCCCCCTCCTGCGCCGTTCCGGCGTTCTCCGCCTCCGGCGCGGCGCTCTCCGACTCCGGCGCGGCGCTCTCCGCCTCCGGCCCGGCTTCGACGACCTGCTCCGCCTCGATGCCCCGCCTGCCGAGCTTCTCGGCGATGCGGGCGGCGCGGCCCGTCAGCCCGCGCAGGTAGTACAGCTTGGCCTGGCGCACGTCGCCGCGCCGCTTCAGGTCGACGCTGTCGACCAGCGGGCTGTAGGACTGGAAGGTGCGCTCGACCCCGACCCCGTGCGACACCTTGCGCACGGTGAAGGAGGAGTTCAGCCCCCGGTTGCGCTTGCCGATGACGACGCCCTCGAAGGCCTGCAGCCGCTCCCGGTCGCCCTCCTTGATCTTCACGTGCACGACCACCGTGTCTCCGGGGCCGAAGGCCGGCAGCTTCTTGCCCAGGCTTTCGAGCTGCTCGCGCTCGACCTGCTGGATGACTCTGTTCTTGCTCATTTCCTTTTACTCCATACTGTCGCCGGTCGCCTGACCGGGGTCGGTCCCGGCGTCCCGGAACTCCTTTTTGAACCGTTCCAGCAACAGCCGTTGCTCCTCGCTGAGCGCGGCCGCCTCCAGCAGGTCCGGCCGCTTCAGCCAGGTGGCCCCCAGGCCCTGCATCCGCCGCCACCGCTCGATCGCCCCGTGGTCGCCGCTCGTCAGCACCTCGGGCACCTCGCGGCCGGCGAAGCGCCGCGGCCGGGTGTACTGGGGCGCGCCCAGCAGGCCGTCCGACAGGCTGTCGCCGCGCGCCGACTCATCGTCGCCCAGGACGCCGGGCCTGAGCCGCGCCACCGCGTCCACCAGCGCCATCGCGGCCAACTCGCCGCCGCTGAGCACGAAGTCGCCCAGGGAGATCTCCTCGTCCACCTCCGAGTCGATGACCCGGGCGTCGATCCCCTGGTACCGCCCGCACACCAGCGCCAGCGCCTCCAGCGCGGCCAGCCGCTCGACCTTCGGCTGCGTCAGCGGCCTGCCCTGGGGCGACATGCAGACCACCCGCGCCGCGCCGCCCGCCGCCTCCTTCGCGGCCCGAATCGCCGCCACCAGCGGTCCGGTCTTCATCAGCATCCCCGGCCCGCCCCCGAAGGGCCGGTCGTCCACGGTGCGGCGCCGGTCCCCGGCGAAATCCCGGGGGTTGAAGCAGTCCAATCGGACCAGGCCCCGCTCGAACGCCCGGCCGACGACGCCGTGTCCGGCGACGGCGGCGAACATCCCGGGAAACAGGGTGATGACGGCGATGCGCATCATTCGTCTCCCGGCCCGCCGGCGCGGACTACTTCAGCCAGTCCGCCTCCCAGTCCACGGTCATCGCGTTCCGCGCCCGGTCCACCTCCCTGACCACGCGCCCGCGCACGTAGGGGATCAACCGCTCCCCGCCGTCCGGGCCCGAGACCACCATCACGTCGTTCGCGCCGCCGGTCTCCATCATCCGCTTCACGCGGCCCAGCGCCCGCCCCCGCAGGTCGACGACCTCAAGGCCCTCGAGCTCGTGCCAGTAGTACCCGCCCTCGTCCAGCTCGGGCAGCTCGCCGCTGTCCACCAGCAACGTCAACCCCGTCAGCCGCCCGGCCGCATCGGGGTCGTCGACCCCCGCGAAGTGGGCGATCAAGCCGCCGGCGTGCCGCCGGACCCGGTCCATTTCCAGCGCGCGGCGGGTCTCCCCGCGCCGCCCGTGGAACCGGCGGTGCCTCGTCATCTCCTCCGGCGGCGAGGTGAAGGAGCGGATCCTGAGCCAGCCCCGGACGCCGTGCGTCCGGCCGATCTCGCCCAGCGCCACCAGCCGCGGCTCCGCCATCGCGCCGCCCCCGGCGGCCGGTCAGGCCCCTTCGGCGCCGTCCTTTTCAGCGGCGGTCTGTTCAGCGGCATCCTTTTCGGCACCGGCGCCCTCGGCGGCGACCTGTTCAGCGGCGGCATTTTCAGCGCTGGCGCCCTTGGTGGCGGCATCCTCGGAGACAGCCTTTTCGGCGGCAACTTTTTCAACGCCGGCCTTTTCAGCGCCGGCCGCGGCGTCCTTGGCCAGGCGAAGAACCCGCGGGCTGACCTGGGCGCCGCGGGACCGCCACCAGTCCATGCGCTCGAGGTCCAGCCGCAGGCGCTCCTCCCGCCCCCTGGCGACCGGATTGAAGAAGCCGATGCGCTCGATGAAGCGTCCGTCGCGGGAGCGGCGGCTGTCCGCCACCGTCACGTGATAGAACGGCTTTTTCTTGGCGCCGCCGCGCGCCAGTCGAATGGTGACCATGCCATACCCCGTCCAGTGCAGGCTGTCCGGCCCCCGTTGCCGGGGCACCGGGCAAAAAGGCGGGCATAGTACGCCATTCGGGGACTTTTGTGAATAGGCGGTTCCGGGGCTGTTCCGGGGCGGTTCCGGGGCGGTTCCGGGGTGGTTCCAGGGTGGTTCCAGGGTGGTTCCAGGGTGTGCTGTGGGTGTCGCCGCGAGCGCGACATCATCGGCGCGGTTCACGGCGGACCGGGGCGCTCCATGGTTTTTTCCCAGTAAAACTCCAGGCGGTTCCGCCCCTCTTCCGCGGCGCCTCCAGGCCCGCCCCGGGGCAGGCTTCCGTTGGGGGTGCGGAATGCGGCATCGGCGAAGGCTCGCCGCCGGATGACTACGGGCGCTGGGGGACATCCCGGACACGGGCCCGGTGCCCGCCGGTCTTCTGCGGGGATCCGTCAGGAAGCCGCCGCCCGCAAACCTCCACCGCGGCCCGCGCTACACGCCCGGAAAGAATCCGCCCGC
>CAYSVD010000107.1:0-7997 GCA_964434395.1 uncultured Pseudohongiella sp.
ATCCCGGATCTCCTCCAGCGTGATCCGCCTTGTGGGGGTGATCGTCACAATCATGCTCCAAGGGTCCTCGCGGCCTGCTCAGGCCCATTTTCCCTTGGACTCGGGCCTGCGTTCAGGCCCATCTGCCAGTGGCTAAGACTCGCGCTGGACTTGCGGGCCGAAGGCCCGTATGCTCCGCCGCAACACGAAAACCCAAGGAGGACAGGCCATGTCTTTTTCCAACAACGCGCTGTTCGCCGCCGCCGCCGCGCTTCTGCTGGCGGGTTGCGGCGAGTACGCGGCGCCCGCCGGCGGGGCGTCCGCGGGCGGCCCGGCCGCCGCCTCGGCCGACCTGATCACCGGCGAGGGCCTGCCCAATCCGGCGCCCCGGATCGAAGCCAACTGGGGCGAGCTGCCGGCGGGGCGCGAGTGGGGCTCCACCGCCGGCATCGACATCGACCCCCTCGACGGCCACGTCTGGGCCTACGAGCGCTGCGGCGCCAGCAGCTTCGGCGGCGGCGTCCCCGTCAACTGCGACAACAACCCCGTGGACCCGATCTTCAAGTTCGACCGGCGCACCGGCGAGGCGCTGGCCAACTTCGGCGGCGGCCTCATGGTCACGCCCCACGGCATCCACGTGGACCCCGAGGGCAACGTGTGGGTGACCGACTTCGTCGGCAACGCGGAGGGCACCAAGGGCCACCAAGTGCACAAGTTCAGCCCCGGGGGCGAGTTGCTGATGAGCCTCGGCACCGCGGGCCAGGCGGGCAGCGGCCCCGGCCGGTTCAACCAGCCCAACGACGTGGCGGTCGGCCCCGACGGCAGCATCTACGTCGCCGACGGCCACAGCGGCCAGAACATGACCACCAACCAGGCCATGGAGGAGGGCCGCGCCGCCGGCGCCACCGCCCGCATCATCAAGTTCGCGCCCGACGGGACCCGCCTCATGGAATGGGGGCGGATCGGGGTGCGCCACGGCGAGTTCCGCACCCCCCACGCGCTGGCCTTCGACTCGCGGGGCCGGCTGTGGGTCGCCGACCGGGGCAACCACCGGCTGGAGATCTTCGACCAGGACGGCAATTACCTGGAGTCGCGCTACGCCTACGGCCGCATCAGCGGCCTGTTCATCACCGACGACGACATGGTGTACGCCATCGACTCCGAGTCCAGCCCCACCAACCACATCGGCTGGCGCAACGGCATCCGCATCGGCCCGCTGGACGAGGACCGGATCGTCGCCTTCATACCGCCCTTCGACCGGCCCGACCGGGTCTACCAGGGCACCGCCGGGGAGGGGGTGGCGGTGGACGCCGACGGCAACGTCTACGCGGCGGAAGGCCCGAACTCCCTAAGCTGGGCGGGCGGCGCCTTCACCCGCTACTCCGCGGAGTAGGAAAGCGGCCGGGGCGGCGGCGCCGCCCCGGCCTCCCGCCGCCGGCCGGCGCGCGGCGGACCGCCCGCCGCCGTCCCCCATGATCGTCTTCCGCTACCTCTGCCGGCAGCTGCTGCAGGCGACCGGCGCGATCGCGTTGGCGCTGCTGGCCGTCGCCATGACCGGCCGCTTCGTCCAGTACCTGGGCGATGCGGTGGCGGGGCGCGCGCTGCCGGACGTGCTGTTGCCGCTGATGCTGTACCGCATCCCGGAATTCCTCATCGTCATCCTGCCCCTGTCCCTGCTGCTGGGCGTGGTGCTGGTGCACGGGCGCATGCATGCCGAGAACGAGATGGTGGTGCTGGCGGGCGCGGGGTACGGCCGGCGCCGGATCCTGGGCTTCACGCTGGCGGCCGCGGCCGTCGTCATGCTGCTGACGGGCTTTTTGAGCCTGCACCTGGCCCCCGCGGGCATCCACCGCAGCGAGCAGCTCAAGCGGAGCCAGCGGGAGCTGACCGAGATCGACCTCATCGCCCCCGGCCGGTTCCAGAGCTTCGGCGGCGGCGAGCGGGTCACCCACGCCGAGCGGGTCTTGGGCGGCGCGGCGCGGGAGCTGCGGAACGTGTTCGTCGCCCACTCGCCGGCCGGCCGCGGGCCCGGCGCGCCGCCGCGCGTCATCCTGGCCGAGTCGGCCCGGCCCGCGGTCGACCCGGCCACCGGCGCGCGCTTCATGCGGCTCGAGAACGTGCTGCGGTACGACGGGGAGCCCGGGCGGGCGGATTTCGCGGTGGCGCGGCTGGACGCGCAGGCGATCCTGTTGCCGGAGCCGGCCGGTCTGGAGGCGGAGCCGGAGGAGTCCGCGCTGCCGACCGCCGCGCTGTTCGGCGCGGCCGGCCCGGCCCGCCGGGCGGAGCTGCAGTGGCGCCTGTCGGCGCCGCTGCTGGTCCCGGTCGTCGCCCTGATCGCGGCGGCCCTGAGCCGGGTCAGCCCGCGCCAGGGCCGCTACAGCCGGCTGGTGCCGGCGACCCTGGTCTACGTGGCCTACTTCCTGTCCCTGGAGTACGTCCGCGGCCGGGCGGCCGACGGGGCCCTGCCGGCCGCGCTGGGCCTGTGGGGCGCGCATCTGGCGTTCGCCGCGGCGGGGCTCGCGGCGCTGCGCGCCGGGGCGGGGCGCGCGTGACCCGCCTGGACCGCCACCTGGGCCGCGCCGTGATCGCCTGGACCGCCCTGGTGGCGGCGGTGATCGGCAGCCTCGACCTGATCTTCAGGCTCATCGGCGAGCTGGGGGAGGCCGGCGCCGGCTACCGGGCGGCGGACGCGCTGACCTACGTGGCCATGACCACGCCCACCAGCATCTACGAGCTACTGCCCTTCGCGGCGTTGGGCGGCGCGCTGACCGGGCTGGGCGCGCTGGCCTCCGGCAACGAGCTGGTGGCGATGGAGTCCTCCGGCGTCAGCCGCTGGCGCATCGCGCGGGCCGCGCTGCAGGCGGCGCTGGCCGTCATGCTGGCCGGGCTGGCGCTGGGGGAATGGGTCGCGCCGCCGCTGGAGCAGAGCGCCAGCGCCCGCAAGGCGATCCAGCAGAGCGGCACGGACGCGATCAACGCCGGAGTCGGCACCTGGCGCAGGGTGGGCGGCGAGTACATCCACATCAACGCGATCGCGCCGGGCGGCGCGCGGCTCTACGGCGTGACCCGCTACCGGATCGGCGCGGACCGGCGCCTGGAGGAGGCGAGCTTCGCCGAGTCCGCCGAGTACGCCGGCGGGGACGGCCCCTCCCGCTGGCTGCTGCGCAACGTCCGCGGCAGCGCGCTGACGGACGCGGGGGTGAGCGTCCGCGAGCGCGCGGAGGAGACCTGGCGCGTCGACCTGTCGCCGCAGCTGCTGGGGGTGCTGCTGGTCGAGCCCGACCGGCAGTCCATTTCCGGGCTGCGCCGCTTCGCGCGCTTTTTCGAGTCGGAGGGGCTGGACGGCTCGGCGTACCTGCTGGCCTTCTGGAAAAAGCTGCTGCAGCCGCTGGCCACCCTGTCGCTGGTGCTGCTGGCCGTGTCCTTCGTGTTCGGCCCGCTGCGGGAGGCGACCATGGGCCACCGGGTGTGCGCGGCGCTGGGCGTGGGCCTGGGCTTCACCATCGTCCAGCGCATGCTGGAGCCGGTGAGCCTGATCTGGGGGTTCAGCCCGCCGCTGGCGGCGGCGGCGCCGGTCGCCCTGTGCGCGGCGGCCGGCTGCCTGCTGCTGCGCCGCGCGGCGTGAGTCAGGCGGACCCGCGCAGGGTCTTGGCGACGCGCCGGCACTGCCGCGTCACCACCCGCTCGATCCGCTGCAGCGCGGCCAGCTCCCCGCAACGCTCCCTGAAGCGCCGGCGCGCGGGCTCGAGCTCGTCCGGCAGGCGGGCGGCCATGTCCCGCGCGTGGCCGCGGACGTAGCCCGGTTCGAAGCCGCATCGCTCGGCCATCTCGTCCCAGTGCTTCGCGGCGACGGCGCCGGGATCCCTGATGCGGCCGACGAAAAGCGCCAGGCGGTGGTCGACGCGGTCGACCGCCCGGGTGCAGATCAGGTCGTAGAAGGGCGCCAGCCGGAGCTCCCCGTCAGGCCGCCGAAGCAGCGACAGGTTCTTGGCGTGCCCGTCCGAGTTGCCGGCCAGCACGTTGAAGATCTGCCAGCGCAGCAGGCGCTCCCGGTCGACTTCGGGCAATGCGGATGCTTTTTCGACCAGGCGGCAGCAGTCCGCGAAGGAGGGCCCGCCATCCTCCTCGTACTTCATCTGGTGGCCGTAGCCGAGCGCCTGGCAGAAGTCCTCCTGGTGCAGCCGGGCGATCCGGCCATCCCCGTCCTCCCGCCGGTCGTACCGCTTGATCAGCGCGTAGCTGGTTTCGCCGACGGCGCGCCACTCGATGTCGACGACCGGCAGGCCGACCGCCTCCGCCAGCATCATGGTGAAGGTCTCATAGGCCGGCAGGTGGCGGTACTTGGGCACCTCGAACTTGACGATGTGGCTGGAGGCCGCGCCGCCCTCCGGCAGGAAGAAGGCGCCGTCCCTGAACAGCACCGGACACTTGTCCTGGGCGCCCGCCAGGGAAAGCCGCGGCGCGCCGCGGCTGCCCGGGCGGGCCAGCTCGGCGCGCCGGCGGAAGGGGCTCAGCAGGCTGTCGATGGACACCTCCCGGTAGTCGCGCTCGGCGGCGGGCCGCTCCCCGGCGGGCAGGATGGAGAAGGCGCCGGCGCATTCGCCGCCCAGGGCCCGCAGCAGGCCGAAGTCCGTGTCGGGGATCTTCAGGGCGTCGACGATCCGCTCCCGGTAGTCCCCCTCGGGGAGCAGGTTGGCGAAGAAGCTGTGGGCCTTTTCCCCCTCCTTGAAGGATCCGCCGTCCCCGAACGGCAGGGACAGGGAGACGGGGAAGCCGTCCCGCTCCACCCAGCGCTCGTCGTAGCGGAACCCGATCCCGTCCCGGCCGCGCCAGAGGCGGCCGACGAGCCGCTGTTCGTGCCAGACGTCGAGACGGTCCGGGTCGGCCGTCATGGCCGCGCTTCCGGACCGTCGCCGGCCGGGGCCGGCCGCGCGGGCGCGCTCGGCGGGCGGGGCCGGATGACCATCTCCAGCCCTTGGTTGTGCAGCGCCTTGAGCACCTTGCCGATCTCCGCCGTTTCCTTGCCCCGCTCGAACTCGGAGAGGAAGCGCATGCTCAGGCGGCTCAGTCCCGAGAGGGTCTTAAGCGTGACGCGGTGCCGCTTTCGGCGGGCGCGGACCAGTCTGCCCAGTTCCTGGACGGACTCTACCGGGCCGTATCGAGGCTGCGGTGCGGTCATGACATCCTCCTTCAAAAAGCAACCGTGCGGTAAAAAGCGCCGCGGAAAACGATCCGTACCCGTCGAATTGTATCGTACGATAAAAAAGCGTGCGAGACGGTTCGCAACCGGTTTTTTTATCGTACGATAAAAAACAGTGGAAAACAAGGACGAATTCCGCTTAATTGCACCTCTCGGTAAAAACCCGGCGAAGGCCGGAGGCCGCCCGCGTCCGGGGGTCAGGCGGCCCCGTCCCGGCGCATGGCCTCGTCCGCGCGCCGGCACTGCCGCTTCACGACCTCCTCGATCCGCCGCGGCGCGGGCGGCGCCCCGGGCGCCGCTTCGAAGCGGCGCCGCGTCGGGTCGAGCGCCGCCGGCAGCCGCGCGGCCATGTCCCGCACCCGCTCGCGCACATGGCGGGGACTGAAGCCGCAGTCCCGGGCCAGTCCGCTCCAGCGATCCGGCGAGACGGCGTCGGGGTCTTCCGCGCCCCCGACGGAAAAAGCCAGACGATGGGCGACGCCCTCGTAGGCCCGGGTGCAGATCAGGTCGTAGAACGGCGCCAGACGGATCTCTCCCCCCGGCAGCCGCAGCAGCGACAGGTTCTTGGCGTGCCCGTCCGCATTGCCGGCCAGCGCGTTGAAGATCTGCCAGCGCAGCAGGCGGTCCAGGTCGACGTCGGGCTCCTCGGAGACCTCCCGGAGCAGGCGGCAGCAGTCCGCGAAGCGGGGGCCGCCGCTCTCCTCGTACTTGGCGGCGCGGCCGAGGCCGAGCGCCTGGCAGAAGTCCTCCTGGTGCAGCCGGGCGATCCGGCCGCCCTCATGAACCCGCCGGTCGTACCGCTCGACCAGCAGGCAGCGCCCGCCGCCGGCGGCCGGCAGCTCGACGTCGACGACCGGCAGGCCGACCGCCGCCGCCAGCATGGAGGTGAAGGCCTCGTTCGCCGGCAGGCAGGGGAATTCGGGGGGCTGGAACTTGACGATGTGGGTCGAGGCCGCATCGCCTTCGGGCAGGAAGAGGGCGTCGTCCCTGCGCAGCGCCGGACATTTCTCCTGGGCCCCCGCCAGCGCGAGCCGGATCTTGCCTTTCCCGGGGCGGAACAGCTCGCCCTGCCGCCGGTAGGGATCCGCCAGCCTGGCGATGGACGTCTTCCGGCAGCCGCGCCCGGCGTCCGGCCGCTCGCCGGCGGGCAGGATCGACAGCGCGCCGGCGCATTCGCCGCCCAGGGCCCGCAGCAGGCTGAAGTCCGTGTCGGAGATCCGCAGGGCGCGGACGATCTGCCTGCGGAAGTCCGCCTCGGGAAGAAGGTTGCCGAAAAAGCGTCCGGCCTCGCCGCCCTCCTCGAAAACGCCGCCGCGCTCGAACGGCAGGGACCGGGAAATGGGGAACCCGCCTTGCGCCATCCAGCGCTCGTCGTAACGGAACCCGATCCGCTCCCGGTCCCGCCGGCTGGGTTCGACCTGCCGCCGGATGCGCCCGACGAGCCGCCGGCCGCGCCAGACCTCAAGAGCGTCCGGGTCCGTCGCCATGGCCGCCGCGGCTCCGTTCCCGGGCGAGCATCGACCCTACGCGCCGCGCCGCCGACCGGGGCAGGACGAGCAGCTCCAGCCCCTGCGCGTTCAACGCCTCGAGCGCCTTGCCGATCTCCGCCGTCTCCTTGCCGCGCTCGAATTCGGAGAGGAAGCGCATGCCCAGGCCGCTCACCCCCGACAGGGTCTCGAGCGGCACCTTCCTCGCTTTCCGGCGGGCGCGGGCCAGCCCGCCCAGTTCCCGAACGGACCGGACCGCGCCGTACCGCGGTCGCGGAATCGTCGTGTCCGCCGACATGTCCGCCGCCTCCGTTTTGTTCGACTGGGCGGCGGAAAGTAGCATGGGAAGCGGACGGCCGCCATGTTTTTTACCGCAAGGGAAAAGCGGCGCGGAACGGGGACCGGAACAGGCCGAATCGCCGCGCTCGGCGAAATCTCCTCCGGCCCCGTCTCCCAAGGCGGTCCCGGCCGGTCGGGTTCCGGGCGACAGCGCCCCGCGCGGAACGCCCCGCGCGGAACGAATGGAACCGCCCGGTTTCTGCTACGATGGGCGCT
Organism: uncultured Pseudohongiella sp.; assembly: GCA_964434395.1. GTDB lineage: Bacteria > Pseudomonadota > Gammaproteobacteria > Pseudomonadales > Pseudohongiellaceae > UBA9145. The sequence continues at coordinate 7,222 of CAYSVD010000107.1, forward strand.
CCGGGAACCGCGGCGCGCGGGAGGCGGGCCATGACCGCGATCCATCCGTATCTGACCTTCGACGGAACCTGCGAGGAGGCGCTGGGCTTCTACGCCTCGGTGTTCGACACGGAGATCGAGTTTATGAGCCGCTTCAGCGAAATGCCGGAAGGAGAGGGCTTCCCCGTGCCGGAGGAGCACAAAAACCGGATCATGCACGCCTCGATGCGGATCGGCGGCTCCGTGCTGATGGCCAGCGACTCGGCCGGGCGGGGGGAGGCCGCGGGGCCCGGCGGCGGCTTCTCCCTGTCCGTCGCCACGGACAGCGTCGGCGAGACCGACCGTCTGTTCGGCCGGCTGAGCGAAGGCGGCGAGGCGATCATGGCGCCGGCCGACACCTTCTGGGGCGCCTACTTCGGCATGTGCCGGGACCGTTTCGGGGTGAGCTGGATGCTCAACCACGCGCCGCCGGCCGGATAGGCGCGGGGCGGTTCCGCCGCCGCCGGTCGCGGCGCCGGTCCGTTCCGGCGGGGCGATGCCGGGATCCGTCGCGCCCCCGGTCCTCGCTTTCGATCGGCTTGATTGATTTCGACGATTTCGCGGATTTCGATTGGCCGGGGAAAGCGCGAACTGCTATACTCGGCATCTTGCCCTGGCGGCCGACGGCCGGGCCGGGCCCACGAACAGCGATGAGGAGATTTTCGGATGGCCAGCAACAGTCTTATCCAATCCAGAAGCGAGCCCGTACCGACGCATGAGGTGATGCCTCAGATGGGCGGGGGCGGCGCCGGCGCCGG
>CAYSVD010000108.1:0-3929 GCA_964434395.1 uncultured Pseudohongiella sp.
AGCGTAGCCTTCGGTCACGTCCTGAGGCCTCGCATGGTTGACCAGCCGTTTGGTCAGGCTCACCGGCAGCATCAGGTCGCGGTTGGCGACGGTGATGAAGCAGTTACGCAACGCGTGGAACCAGAACTTCGCCCCGCCCGCCTCGCTGATCCGCGCATTCAGGTACTGCGTTCCACTGTTGATGTGTCCCGACTCGGCAGTTTCGGACGGAAATACCCAACTCCGGCTATGCTCGGGAAAGCGCCCGCGGTCCGCAAAACGGCGCTGAAGGATGGCGACGAGTTGGCGGGTGACGGGCAGCTCCAACGGCTCGCCGGTCTTGGTCTCCTCCACCCGGAAAGTCATCCCGTCCAGGTCGACGCGCGCCCATTCAAGGCCGAAGACCTCGGCTCGTCGCATGCCGGTGTAGAGGCCGAAACGGAAACCATCGCGGGCGACCGGGTTCTGCACCACGGTCTCGATGCCCCGGTGCCAGCGCGGCAGCACCTCGGCCGGGGGCTGGATCGTGCGCCGCCGCGGGCGGTGGGGCCGCCCCCCAGCCGCCCGCCACTGGTCGACCGGGTTGTGCAGCCCCTGGAAGTCGATGCAATGCCGGCGGTAGAGCACACGCAGCATTTTCATGGCACCGTTGGCCTGCACCCATCCGGATTCGTTGGTGAGCCGCAGGAAGCACTTCTCCACGTCGCGCCGGTCGATGGTGTCCAGCGTGCGGTCGACCCACGCGCCAAGATTGCCGTAGACGGTGCGGCGGTAGACGGCAAGAGTGCTCTCCTTGCGCGTCGGGACGGCGGCGAGATACTCCTCGAAGGCTTGGCGCAAGGTGGGAACCGTTCTGCTGGGGCTACGCTCCGCTGCGGGATCCTCACCGGCGGCAACACGCCCGAGCGTCTCCTGGGCGAGGCGCCGCGCCTGGTCGGCCGTCACGCGTCCGTGGCGTCCTATGACCAGACGCCGGTTGGCGGCCTTTCGCCCCCCGGTGCCGACACGGTAGTTAACGATATAGGAGCGAACGCCGGTGGGCTGGACTCGAAGGCCGAAGCCGGTCAGTTTGTCGTCCCACGCGATGAAGGGCTTATCCGCGGATTTGAGGGACTCGACGTTGCGCTTGTTGAGCGTCACCTTGAGGTTTGCGGTGCGCTTCCCGGAGTGTGTTGACATGGCGACCTCCTCCTGAAAGGGGCTTCAAAAATCACCATACATGTCAACACGAGAAAGTCAACAGAGGACATCGCAAGGCTGGCTGTGTCTCGGCCCTGCGAAGCTGGAGGTGCCTAACCTACTGAAATATCGCGTGTTTTGCGTGACAAGCGCAGCCAAGCGCTGAACCGGTATACCCTTGCCACCAAAGCATTATGTTTCCTCCCTCCTAGTATCCCTAGGCTTCGTAGGCTCGGTAGCCCCCGAAATTAGGCTGCTTCGCGTCCGGTAATACAAGTTGAATCTTGTTGTTTCCCGCTGCAAAAGCAAGGGTTTTACTCATTGACTGCCATGCTTGTCATATTCCCGAATCGAAGTCAATACCATAAACGCAGAATCGCGGCGCTTTTTTCCCTGGCAAGGGGAGCGCCTTTTCCTCGTTGAACGACCATGCGTGCCACATTCCCGAATTTATGTCAATAGCGATTTCCGGGTTTATTTTGCCGGATGCGAGAGTTGGCGTCAGCGAGAGCGACGGGGTGGTCTCGACGCCGGTTTCGATGGGGTCGAAACGGGCTTCGAACCGAGGGCCTCGGTCAGAACTCCCGGCGCCAGCCGGCGAGGAAGACCAGGTCGGGGCGGGCGTCCCGGCGATGGCCCGGACGGTGGCTGTAGACCGCCCCCAGGCGAAGCTCGCCTCTCCGAAGCGGTTGGCGCCATTCGCCGGCCAGGTCCGTCTGCCGGCCGCTCGGCGACAGGCCCGCGTCCACGGCGTCGTAGAGCACCGCTCCCGCCCGGGTGCGGCTTGCCGGCACCCTCAGCCAGGCCCGGCCGCGCTCCACCCGCAGCGGCTGCGACACGGAAAGGCGCAACGTCCCGGCGCCCTCCAGCGGCCGGCTGGCGTGAAGCGCGAACGCGCTGGTGGTCAGAGACGACATCCGCGTGACGACTCCTTCGCGGGTCTCCGGAGCGACCAGGCCAAGCTCCGCGTTGGCGCCCACCCGCCACCCGCCCAGGTCCGCGGCCGCGGCCACACCCGCGAAGGACGTATCGCCCGCAAGGGTGCCGAAGGCGCCTTCCCCGAAGCTGCCGAGAAGCGTTTCGGGCTCGCCGATCCAGCCCGCCCGCAGGCCCACGGGCGACCCGGTCCGGCGCCAGCTCAGCGCCGCGCCTGCCGCGGGCCGCCGTCCGGGCATCCCCTTGGTGGTGAACGCGGCGGCGGACAAGCCTCCCGGTTCCGCCAGGGCGGCGCGCACCCCACCCTCGGCCAGGGCCATGTGGCTGCCCCGGAGGTCGGCCGGGGCCTCCAGGCGGGCGGCGTGGAGGGTCGCGGGCGCCGCGGCGCCGGCGCTCACGCCTGCGCGCCCGGGCTCGGGCGCCAGGAAGCCCCGCAGCCGGGCGGTCACCGACGGCCCGGCTGCGGCCGCCGTGAAGCGGTCCAGGCGGTACCAGAACGGCGCTCCGAGGGCGTCCCGGGCCATGACCTCGCGCCCCGCAAGAGAGCGCTGGAACCCGTCCCCGAAGGCCGCTCCCGGACGCAGCCGCGTCGAGTGCAGGAGGTAGCCGTCGCCTCCCGCGTCCGTGGGCACCTCCAGGACGCCGACGGGCGAGGTGGCGGCGCCCAGGTCCATGGCGCCGTGGCCGTAGACGGCCGAGTCGGAGTACCGGCCGCTGTCGTCGGCCGTCTCGAACAGCCGCGTCACCAGCTCCGTGTTGGACAACTGGCCGCGGAAGAGCTGCTTCATGAGCGCCAGCCCGCCCGTCACCAGGGGGGCGGCGTATGACGTGCCGTCGCCGGTGGCATAGCCGCGATAGGGCGCCCGGGTGTCGGGATGGGGTCCGTGATAGGCCAACCTCACCTCCTCTCCGGCCGCCGCGATGCAATAAGCGGCGGCGATGCCGCAGCGGTTGGAAAAGGAGGCGATGGACCCGTCCCGGCTCAACGCCACCGCCGCCACCGTGTGGCCCAGAAGCTCCGGGAACCGCGCCGCCAGGCCCGGCATCACCTCGACGGATACCGCGTTGATGGCGCCGTTCTCGCAGTTGGGGGTGGTGGCGGCGCAGGGGTCTCCGTGGGCGTTGCCGGCCGCCCACACGAAAAGGGTCTTTTCGGCGGCCTCCGCCTGCGCCATCGCGGCGATGACGCCCCCGAAGGCTTGCCGAAGCTGCTGCTCGGTATAGTTGTCGATGATGCCTTTGTAGCCGACGCTCAAGTTCAGGATGTCCACTCTCCGGCCGCCGCTCCGCCAGCCCAGAACGGTGTCGACCTGCCGCGCCCAGACATCGTCAACGGAGTCCAGTCCGGTAAGGGATATGGGAACGTACTCGCCGCCGCCCAAACCTACGGGCACGCTGAACATGGCGATGTCCGCGCCCGACGCCACGCCCCACGCCGCACGGGACGACGAGACCCTCGCGGCCGCGGCCACGCTCGCCACCGCGGTGCCGTGGGAGAACCTGGCGCCGGTCTCGTCGTCGGCGCGCGGCAGGAACTGCTCGGTCACCGTCTTGCCGGCGAACACCGGGTGGGACCGGTCGATGCCGCTGTCGATGAAGCCGATGGTCACGCCCTCGCCCGGCTTCGCGTCCGCGCCCTGCAGCAGCTCGAGGTTGGCGTAGGCCCGGCCCGCGTTCATATGGCCGAGCCCCCACTGGTTCGTGAAGCCCGTCTGCCCGGTGTAGTTTCCGACGAGGGCCTCCGCTGCGTCCCCGAGCGCCTCCGCGGTCAGGCAGTCCCCGCCGTGGGTCGGGATGCACGGCGGGGACTGCCTGACCGCGGAGGCGCTCGGGGA
>CAYSVD010000109.1:0-2611 GCA_964434395.1 uncultured Pseudohongiella sp.
TTGCATTCCGCGCCGCGCCGTATTACACTGGCCCTCGCTACTGGGGGCGATTCGGATTCGACGCCGGTATCAAACCCTGGGGTGCATGCCGAGAGGGTAGTGACTCTCGTAAATCAATCGCTGCAACGTAATAGTTGCCAACGACGATCGTTACGCTCTGGCGGCCTAAACGGCGCCGCCAGCGATTGCCGCCGGGATGCCCGTAAACCGGCGTTTTGCAATCGTCATACAGAACGGGATCGCGGAACGGCCGTCCGGGGCCCGCCCGTTAAAGCTTTCCGGACTCGCCCTGATCGCCCTGCCCGTCGGGTGGATATGGGCTAACTCAGTAGACGGTGCTAAGCATGTAGAGCTTCAGGTCGCGAACTGACGGACGGGGGTTCGACTCCCCCCGCCTCCACCAACCGCCGCGCCGCCCTTGCGGCGCGGTGCGCCCCGGACGAGGGCGCCGGCTCAGTCCGAGGCCGCCTCGCGGAAACGCCCGATGCGCAGGCGCGTGGCGGGATGGGATGAGAAGTATTTCCACAGCGGATGCTCCTCGATGTCCGCCATGCTGATCTCCGCTTCGCCCTCCTCCGCCCCGTCGCCGCCCACCCCCGTCTCGAGCAGACGGATCATGATGTCCGCGAAACTGTTCGGGTCCATCCCGCGCGCCAGCATCTGCTCCAGCGCGTAGGTGTCCGCCTCCCATTCCCGGTCCTGGGAATAGCCGGCCTGCAGGAAAAAGGCCGGGAGCGCGGCCACCAGGATCGCGGCGATGCCGTTGATGTCGCCGGTGATCAGGGTGAAGCCGACCGCCAGGCTGGACTGGCCCACCACCGCCTGCATGACATGGCGCTCGACGACGTGACCCACCTCGTGCAGCATGATCGCCTCCAGCATGGCATCGTCCGGCGCCAGTTCCACCATGTCGTCCGTGAACACGATCCAGGCGTTCGGCAACGCCAAGGCGTTGGCTCCCAGCGCCTCGCTGGCCCGGAACTCGAGCCGGTAGTCCCGGCCGTCCGCCGGGACCAGGCGCCGGAACAGCGCCCGCAACTCTGCCTGCCGCGCGGCAGGCAGAGCCGTGGGGGAAAGAATCGTCTCGTCCAACTGCTCCAGCACGCCGCGGCCGAGCCGGTCGTCCATGGAGACCGGAATGAAGGCTAGGCTCGCCCGGCCGATGGCCGGCACGCCGTGGACCACGAACGCCCAGGCGCACACGGCCAGAGCCAGCACACTGAGCAGCACCGCCCGCCTGCTGGCCTCGAGCCGGTGGACGAATCCCTTCCGGGCGCCCGTCCAGCGCCGCTCCAGGCGGTCGACCGCATCGTTGGCCAGGGTCTCGATCCGCTGGCCGTCCGGCAGGTCCAGATAACGGGCGCCGCCGCCGACGCGGGGGCTGACCCTGATTTCCCGGAAATGCACCGGCGGCAGGCCGTCCCCGTCGCCGCGCAGGCGGCCCGTCTCGTCCACCCGCACGACGACCTCGCCGCCCGCGGAGGTGGCGCCCGAGTAGAGCCTGCCCTCGAATTCCTCCGTCACAGCCCCAGGTCCAGATCGAACAGGTCGGCCACGGCATCCGCGCCCGCATCCACCTCGCCGCGGCTGTCGGCGACGACATCATCCAGGCTTTCCGCGGTCAGGGACATCCTCTCGGCGCGGTAGCGGGCCACGCGCACCTTGGCCCAGGGTATGGCCATCCCCAGCGTGAGCACGATGGCGAAGGTGTTGGTGATGTACAGGTAGGCCATCATCGGAAATGCAAGCCGGCACTGGAACGCGATCCCGGGCATCTTGATGGCGCTGTAGAGCGCGTTGGTCCGTCCGGTCTGGAACCAGGCGATGGCCGTCAGCCACGAGAGCGTGAAGGAGAGCGCGGCGCCGACCGCCACGTAGATGCCGAAGCCGACGATGTCCGTGTCGCCCTCCATGTCCACGAACACCGGCATGGAGTACGTGAAAGCCCTGGAAAGGACGAAAAAGAGCCCGAGCAGGATCAGCAGGGCGACGAAGGCGGTCAGGTACAGGCGGCCGGTCGGAAACCTCAGACGGAACGCGCTCCGCCCGTAGCGGATCCGGTTGGCGATGAAGTTGTAGTAGAAGCCCAGCCAAAGGGGCGCCAGCAACGCGCCCGCGGCCAGCAGGCCCGCCATGCGCAGGCCGAACGGGGTGATCAGCCCCGCATCCTCCCCATCCCCCTCGGCATCGGCCTCGGAATCCGGGCTCAGCACGTCATCGAGATCGATGCCCATCCACACCGGAAGCAGGGTCACCGCGCCAAGCCAGATCAAAAACGGCAGAAACAGCAGATAGGCGCCGCGCACGTCCCGGACGAAGCCGAAACTGATGCCCCGCCAGAGGGTGTAGCGCATCCTGAAGGCGATGCTGGTCATGAGAATGGATGCTGGTCATGAGAATGAATGGAGCCACCGCCGCCAGCAGCAGCACCGCGACGTTCGGATATGGCAGGTACGTGACCTGGTATACGACCACCAAGCCCACCGCGATGATCCGCCCGATGAGTATCTTCTTCGGGTCCGCCGTGTAGTCGAAGGCGGACCCGGCCACCCGAGTGTTGCCGTGAAAGTAGCGGGCGGTCCTGACCTTGGCCCAAGCGGAATAGATGCCC
>CAYSVD010000110.1:0-11291 GCA_964434395.1 uncultured Pseudohongiella sp.
GTTGCGGACTGTTGCGGACTGTTGCGGACTGTGTTGCAACTGTGTTGCAAACTGTGTTGCGGACTGTTGCAAGGCCATCACACTTCGGCTACCATGGTGCGGTTCAAGGGGGGCAAGCCATGTCGCAAGATCCGACGGTCGAGGCGATCTTCGTGATAAGGTTTTCGAGCCGGGACGAGGATATCGTTTCGGATCTGCTTAAGGTGTTTTCGTCCGATGCGATCAAGAAAAGATTTCCCGCGCGCAAGGGGCTTTCCACGTCGAACGTTCCCGCATCGATTCGACGGAAGGTGTCGGAGCTTAGTTCTCAGCCGGCATTCATGTTGCAGGGGGATAACGAGACTTTATTGATAGGCGATCAGGTGTTCGGCTTCAGCGCTCGAGCATCGCATGTGGACGGGAGCGGATTTGCTGAGAAAACCGCGGCGTTGATCGAGGATTTCGCCGAAAAGAAGGAAAGGGTGGAGATTGAGCAGGCGGGATACCAAGGCATAGGTTTGATCGCGGCGGATCAGGATGCCGACTCCGGGTTTGATCGAATACATTTTCAGGGGAAGGTGGCGGGTTATGGTCTGTCGAAGCACGACATGACGGTGAAATTTCAGGTAAAGGATGAGGAAGGCATGTTGCACACAATCCAATTAAAGAACAGCACCACACTGACAAACACCAGCACGGGGGAAGAAAAGTCCGGGCTGTTTATTGATATTTTCACGGGAATGGATTTCGATCTTGATGGGCTTTGGTCCGACAGCGCTGATATGGTCAAGCGCTTGCGAGCGGCTGAAAAAAGCATGCTTGAGAAGGTCATGAAGGGCGAGCTTCCGGAAGAGGGCGTGACTGGCCTATGAAACGATCAAACACCGCGTCGATGCGGACGAAAGCGCATCGCATGAACATTCCGACGGGGGAACACTTTCATGATCATAGCGAATGAGGGTTTAAGGATAACCGCGTCGGAGAGCCGATGCGCCGGGCTTGATCCAGCCCTTCACTGGCCCGGGTCATTGGCGAAAGAAGGTTGGCGGCGTTCCGCCAAACCTGCGGCTGGTTTACGGCGGCCGGAACGCGACGGGCGCGACGGTCTGAATGAATTGGGTCTAATGCCCGCCTATTCTTCGTATGCGAACCGGGAGGAGGTCGCGGATTTTCTTGCAAAAAAAAACCATTTGGTGGAGATGTTGAATGATCTGGCGCCGTACCTTGCTGAAAAGCATGGCGTGACCGATATCAGTCTCAAGCGCATCGCGTGTGAAGATTACGATTTTGACGTCATAATGGTGACCCCAAGATTTCATACCGAAAACATACGTGAATTGATTAAGTTGCAGAAAGAGATAAATCGTGGGTTCCTCATCCGGTATGATATGCATCTCACCAAAGACTTGGTTTTGGCTTTTTAGACCAGAGAGGAGGGAATGAGATGAATGGCCGTTTGTTTTATGATGTCGCGCGCCGGTTGTACGAAGATCTGGATAAATCAAATCCCGATGAAACGTTTGTCAGGACAATAATAGGCAGGGCGTACTACGCCGCGCTTTTGGTGTCGCGTGACATAGCCAACCTCGGCACCAGAGGGTCCGGCGGTCACTGGAGAGTGCTCCAGCACTATCAAAGAATGGGGGCGTGGGCGTGGACATAAGTGTCTCAATGAAACTTCTTATGTCCCTGAGAATCATGGCGGATTACGAAACGAATGAGAGCCTAACCATCCGTGACGCTGAAAAATCGCTTGAGTTGTGCGGGTCCGTACTGGAGGATATCGCCAAGTTGCCGTGATGCTTTCGATGTCGTGCGCGCCCGCCGCCTGGCGTCGCCGGCATTCGTTGCCGTCTTCGCCGGCTGCCCGGAGCACGAGAACGGGGCTGGTCGGAACCGGAACAAGACCGCGCCGCCCGATCTCACCTCGGGTCTCGGCGATCAAGCTTCGCAACCGCCTGTCCCGGGTCGCCCGCGCGATGTCCGGAATCGCGGCGCCGAAGCCCCAGGGCAAGGATTCCGCGAGCATGGCGGATTTCTCATTGCCGCCCCGCGTGGTTTGTCGTTTTCGGCCACGCTGGTCATCCACATGGCAGGAAGGTCTTGGATGTGCCATCCCATTGAATCGAGGATGCCCTGCCCGGCGCGGAGCGGAACCGCGCCCATGGAGGGTCCGGTCGCGGGATGCGGGCGCCTTTCGCCGGTCCCCGGAAACCGCGCCCCTCGTTCAGGTTCCATTCAGTTTCCGCCGCGTATCCTGTCCCTCGACTGGACGCCCGGTCCGGGGCGCCGCCCCGGACCGGGCCGAGCGACGCAGCGAGGCGACAACCATGAAAATCCCATTCGTCATCCTTCCGGCCGCCGCGGCCCTGGCTCTGGCCGGGACCGGCGCGCGGGCCGCGGAGTCCTTCGAGTACGCCGAGGTGGTGGAATCCCGCCCGGTCTACCGGCTGGTGGAAGTCGTCCGGCCGGTCGAGCGGTGCTGGATCGAGCGGGTCGACGCCGGCGGCCGGTCCGACACCCCGCTCATCCTGGGCGCCGTCATCGGCGGGGCCGTCGGCAACGCGGCGGGGCGCGGCAAGTCGAACAAGCGCGTCGGCGCGGCGCTGGGCGCCTTGTTGGGCCACTCCATCGGACGTGATATAGTGCGCCGCGGCGCCGGCCGCGCGGTGGAGCGTTGCGGCGTGGTGGACGAGCCGGGCACGGAGGAGCGCCTGATCGGCTGGCAGGTCACCTACCTGTACGACGGCGAGGAGCATTCCGTCCGCATGCCCCGCGATCCGGGCGACACGGTCCGGCTCCGGATCAGTGCGCAGCCGATGCCGTAGGCGGCCCGGCGCTCCGGGACAGACAGGCGGCGGGGCCGCCGGAGTGAGTTGTGAGACACGCTTGGTTCGCCGCGGCGCTGCTGGCGCCGCTCCCGCTCTGGCCGGCCCCGGCGCCCGCCCAGCCGCCGCCCGTCGAGTCCCGGCTCGACCGGGATGCCGACCGGCGGGAGGCCCGCGCCGAACCGCGCGGCGCCGAGCGCATGTCCGAGCGGCAGGCGGTCGGCCTGGCCCGCCGGCGCTTCGCCGGCAACATCCTGCGCATCACCCTGATCGGCGGCGGCCGGGACCAGCGCTACCAGATCCGCATGGAGGACCGGGGCCGGGTGTTCACCGTGTTCGTGTACGTCGCCGACGGCCGGGTCACCGGCGGCAACTGACGGCCCGCCGGCCGCCGGACGGGAACGGCATCGTGCGTCTGCTGGTGGTCGAGGACGAGGAGCTGCTGCGGCTGCAGCTGAGCCGGGATCTCGAGCGCGCGGGCTACGTGGTCGACGCGGCCCGGGACGGCCGCGAGGGCCTCCACTACGCGACGGAGTGCGACTACGACGCCGCCGTCATCGATCTGGGCCTGCCGGAGCTCGACGGCGTCTCCCTGATCCGGCGGATCCGCGAGCGGCGCAGGCCCTTCCCCGTGCTGATCCTGACGGCGCGGAGCGGCTGGGACGACAAGGTGACCGGCCTGGACGCCGGCGCCGACGACTACGTCGCCAAGCCGTACAACCTCCAGGAGCTGCTGGCCCGGCTCAACGCGTTGCGGCGCCGCGCCGCCGGCTTCGCCGAGCCGGCCATCCGCCTCGGCCCGCTGGTTCTCGACACCCGGAAGAAGCTGCTGACGCGGGACGGCGAGCGGATCAAACTCACCTCCTACGAGTACATGTTGCTGGAGCACCTCATGCTTCATCCCGGCGAGGTGGTGTCCCAGATGGAGCTGACGGAGCGCATGTACGCGCAGGACTTCGAACGGGAGAGCAACGTCATCGAGGTGTTGGTGGGGCGTCTGCGGAACAAGCTGGACCCCGACGGCGTCCTCAAGCCCATCGAGACCGTGCGGGGGCAGGGATACCGCTTCGCCTTGGGATGAGGCGCCCCGTGAAGCCCGCCGCCCGCTCGCTGCAGACCCGCCTGCTGGCCGCCTCCGGCGCGTTGCTCGCCGTGTTCCTGGGCCTGACGGGCGCGGCGCTGGACCGGGCCTTCCGCGCCAGCGTCGAGGCGGGCGCGGCCGACCGGCTGCAGGTGCAGGTCTACCTGCTGCTGTCCGCGGTGGACCGGGTCGACGGCGAGTTCCTGTTCCTGGAGGGCATCGGCGAACCGCGCTTCTCGCAGCTCCACTCCGGACTCTACGGCTTCATCGGCGCCGCCGGCGCGGGCGAGCTGTGGCGCAGCGACTCCGCCCGGGCCCTGTCCCTGCCGGGCGAGGAGCGGCTGCGGCATCCGCCGGAGGTGGGCCGGACCCGCTTCGAGCGCGTCGAGGGCGGGGACGGGGAGCGGTACTTCCAGCTGAGCTACGGCATCCTGTGGGAGGACGGCGTCAGCGAGTACGGCTTCAGCGTGGTGGAGAACGCCGCCCCTTACTACGCGGAGATCGACAGCTTCCGCGCCGGCATGCGGCTGCGGCTCGGCGGCGCCGCCGCGGTGTTGCTGCTGGCCCAGTTTCTGTTGCTGCGCTGGGGGCTCTCGCCGCTGCGCCGGATGGCGGCGGGCATCAAGGCCGTCGAGGCCGGCGCCCGGGACCGGCTGGAAGGCGGCTGGCCGCGGGAACTGGAGGGGGTGGCCGCCAATCTGGACATGTTGATCGAGGCCGAGCGCGGCCGGCGGGAGCGCCACCGCACCCGGCTGCACGACCTCGCCCACAGCCTGAAGACGCCGCTGGCGGTGGCCCACGGCATCCTGCCGGAGCTGGACCCCGCCGCGCCGGCGGAGCGCCGCCGGCGGCTGCGCGAGCTGGCCGGGCAGCTGGGCCGCATGGGCGAGATCGTCGACCACCAGTTGCGGCGCGCGGCCGGCGGGGCCGCCGGCGCCCCGGGCCAGCGCGCGGAGCTGTCGCCGGCCGTCGAGCGGACCCTCGGCGCCCTGCGCAAGGTCTACGCCGACAAGGCCATGGCCGTGGAGACCGAGCTGGATCCGCGCGCGGCCTTCGCCGGGGACGCGCAGGACCTGATGGAGCTGTTGGGTTGCGTGCTGGACAACGCCTTCAAGTACGGCCGCGGCCGGGTGCGGGTCGCGACGGCGGCGGGGGACGCCGGCGGCGTGTCCATCGCGGTGGAGGACGACGGCCCCGGCATCTCCCGGGACCGGCGGGAGCTGGCGCTGCGGCGCGGGGAGCGGGGCGACGCCGCGAAGCCGGGCCAGGGCATCGGGCTGGCGGTGGCGACGGACATCGTGGACAGCTACGGCGGGCGGATCCGCATCGACGCCAGCCGGCTGGGCGGGGCCCGGGTGCGGCTGGAGTTCCCCGGCGGCCGGGCGCTCAGAGCAGAAAGCCCCCCGCCACCGCGCACAGGGTCATCAGGAACAGGAAGCGCTTGACGCCCCGGCGGGACAGCCCCACCGCCACCCGGACCGCCGCCAGGGAGCCGGCCGCGGCGCCGGCGGCCAGAATCAGCCCCGGCAGCCAGCGCACCTGCCCGAAGGCGGCGAAGACGGCCAGCGAGACCGCCGTGAACGCCAGCGAGCAGACGAGCTTGAGGGCGTTGGCCCGCACCAGGTCGTAGCGCAGGCCGCCGGCCAGCGCGCCCAGCAGCAGGAAGCCCACGCCAGCCTGCGCGAAGCCGCCGTAGACGCCGGCGGCGAACAGCCCCCACCAGGCGCCGCGGCGTCCGGCCGGCGACGGGCCCGGCGCGCCGGGCGGCGGCGCGTCCGCGTCCGGCAACGCCAGGATGGCCGCCGACATCAGCAAGATGGAGAGCAGCAGCAGCGGCTTCAGGTACAGGTTCGGCAGCAGCGCGGCCAGCGCGGCCCCGACGGCGCCGCCGCCGACGGCGGGCAGCAGGACGCGCGGGACGGCCGGCCGGTCCAACATGCCGCGGCGGTCGAAGCCGGCCGCGCCGGCCGCCGACTGCAGCAGCACCGCCACCCGGTTGGTGCCGTTGGCGAGGTCGGCGGGCATGCCCAGCATCATCAGCGCCGGCACGGTCAGGTTGGAGCCGCCGCCCGCGACGGTGTTGATCGCGCCGGCCGCGAAGCCGACGGCGCACAGGACGGCGGCGCCGCCGGCTGAAAGCTCCATCTCGGATCCCCTTCCGGTTCCCCTCCCGGCCGGGCCGGCGGCGAACGGCGTTACAATGGAACCCCCTTACGGTAGCACGGTCCCCGGCGCGCGGAGCCCCCCATGGCCAGGCAGCTGAACATCGCGATGGCCCAGCTCAACCTGCCGGTGGGCGACGTCGACGGCAACGCCTCGCGCATCATCGACGCCGCCGCCGAGGCGGCGGCCGCGGGCGCCGGCCTGGTCGTGTTCCCGGAGCTGGCCCTGACCGGCTATCCGCCGGAGGATCTGCTGCTGCGGCCCAGCCTGGGCGCGCTCGTCGACCGGGCGCTGGAGCGGATCCTGGCGGCGGGCCCCGCGGCGGCGGTGGCCTTCGGCCTCCCGCGCCGGCGGGCCGGCCGGCTGCGCAACAGCCTGGCGGTGGTCCGGGGCGGCGAGTTGCTGGCCGTCTACGACAAGCAGCGCCTGCCCAACTACCAGGTCTTCGACGAGCGCCGCTACTTCGCGGCGGGGGACGGCCCCTGCGTACTGTCCCTGGAGGGCTGCCGGGTGGCCTTCGCCGTCTGCGAGGATCTGTGGGAGCCCGGTCCGGCCGCCCAGGCCCGCGCCGCCGGCGCGCGGTTGCTGGTCAGCATCAACGCCTCGCCCTACCACGCCGGCAAGCTGGCCGAGCGGCGGGAGGTGTTGGCGCGGCGCGCCCGGGAGGGGGGCTTTCCGATCGTCTACGTGAACATGGTCGGCGGTCAGGACGAGCTGGTTTTCGACGGCGGCTCCATGGCGGTGGACGCCGACGGCGCGTGCCGCGTCCAGGCGTCCTGCTGCGCCGAGGGCCTGCACCAGGCGCGCCTGGACGTGGAGGACGACGGCCGCTGCCGGCTGCGGCCCGGGCCGATGGCGCCGGCCATGGGCCCGGAGGAGGAGGCCTACCGCGCGCTGGTGCTGGGGGTGCGGGACTACGCGCGCAAGAACGGCTTCGCCGGGGCGGCGCTCGGCCTGTCCGGCGGCGTCGACTCGGCGCTCACGCTCGCCGTCGCCGCGGACGCCCTGGGCGCGGAGCGGGTCAAGGCGGTGATGATGCCCTCCGAGCACACCTCGGCGCTGAGCCTGGAGCTGGCGCGGCGCCAGGCCGCCGCCCTCGGGGTCGACTACCGGGAGATCCCCATCGGGGGCATCCACGCCGCCTTCATGGAGGCGCTGGCCGGCGAGTTCGCCGGCGTCCCGGCCGACGTCAGCGAGCAGAACCTCCAGGCCCGCGCCCGCGGGACGCTGCTGATGGCGATCTCCAACAAGAAGGGGCTGCTGGTGCTGACCGCCGGCAACAAAAGCGAGCTGGCCGTGGGCTACGCGACGCTCTACGGCGACATGGCGGGCGGCTTCAACGTGCTCAAGGACGTCCCGAAGACCCAGGTGTATCGCCTGGCGGAATACCGCAACGCGCTCGCCGGCGCGGCGGGGGAGGCCATCCCCCGGGGGGCCATCGACCGGCCGCCCTCGGCGGAGCTGGCGCCCGGCCAGCTGGACCGGGACAGCCTGCCGGAGTACGAGACGCTCGACCGGATCCTGGAGCGCTACGTCGAGCGGGACCAGAGCGCGGCGGAGATCGTCGCGGCCGGCTTCGACGAGCCGGTCGTCCGGCGGGTGCTGCGCATGGTGGACCGCAGCGAGTACAAGCGGCGGCAGAGCCCGGTGGGGCCGCGCCTGACCCGGCGCGGCTTCGGCCGGGACCGCCGCTACCCCATCGCCAGCGCCTGGCCGCCCGGCGGGTAGGGCGGCTCAGTCGAAGATGCCGAAGGTGATGATGCTGAGCAGGGAGCGCCGCTCCCCGTCCTCCGCCTCGTCCTGGTCCGCGATGATCTGCCGGCTGCCGGAGGCGCGGGGCCGCTGGGTCGGCGCCAGCGGCGGATCCCCCCGGTTGTCGCCGAGCAGGCCGAAGCTCAGGGTGTGCAGCAGGGAGGGGTCGGTGACCTCCGTGCGCACCCTGAACCCGCCCTCGCCGTCGATGGAGGGGTGCCCGGGATAGTTCTCCGTCAGCAGGGCCAGGGAGGTGTCGGCCAGCTCGTCCAGTCCCAGGCGCAGGTAGCACTCGACCATGATGGCGACGCCGTCGGCCACGGCCGGCGTGCCTTGGAAGTTCTCGACCACGTACTGCCCCCGGCGCAGGGCGGCGACGTAGGCGCGGCGCTCCAGATAGTACTCGGCCACGTGGATCTCGTGGCGCGCCAGATTGTTGCGCAGGAACACCATGCGCGCCCGGGCGTCGGCCGCGTAGGGGCTGTCCGGGTACAGCGCCAGCAGCTGGGAGAAGTCGTTGAAGGACTCCCGGGCCCGGCCGGGATCCCGCTTGGTCTGGTCGATCGGCAGGAAGCGGTTCAGGAAGCCGCTCTGGTCGACGAAGGAGGACAGGCCCCGCATGTAGTAGGCGTAGTCCACGTTCTCGTTGTCCGGGTGCAGCCGGATGAAGCGGTCGGCGGCCGCCCGCGCCGCCTCGTTGTCGCCGTTGCGGTAGTGGGCGTAGACGAGCTCGATCTGGGCCTGGGCGGCGAAGCGGCCGAAGGGGAAGCGGGACTCCAGCGCCTGGTAGGTGGCGATGGCGCCGCCGAAGTTCTGGCTGTTCAGCTGGTCGAGCGCCCGGCGGTAGAACTGCTCCTCGGTGCTGAGGTCCGCGAACTCGTCGCCGCCGCCGCCGCCGAACAGGCCGCAGCCGGCCAGCAAGGCCCCCAGCAACGCCAAGGCGGCCGTCCGGGCCGGCCCGGACGGCTTGGGCGGTGAGGTGTTCAATCTGGTCGGCCTCCCGCGGCGGCGCCTGGTCTCCGGCGCGCATTGTAACACTCCGGCCGGGCGGGACGGCGCGCCGCCCGCCGCCGCCTCCGCTTTCCGCCGCTTTCCGGTCCGGCGCCGCGGCCCGGCTCGGGTATCATGATCCCGCCATGTCGAACGCCGTCTCACTAAGGGCCGAGGTGCCCCCGGAGCTTGCCGGCATGCGGCTGGACCAGGCCGCGGCCCGGCTGTTCGCGGAGCACTCCCGCATGCGCATCAAGGGCTGGATCGAGGGGGGCGAGCTGACGGTGGACGGCCGCCGCCTCCGGCCCCGGGACGCCGTGCGGACGGGGCAGCGGCTGGCGCTCGAGGCGCCCGCCGCGCCGGCCGGGGAGTGGCGCGCGCAGGCGCTGCCCGTCGAGGTGCTGTTCGAGGACGGGCACCTGCTGGTGCTGAACAAGGCGGCGGGGGTGGTGGTGCACCCGGCGCCCGGGCACCGCGAGGGCACCCTGGTCAACGGCCTGCTGCACCGGCTGCCGCAGCTCGGCTCGTTGCCCCGCGCCGGCATCGTCCACCGCCTGGACAAAGACACCACCGGCCTGATGCTGGTGGCCAAGACGCCGGCCAGCCACACCAGCCTGGTGCGCCAGCTGCAGGCCCGCACGGTCGGGCGGGAATACGAGGCCGTGGTCGCCGGAACGCTCACCGGCGGCGGCGCCGTGGACGCGCCGCTCGGCCGGCATCCGACGCGCCGCGCGCGGCGCGCGGTGGTGGCGGGCGGCAAGCCCGCCGTCACCCACTACCGCATCCAGCGGCGCTACCGGAGCTGCACCCACCTCCGCGTCCGGCTGGAGACCGGGCGCACCCACCAGATCCGGGCCCACATGGCCCACCTGGGCCATCCCGTGGTCGGCGACCCCCTGTACGGCGGGCGGCGGCTTCCGGCCGGGGCCGCCCCGGCGCTGACGGCATGCCTGAAGGCCCTCGGCCGGCAGGCCCTGCACGCGCGGCGGCTGTCGATCAGGCACCCGCGCACCGGCGAGGAGGCGAGCTGGGAGGCGCCGCCGCCCGAGGACTTCCGCGCCCTGCTGGCGGCGCTCGAGGCGGACGCGCGCGGCGGGGCCGGCTGAGGGGCGAACAGAGAGAGTGAGCGGGGCGAGGTTTCCGGTAAAATCGCCGTCGCGGATTTCCGTCCGGAAGGCGAGGAGGAGACCGGGGAAGTCCGTCGATGCCGCGCCGGATTACGGGAGCCTCCGGCGAGCGTTAGTGCGACGCGTCGGCGCGGGCTGGTGGCGGCGACTGGAAATCGCCGTACAATGGCTTCCGACGGGATGCTGAGAGAACCTGCTCAGCGGTCCCCGCATCGCTCCGCGCCCCGCGAGAGGCGAAGGAGGACAGGAGTCCGGATCGTGCCGCGCATCGCCGAGACGACGGAGTATCTGCGGGCCGGGAGCGTCCGCGGCCGAAGGTCGCCCCCCCCCCCTCCGGACGACGGGCGGCTCCGGCCGGCGGACGCATCTGAGGACGTTTGCGCATGGCCGGCGCTGATGCCAGAGAGGACATCGTCCAGCTGATCGTCGCGGCGTACGGCGCCGCGCCGGATGCCGCCCTGATGCGCGGGCTGGAGGCGCTCCACGACGGGGAGGGGGGCGGCCTGCTCTCCGTGGCGGGCGCCTTGACGACTGGCGCGCGTTGGGGGGAGTTGTATCCGCCGTCCCAGACCCCGGCCGAGTTCTCGGACGCTTGGCTGGGGCGCCTGCTGCCCGGGGCGGATGCGGAGCTGCTGGCCTTCGGCCGGGGGATCGTGGTCGCCCATCTCGAAGTCGGCGGCGTCGCCGGCTCGCCCTCCCATCTGGTGCTGGCGGCGCAGCAATTCCTGAGCGCCCCGGATGCGCCGGCGGACTTCGCCGACTTCGCCGCCGATTTTCTCGAGCGGAGCGCGGCCGCGATGGAGGAGCTGGTCCGCAGCGAGACCGTCGAGGATCTCGTCCAGTTGGCGGTCGCGGCGTACGACGCCGCGCCGGGCGCCGACCTGGTGGAGGAGCTGGAGGCGGTCGCCGACGGCGGGGGAACCCTGCTCGATGCGGCTGAAGCCTTGACCGCCGACGGGCGCTGGACGAGCCTGTACCCTGCGTCCCAGGATCCGGCCGGGTTCGCGGACGCTTGGCTGGAGCGCCTGCTGCCCGGGGCCGATGCGGATCTGCTGGCGGGGGGCCGGGAGATCGTGGTCGCCCACTTCGATGCCGGCGGCGAGGCCGCCGGTCTGGTGCTGGCGGCGCAGCAATTCCTGAGCGGCCTGGACGTGCCGGCGGAGTTCGCCGAGTTCGCCCGCGCCTTCCTCAACAAGGCCCGGGTGGCGGCGGAGCACTCGGTGGCGCGGGAGCTGGACGGCTCGGCATCCGCGTTGCGCGGGGTGCTGGATTCGGTGACCGGCGACGACGCCACCGTGCAGGCCGCGATCGATGCGCTGGGCGACCAGATGCCTGGCGACCAGATGCCTGGCGGCGGCGGGGGTCAAACGC
>CAYSVD010000111.1:0-13000 GCA_964434395.1 uncultured Pseudohongiella sp.
GCCCCTAGCGTTCCCGATCGCTATCGGCTTCGAATGAACCTTTGGCGTTTGGCGCCTCTGCGTGGAGGGTTGGGTAATCACTGTCAAGGAAAGACTCTGTCGTCGAGCGGAAAACCTGCCTAAAGATTAGATCGTTCTCCGGGTCGTTGAGCGTCGCCTTGATCAAGCGCCGAGCATCGATCCTCTGTTGCGCGCGATCAAGGATGTATGCGTGAAAGCAGGGGAGCGCCGGGCGCACAACTCCTTCCGTCTGTTCCCAGAGCACATCCTTCGCAAGCAGACGGCTCATAAAGGCATCAGTATCCTCGCTTCTGCGCCGCACATCCAACGAGGGATCGGTAGTCGCAAACACGATGTTGCGAGCCTCCTCGAAATACATCGCGTCCCGCGATTGGAACGCCATCGCCAGCAACGCCGCTGGGACAAAAAGCTTCGCAGACGAAATGTCGAGCAAATACTTCCCATAGAGTTCCGCTCGTCTTTTCGCCGCTTTAGGCTCGGCGACCGCATATACACCCATATCGATATTGTCCATGGAGGGCGCTTGCCGGCCGTCCCAGAGTTCCTCCCCCCAGATCTGCAGGAAAAAAGGGTAGCCCTGAGCACGCTCCACCACCCGATCCAGCACATCATCATCAATAGAAACCTTAGGTTTCTGCTGCGCCAGCGGAACCCTAATAGAGTCCTTGGCATCCTCGTCGCTCAACACACCTACCGAGACATCATTCCCGCGCCATATAAACGATGCGCCGATCTTACGCAAGGCGTCGAAGAGATTCGGCGTCCCCGCCAGCACCAGTTGCAACCGCGTACCGCTCTTAATTATGTCCTGCACATAATTCAGAAAAAAAAGCCCGGTATCCGGCGTCAGCATATGCGCCTCATCAACAATCAAGACCATCGGACGCTTAGCGCACCTCATGATGATCTCGCTCCTTATCTCATGAGCCCGCACCGCATCATTCATATCTCCCTTAAATTCATACCCGAGATTAAAAGTGCCCATGCCAGCATGAGCGGCGTCGGGAATCTTCTCCCTCAACTTTTTCAGCGCGGCGCGCCAGCCACGCCAACCTTCCTGTGGACTCAACAAGACCTTGGGGATGTTGTTTATATCGGTCAGCTCCGTGCTTGGGGTGATGCACCTGACGTCGGCATTGCAAGGAGGCTCGTTCTCGAAATCCTCCAGCAACACGGTTTTGCCCATCCCGCGCGGGCCAAAAACAAACATCGGCGTCCCCGCGGCGTCCGCCGCGACCATGCCCACGACCGCTCGCTTTAATTTATTTCTTTCCTTCTCCCGCCCCGCCAGAAATGGCGGCGGGTTAGCGGGGCCTGGCGAGAAAACCCGCACCGGCCGCCCGTCCGGGCCTGTCGGAGACACATCATCGCCGGGGAGCGCCGATGTCCCAAGAGGCCGCCCCTGCGGGATTAAACCCGGCATATCCTTCCTGTCCATGTCCGCAACCCGAAGATCAAAACTCAATTCAACCTATTGCGAGCCTAAAAATCAACTCATCCAGTCTTGGCCTCATCCAGTCTTGGCCAATGTCGCCCTCCAATCCGCCCCATGTTTTAGGCATCGCTCGCGCCGGTGCGGCTCATCTTTACTTCGAGTGCATCCATCCCCTCGGCAACGGTCGCGGCGGCCAGCGAAGCGACGCTGGCTGGCGGCAACCCGCCGCCGCGGTCGGCGATGCCGGGCCGGCCGCATCCGGGCTTCCGCATGCGACGCCATCATCTTCCCGACGGCATCCGAGCGCCGCCGCCGGCTCGCGATGGGGGCGTTCATGGGGATGGACGGAGCGCGGATCCCGCCCTTCGACGGCCCGTCGGGCGGGGCGTTCCCGGCCGGCCCGGAGCCGTCGGGGTTCCCGAGGATCAGGCTCCGTCGCCGGAGGCGGAGCCGGCGCATTCGGTGACGATCAAGCGGGCGTGTCCGACGCACTTGCCGCACTCGCTGGCGATGCCCAGCTCGGCGCGGATCTCCGACAGGGAGCACCCCCCCTCGCGGCAACGCTCGCGGATCTGATTGTCGGTGACCTGCCGGCAGATGCAGACGTACATGGGGGCCCCCCGCTTTCGGGAAATCCTAAATCGAAATGAGAATGATTGTCAACTAGATTCTTATTTGCTAGGCTTGTTTCGCTGACCCGGCGGCGCATCGCGCCAAGCTGTTGATTTCATTGAATATGCTGCAAAAGGTTCACAAAACGACCTTGTCCGCCGCCGCCCGCGGCGCCCGTTGCGTCGTGCGCCGCGTCGCCGCCGGCCCGACCGAGACCCGCGGCCGCCTGTACGCCCTGGGCATCGTCCCGGGCGCGGTGGTGGACGTGCTACGCCTGGCGCCCCTCGGGGATCCCATGCAGATCAGGGTGGGCGGGAGCCTGATCAGCATCCGCCGCACGGACGCCGCGGACATCCAGGTGGACATCCAGTAAGCCGGACCCATGCGCAAAGCGGCTCTCATCGGCAACCCCAACAGCGGCAAATCCACCCTGTTCAACCTCCTGACCGGCGCCGCCCAGCGGGTCGGCAACTGGCCCGGCGTGACGGTCGAGAAGAAATTCGGCTTCCTCTCCCTCGACGGCGAGCGGCTGGAGCTGGTGGACCTGCCGGGGATCTACTCGCTGGAGCAGGAGCGGCGGGCGATCGACGAGCAAATCGCCGCCGATTTCCTGGATGCCAGCGGGGTCGACCTCGTCGTCAACGTCATCGACGCCGGCAACGTCGAGCGCGGCCTGGTCCTGACCCAGCAGCTGCTGGAGAAGCGGATTCCCGTGGTGGTGGTGCTCAACATGCTGGACGTGGCCGCCCGACGGGGCATCGCCGTATCGCGCTCCGGCCTCGAGCGGCGGCTCGGTGCGCCGGTGGTGGAGACGGTCGCCGCCCGCCGGCAGGGCATCGACGCCCTGCGCGCCCGCATGGGCGCGGCGCTGGCCGGAGCGGAGCGCGGGACCGCGCCCGGCGAGGCGCTGAACGACGCGCCGGCGGACGCGCCCGGCGACGGTCCGCGGGACGTGCGGCCCGATGCGCCCGACGAGCGCGTCCTGCGGCGCTATTTCCAGGCGCGGCGCCTGGCCGGCGGGGTCGTGGCGGCGGAGCCGCGGGGGCACGACCTGTCCGAGCGCATCGACGGCGTCGTGCTGAACCGCTGGCTGGGGGCACCGGTCTTCCTGCTCGTCATCTACCTGCTGTTCACCTTCGCGGTGAACCTCGGCGCCGTGTTCATCGATTTCTTCGACATCCTGTTCGCCGCCGCGCTGGTGGACGGCGCCGGCTGGCTGCTGGAGCGGGCGGGCGCCCCGCCCGCGCTGGTCGTCCTGCTGGCCGACGGCCTCGGCGGCGGCGTCACGCTGGTCGCCACCTTCATACCGGTCATCGGCTTCCTCTACCTCGGCCTGTCCCTGCTGGAGGATTCCGGCTACATGGCGCGGGCGGCCTTCGTCGTGGACCGCCTGATGGCCGGCATCGGCCTGCCGGGCAGCGCCTTCGTGCCGCTGATCGTCGGCTTCGGCTGCAACGTGCCGGCGGTCATGGCGACCCGGACGCTGCGGCGCGACAGCGACCGCCTGCTGACCATCGCCATGGCGCCGTTCATGAGCTGCGGCGCGCGCCTCACCGTGTACGCGCTGTTCGCCGCCGCCTTCTTCGGGCGGAACGGGCAGAACGTCGTGTTCGGCCTGTACCTGCTGGGCATCGCGCTGGCGGTGTTCACCGGCTGGGTGTTCCGCCGGCAGCTGTTCACCGGCGAGACCTCCCCCTCGTTCCAGGAGATGCCCGCCTGGCACGTCCCGGTCCCCCGCAACATACTGCTGAGCGCCTGGTTCCGCCTCAAGAGCTTCGTCTTCCGGGCCGGCAAGACCATCGTGCTGGTGGTCATGGCCTTGAGCTTCCTCAATTCCATCGGCACCGACCTGAGTTTCGGCAACGAGGACTCGGAGGACTCGGTGCTGAGCGCCATCGGCAAGTCCATCACGCCCGCCTTCTCGCCGATCGGCATAGAGCCGGAAAACTGGCCGGCCACCGTGGGGCTGTTCACGGGCATGTTCGCCAAGGAGGCCATCGTCGGCACGCTGGACGCCCTGTACAGCGGGCCGGAAGCGGCGGACGGCGGCGGGCCGCCGGACCTCGCCGCCGCCGCGGTCCGGGCCGGGCGGTCGGTCCGCGTCGAGCTGGCGGCGCTGGGCGGCCGGCTCGGCGACCCGCTCGGCATCGCCATCGGCGACGCCGGCGAGGCGGAGGCGGCGGCCCTGCAGGAGGTCCGGGGCGGCACCCTGACCAACATGGCCGCCCTGTTCGCCAGCCCCTTCGCCGCCTTCTGCTACCTGGTGTTCGTCCTGCTGTACGCCCCCTGCGTCGCGGTGCTGGGCGCCGTCGCCAAGGAGGCCGGCTGGCGCTGGGCCGCGCTGGTGTTCGGCTGGTGCACGGCGCTGGCCTACATCGCCGCCACCGTCGCCTACCAGCTGGGCGGCATCCTCGACACCCCGCTGGTCTCCGCGGCCTGGACGGCCGGCATGCTGGCCGTCCTGCTGCTGTTCATCGGCGCGCTGAAGCGCCTGGCCCCCCGACTGGCGCCGCGGGACCTGATTCCGGCGACGCAGGTGTAGGGGGCGCGGCTTGCCGCCGGAGCTCCGACAGGCCCACGGCGCGCGCCTGCCGCCGCTGCTGGCCTGCGGCTTCCTGGCGGTGCTGGCGCTGAAGGTTTTTCTCGCCGCCCGGCTGGACCTGTACAGCGACGAGGTGTTCTACTGGCTCGCCTCGACCTTTCCCGCCCCCGCCTACAGCGACCTGCCCTTCATGACCGCCTGGCTGGCGGGGCTGGGCGCGGGCCTGGCCCCCGGCGAGAGCCTGGCGGCGCGCGCGCCGTTCCTCGCCCTCGGCGCCGCCGTTCCCGCGCTGGTGTACTGGCTCGCCCTGCCCCTGGCCGGCCCGCGCCAGGCGCTGGAGGCGGCCGGGCTGTCCCTGTGCCTGCCGCTGGCCGGCTTTCTCGGGCTGTTGGCCGTGCCGGACGTGCCGCTGGTGTTTTTCGGCCTCGCGGCCGCGGGCTTTCTCGATCGGGCGCTGCGCCGCGGCGGGACCGGGTTCTGGCTGGCGGCGGGCGTCGCCGTCGGCCTCGGTCTGTGCACCCATTACCGCTTCGCGCTGTACCCGTTCGCGTTCGCGCTGTTCCTGCTGCTGCACCGGCCGGCGCGGCGGCGCTGGCGGGAGCCCGGTCCCTGGCTGGCGACCGCCGCGGCCGCTCTGGGGCTGGCGCCGGCGCTGTGGTTCAACCTCTCCCACGACCTGAGCGGCGCCGCCTTCCATCTGGTCGAGCGGCATCCCTGGGAGTTCCGGGCCGCCGGCCTGCTGCACCCGTTCAAGCAGGCCGGGGCGGCGAGCCCGCCCCTGTACGGCGTCCTCGGCATCGCCGCTTGGCTGATGGTCCGGCGGGCCCGCGAAGGCGATCAGGCCGCCGCCATGCTGCTGACCCTGGCCGGCGCCAACCTTTCCGTCTACCTGCTGCTCGCCCCCTGGACCGACGCCGACAGCACCTCGATCCACTGGCCGCTGTCCGGCTACTTCCCCCTGCTCGCGTACGCCCCGGCCGCCCTGCGCCGGCTGCACGCCTGGCTGCGCCCCCGCGGGGAGCGGCGCGCCCGGCTGCTGATCGCCTGCGTTCCCGCCGCCGGCTTCGCCGGCACCCTGATCGCCTTGGCCGGCGTGGGCTCGCAGGCGTTCCTGCCGCAGCTGCTGCCGCTCGCGGGGCCCGGGACGCTGTCCAACAAGATGGCCGGCTGGGAGGCCTTCTCCCGGCATACGGAGCGGCTGCTGGCCGAGCGCTTCCCGGAGCGGGCGCCGCTCGTGGCGACGGCCAACTACTACACCGCGGCCCAGTTGCGGTTCGCGGGCGCGGCGCCCGAAGCGGTCACCATGGACCGGGACAAGGCGGCGCGGGACGGGCGCCTGCTGCAGCTGGCGCTGTGGGGAATGGACGACGCGGCGCTGGCCGGCGCGGCCGGCGGCGCCGCCCTGTACGTCAGCGAGGACAGCGCCATGACCCTCGGGCGGCGCGACGAGCTGCTGGCGTTCCTGTGCCGGCGCAGCGGGCGGGTGGAGCGCATCGACGCCCTGTCGCTGTACGGGGGCGAGAAGCGCTTCTCCTTCTACCGGGCCGACGGGCTGAAGGACGCCGCGGCCGGTCCCGCGGCCTTCCCCTGCCCCTACCCGGCCCGGGCCTGGGTCGACCGGCCCGCGCCCGGCGAGACGCTGGAGGGCGAGGTCGAGGTCGGCGGCTGGGCCTACAACGAGGACGTCGGCGTGGCGCGGGTCCGCGTGCTGGTGGACGGGGTTCCGGCCGGCGCGGCCGAGTACGGCCTCTCCCGCCCGGACGTGGTGGAGGTCATGGGGGTCGGCTCCGACCCCAACGCCCCGCATCTGGGCTTCCGCATGGCGCTGGACACCGCCGGGCTGCCCGACGGCCGCCACCGGCTGGAGCTGGAGGTCGTCGACCGGCGGGGTACGGCGGTCCGCCGCGGCGCCCGGGAGGTCGTCACGCGCAACCGGCGGGCGGCGGACCGTTGAACGGGCCGCGGCGCATCCGCCGCGCCGCCGCCGGTTGTTCTCCGGGCCCGCTTCGCGCGAGGCGGGACCGCGGTTCGCGGGCGGTAAAGAGCCGCGCGTCTGCGAACCGCGGCTTCGCCCGGGGTCCGCCGCCCGCCGTCGGATCTATGGAACCGCGCCGCTTTGCCCTTTTCCACCCGACACCACCGCCTACTGCGTCCGGCAGAGCGGTTTTCCCTACGCCGATCGGGCCGTAGAGCAAACGAAAGGATGTCGAGATCGTCCGCCATCATTTGCGCGACCGCCCTGCGGATCAACTTCATCTTTTTGATCGCGGCGCCATCCCCTCTGGTTAAGATTCTCTTGACCTACAAAACGCCGCTGGCGCTGGACAGCGTCCATAGGCAGGTGATTCAAGGTTCCTTAATCTCCTTTCAACTTTTCAATTTCTCTGACCCAGTCGTCAAACAAGGGACATTCCCGACGTATTGTATCCAAACCAATATCCGAGGCGATCTGGACCCCGTGGGCTGTCTTACGAAACCTGCAAACAGCTTTGATCCGCTTGGATGGGGCACCCGTCGGACTTTGATCAATGTGTTCTGGTGAGCCTGCTTTATTCCGTATGACGACCAATTTTTCCACCACATTGCCTTCGTTGAATATTGTGCCAAATGCGAGATGATCGCTGAACAACAAACTCTCGAACTCATGGACGACGACATTCGGAATAAAATTGGGCTGATCGATGTCATCCAGGAGCGCCTGCTTGACAATTTCGGCCTTCTTCTTGGGATCTCCTTTTACCTCCGCGGGAAAATCTCGAGGCAATCCATATAGATCCCGCAAGATGGTCACCCTGCTTTTCCTATCTTCCTTGCATCTTTCGACCAATTGTCTCCTGACTTTTCCATAGGTTGTTACCCTTCCTCTGCTCATCTTACTAGTGCGGACAAGACTCGGATACAATGAAATGTTTATGAGTGAAAAATGAGGCCTCGGGACTTTGTCGACAAACTCTACTTCTGTATAGCCTTCGCATAAAACATGCACCCGCATCATTTGGTCAACTCTCCTTCCAGCACGTTTTTGTACAAAAGCTCCCCCAATGAATATTCGCTAAACCAGTTTTTCAGACGGTCGGTGTCCAGTCTCTTAATAGTCGTGTGATCTTCCTCCCGACCCGCAACGATGACGTCATTAGGAGAGAATTCATCCAGAAAGTCGGTTGATTGAGTTGAGATAATTATCTGATTGGTCTCGGATGCTTCGCATATCAGCGCGGCGAGCAGATGAAGCGCGTAGGAGGACAGTCCGATCTCGGGTTCATCAATGATGATTGTGGCGGGACGAAATTCTTCGGGTTGCAGCAACACGGTGGCCAGGCAAATAAACCTCAACGTACCATCTGAAAGCGCGCCGGCTGTAAATGAGGTGTCTCGACCTTTTAACTTCCACTCCAACGCTATCAGATTGGGGTTTTCAGGGTGAGGTCGGAGGATAAAGTCGCCGAGAAACGGAGCGACATGTTGGACCGTTCTCACGATTCTCTCATAGCAGGAATGAAATTGGTTTTTCAACAAGTATAAAAACGCCGCAAGATTGCCGGCGTCATGATGCAAACAAACATTGTCATTAATACCGTGAAGCCGTTGGAGCGACGCATTGTCGCCAGTGTCATAAAAATGATGCACACGCCAGCCGCTTGCTACGGAAGCTACAATGTCTCTGGTTTGAGTTTTGCTGTCTTCTATGTTGGTTTCAGAATGGCCCTGCCCCAGATCTTCGACGGTTTCACCGCCATTCGCTTTCCGCCATAACTGCTCTGAAGCAAATACCAGCCGATTGTCCCTTGTGGGCTCCAGTGAGAATTTGTATCCGTTGTCGCCGAAATGCAGTTGAGCGGAAAGTCTCTTGGATTCCGCCCTTCCAAGATGCAATAAGGCATCAGGCCCGCCCTGTTTCGCGACATGAAGCTGGAGACTTTTCCCGAGCATCTGCCGCAGCATGTGGAAAAAGCCAAGAAAGTTTGACTTTCCTGACCCGTTCGGACCAACCAGTACATTCAGATTCTTCAACTCCAAATCGCACTCGCGGATGGATTTGTACCTATGCAATGCAACACGATCAAGTCGAATGGAATTCATTGTCGCCTCGCGTTTTCACATGACTCGCCGGCAGGGCGCGGACGAGATTCGTAACTGCTCCGCTTATCCGTTAGTCGCCACTGGTTCGCCAGCATACCATAATTCATCGAATTTTATCGCCAGACGGATCCGCAACAGACGGATTCTCCGACCCCGGCGCCCGGCCCGTGCAACAGACCTGGCCGCTTCCTCTGCATGGAGGCCTTTTCTCAACCGACGGCTCCGCCAGCGGACCGGAGCCGGAGACCATCGAGCGATGAGGAACGGCGGTCCGCCGCGGTGTCCGAGAGACCGTCACGCGCAACTGGCGGACGACGGGTTACTGAATGGGCTGCAACACCTCCACCGCGATGCGCCATTCCCCGCTCCTGCCGAAGCGCCACAGCCTAAGGTAGTTCGAGCGGAAGCCCGGTTGCGCCTCCTCCGGGTTGGTGGTCAGGACGCCGTATGTGTAACCCACCTCCTTCGAGGCGCTGAGATAGCCTCCCATGTGCTCCATCTCGACCGGCGTGGCGGGCGAGAGCAACTCGTCCAAGAAGGCTCCGTAGACCGAGCCGGCGACGTCGGCGCCCACGGCCGGCCCCATGCCCGGCAGGTAGACCCGAATGCTCTCCATGCCGTGGCGCAGCAGGGCCCGCTCGCCGCCCCGGATGTTGATGGCGCGCCCGAAGATTGCATCCGCCTCCGCCAGCCCGGCCGGCGCGTTGCCCGCCGCCTCGTCCGCCGGCGCGGTCTCCGCGAAGGCGGGCCGGGTGTCCTCGAACGCCGGCTCCACCTCCAGGCTCAGAAAGCCCGGAATGAACACCGCGATGTCGGCCGCCAGCTTCCAGTCCCCCTCCACCTTCCGCCAGACCGACACCAGATGTCCGAAGAAGTCCTGACCGGATTCCGGGTTCGGGTTGATCAGGGTGAGCGGACCGGCGGACAGGCCTAGGTCGCCGGTCCGGGAGACGTCGATGTAGTGGGACTCCCAGGTCAGCTCGGCGCCGGAGAAGTCGGGCGAGGAGTACAGCGCCAGCGCGTCGACCGGCCCGTCCCGGAACACCACCGAGCCCTCGCCCAGAAACTCCAGGAAGGCGCGGTTGCGCCCCACCTCGATGGCGCGGTCGGCGTAGGTCTGGTCCGCTGCGGCCAGTTCCAGCCAGTGTTGGCGCTGGTCGCGCTCCTGAGCGGAGGGGGCGTGGGCGGGTGCGCCGGCGAGCAGAGCCAGCAGCGCGGCCGCGGAGACTTTCGCGTTCATGGCCCTATGATACATCGGCCCGAGACGATACCGACCGCCCCCAACCGCCCACGCCAACGGACCATGCTTCTCCCGGGGGCAGGCCGCGGCGGAAAAGCTTACGTACTCAACAACGGCTTTTCCAACGCCCCCTCGCGTCCGCCATCAGAGCCACGTCCCGTTGGCCCAGTATCGCGCCCTTCGATTTCCCGCGCATCTTCATGGTGTCGAGGCGGCTAGTCGGGCGCGGGGCCGGCCGGAGCATCGACGCCCGGCGCGTCGACTCCCGTCGCGGGGTCGAGCCTGGAAGGATCAAGCCCCAATTTGCGCAACGCGGTAGCTTTTTCCAAGCACTTCATCCGGATGTAAGCATGGAAACTCGGCAGAGAAGCTTTTATAATGCCATCATGCGGCTCCCACATGACATCCTTTTCCGTTAGGTGAAGCGTGATTTTTTTTGTTTCATTATCTCGTTCTTTAAAGCTTAGCGAGGAGTTGGTTTGAGAAAAAATAAAAGCGTATACATCGCTATCGCTTATCGTATCGCTCCCTTCACGCATTTTGACCTCAAGGAACTTGTTGGCGACGGCCAGCGCCTGCAACAAGTGCCCATCGGGCGCATCAAGTTCTTTGTAATAGCCACGATAATGTTCCAGCTTTCTCTTCTCGAATGGATCCTTGACGACATTGTACTCATCCCATCCTATCGAGTCCTTGTCCGGTCCCTTGCGCGCGCTCCAGAGCGCCCCGCCCAATATCTGCAGGAAGTACGGATAACCATGGGCTTTCTCCACCACCTCATTAAGCATTGCGCGGTCTAAAGAAACCTTAGGCGCCACCCTTTCGATAGGGACGGCGATGGAGTTGAAAGCCGCCGCGTGGTCCAGCGCTTCCATGGGAATGCTCTTCCGGCGGCTGATAAAGGAAGCGCCGATACTATCGACCGCGGCGTGAAGGTTCGGAGTCCCCGCAAGCACCAGCTTAAATCGAGCGCCAGCCTTTATGATGTCTTGTACGTAGTTAAGGAAAAAACAGCCCGCTTCCCCTTTCAGCGTGTGCGCCTCGTCGACGATCAGCACCATCGGCCGCTCGGCGCATCTCATGATGATTTCGCTTTGTATCCGCTCCGCGCAGTCGGCGTCTTTCATATTCCCATTGAACTCGAACCCGATATTGGCTACGCCCGCGACGCCAACGCTCGCTTTGTTCGGCATGCTTTTCTTCACTTTTTTTAACGCTTCCCGCCACTTTCCCCATTGCGCCCGATCACTCAGCAATATCCTTGGGATGTTGTTGATATCGGTCAACGCCACGCTGGGAGTGATGCACCTGACATCCGCGCCGTGCGGTGAATCCATTTCGAACTTTTCCAACAATACGGTCTTGCCCATACCTCTAGGTCCGAAAAGAAAAATCGGCTCTCCTCCAGACCCGGAACCCAGCATATCCAGTATCGCGTCTTTCATCTCATCCCCCTGTTCCTTCCTGCCCGCCAGAAACGGCGGAGGGCTGGCGGGCCCGGGAGAAAAAATCTGCACCGGGCGGCCGTCCGGGCCCAACTTAACCTTCGCGGGAGTTTTTATGCTTTTACTCACGACACGCCTCCTGCTATGGAATCGGGCGGTAACATACCACTGTTGACGCGCCGGCGCATCCACTTTACGTGGTCACTTTACGTGGGTCCATCGTAGCCCCCCGACAATGCTCGTTCTCGCTTTCAACCGGACCCGCCAGGCATCCGTGTCGGAAGACGAGGCCGCCAGCGATTCCCGCCGCTCATCGCATCCAACGAGCGCCGCCGCACCACGGCCCGATGCGGATGACGTTGCTGCGCCGCCGGGCAGTGCGACCGGTTACGCCGGAGCGCCGCCTCAGTCCTCCGTCTGGGCGGCCAGACGCCGGGCGGCCGCGCGGCGCTGCAACAGCTCCACCGCGACGAGCAGCAGCACGGCGATGACGATCAGGAAGGTCGCGGCGGCGAGGATCGCGGGGCTGATCTCCTCGCGGATCCCGGACCACATCTGCCGCGGGATGGTGCGCTGCTCGATGCCGCCCATGAACAGCACCACCACCACCTCGTCCAGCGAGGCGGCGAAGGCGAACAGCGCTCCGGATATCACGCCCGGGCTGATCAGCGGCAACTGCACCTTGAAGAAGCCGCGCACCGGGCCGGCGCCCAGGCTGGTCGCTGCCAGCAGCAGCTCCCGGTCGAAGCCCGTCATCGCCGCCGTCACCGTGATGACCACGAAGGGCGCGCCGAGCACCGCGTGGGAAAGGATCAGCCCGAGGTGGGTCTGGGTCAGCCCGACCGAGGAGTAGAAGAAAAACATGCCGGCCGCGGCGATGATGATGGGCACGATCATCGGCGATATCAAAAGGGCCGTGAGCGTGCGCCGCCAGGGCATCGCCGGGCTGGACAGCCCGAGCGCGGCCAGGGTGCCCAGCACGGTGGCCAGCGCGGTGGCCGATAGGCCGATGATCAGCGAGTTGGCCGCCGCGCGCCGCCACTGCTCGCTGAAGACCACCTGCTCGTACCAGCGCAGGGACCAGGCATCGGCCTCCAGCCGCAGCATGCCGGGCGTGAAGGTGAAATAGGGTTCGGCGTTGAACGACAGGGGGATCACCACCAGCACCGGCGCGATCAGGAACAGCAGGGCCAGCGCGGAGAAGATCCGCAGCATCCAGCGGCCGGGCCCCGCGGGCGCGTCGGGCAGGTTCACACGCCCAGCCTCATGCGGTCGAGCCCCAGAACCCGGTCGTACAGCAGGAACAGCAACAGCACCGCGAGGAACAGGAGGCCGCCCAGGGCGGCACCCAGGCCCCAGTTCAGCGAGGTCTGGATGTGGAAGGCGATCTGGTTGGAGATGAGTTGGCCGCTCTGGCCGCCTACCAGCGCCGGCGTGATGTAGTAGCCGATCGCCAGGATGAACACCAGCAGGCACCCCGCCCCCACCCCCGGCATGGACTGGGGCAGGTAGACGCGCCGGAAGGCCGTCGGCCAGTCCGCGCCCAGGGACGCCGCCGCCTGCATCTGCACGCCGGGGATGGCGCTCATGACCGAATACAGCGGCAGCACCATGAAGGGCAGCAG
>CAYSVD010000112.1:0-1596 GCA_964434395.1 uncultured Pseudohongiella sp.
ACGGAGCGTCGCCGTCTTTCCCTTCGCGGCCCGCTTTTCAGGGCGCTTCCAACCGTATGGTCAAAAACCATCCTCGCGCTCATGCCGTCGACCTCAGCCCCGGGCGGGTGTCGGCGACAGGGCGCGTTCCGCATACGCCCCGCCCCATCGGGCGCCGACCGACGGCATCATCCAAGGTCGATCCCCGGAAGTCAAACAATTTAGGAAAGCGATCCGGGCGGCATGCCCCGGGAGCGGGTTCAGGCCGTCAGTCCGTCCGGCCGCCGCCCGGGTCGGTTTCGCCGTCGCCGCCCCCCACGCCCGCGCCGACCGGCGGCGGCCCAGGGTGCATTCCGCCGGCACGGGCCCCGGACCCGCCAAGTCCCATCCGGGCGAGCACGGCGGCGCAGGGGCCGCCCACGGGCGTGAAGGCGATGCATCCCCGGTCTCCACCTGCTGGCGATCAGACTCTGGGGGCGCCGGTTCCGCCGGCCGGGTTCACTTGCGGCCGCCACGCCGGCGCCGCCATCGTCGACGGGGCAGGGATCCAGGTTGCCGCCGCTCCGGTGTCGCCTCGCCGGTTCGCCGCCTTCGCATCCCCGCATGGCGGGGTCTCCGGCCGCGCCCGGGCCGAATATGAGAACGGCCGGCTTCGCCGCCGCCGGAGTCCGGTTCTGGTCGTCAGGGCAGGGGTGTCGCAGGGCGGGACGCCGGACAGGACCGCTGGCGATGCCGCACCGGTTTCCGTCGGCTCCGCGCCCCGGCCCCCGGGCGGGCCGCCTGCGCCGCGCCCAGCGCCGCCGACAGCGTTTTCGTCGTGGGAAGTGGTTTTGCCCCCAACTGGAAAGCGAACCGCCGCAGGGCGGCGCCAAGCCAAGCGCGTCAGGTGGCGTCAGGCGCCCCGCCGACCATGTGTCGCCCCCAGAGCGCGGTTTTCGCTCCGGTGCGCCGCGCCGGGGCCATCGGGGTTCGCCTGCCGGCGGTCCCGCGCCTGTCAGGGGGTCAGTCAGGCCCGGCGGCGGCCGAGAGCTGTCGGCCACCGCGCCTCGAGCGGATGCCTTAGGCGAGGTGCGCTTTCAGCGCCTGATCGACCGTCCGCCTGACATAGTCCTCCAAGTGACCGAGCTTCCGCGCCGCCACACCGGGCGACTCGGCCGCCATCGCATCCGAGATCGCGGCCAGGCTGAATTTCGCCGCCAGCATCCTCATGGCGACGAGGAAGTCCGCCTCCGACCGCCCGAAATCAGGATCTTCGGCGACCCGCCGCTCGACATTCCGGTATATCTTCTTGGCGAAGGCTCTGGCTCCATTGCTACGTCCTCCGCCCCATCGCGCCCGGACTCCATCCAGGTCCGCCGCGTAGCTTTCCGCCCGGTCCTCGTTCCAGGCCGTCGTCACCAGATTCTCGAGCGTCGCCGCGTCCACGCCGCGCCCCGTGTCCGACACCAGCCGGACCAGCGGCCACCGGCCGCCGTTCTCATGCTCCGGCTTGCGGTTGCTGAATGCGGCGAGGCGCCCGAAGTGGCGCCAATCCGCCGAGGCCCTGTCGCCCCCATAGCGGACCGCCAGCGCCCGCGCGATGCGGGTCACCAAATGCGACTCCGACTCGTCCCGGGC